>DATNHO010000039.1:0-14629 GCA_035604895.1 Terriglobales bacterium | reverse complement strand
TTCTCAGGCGGCTGCGGCTTTTGTTCGAGATTCTGTACGATTACTGAGATTCTACGATTGGATGCATCGAGAGGCTGACCGGGCGTCCGCAGCAGTTGATCGGCGTAGCCTCGGACTTGCGAAACCTGGTCACCTCGAACCCCGTCTTTCTGCATCAGGCGGCGGGCGGCATTGGCGCGATCGGTGGAAAGCTCCCAATTGCCATATTCGCGACGTCCCGTGTAAGCCTTGGAATCGGTATGACCTTCGATGGAGAGATGGTTCGGAAGTTTTCCCAGTTCTTGCGCCAGCAGCGTCAGCAACTCTTTGCCGTTATCACTCGGAGCGGAATTGCCCACCTCGAAGAAGGTTCCAGTTTCGGTTTCGAGCAGTTCGATACGCAGGCCTTCGGGGGTTATCGTCATTTCGATCTGGTGTTTAATTTTGTCGAAGTCCGGGACCTTGCTGATGGCCTTCTCCAACTCCTCCTTTAATTTCGGCATGTCGTCTTTGCTGATGGCCAGGGCTTCTGCGGCGCCGACTTTAGTGGAACCCATCTTGTTGGCGGTTCCGGAGGGGTCTTTGAAATAGCCAGCGACGGCTTCGCGAACGGGCTTGTTGGTGTTTAACAACCAGAGCACGATGAAGAGCGCCATCATTGCCGTCACGAAATCGGCGTAGGCTACTTTCCAGGCGCCTCCGTGGTGTCCGCCATGTCCACCCTTCTTCTTGATAATGATGATGGGACGTGTGCCATCCATAGGCTTGCTTCCTCAGGCTGACGCCGAAGCTGCAGCTTCGGGTTCCGCGGGCGCGCCCCCGGCTGCGGCTGGTGCGGCATCGCCACTCTTCTTGCAGTGCGTTTCCACTTCCAGGAACGAAGGACGGACGTGTCCGGGAATCGCGCGGCGCGCAAACTCGACCGCCATAATGGGCGCGCTGCCCTTCAAGAAAGAAATCATCACGACGCGAAGGACGTACAGGTAGGCGCCTTCATCTTCGGCGATTTTCTGCATGCTGGCGGCGAGCGGCCCTACCAATCCATAGCAAAGGAGAATGCCGAGAAATGTGCCGACCAGGGCAGCGGCGACTTTGTGGCCGATCTCTTCCGGCGGACCACCGAGCGCCCCCATGGTGATCACGACACCTAGGACCGCAGCGACAATTCCCAGGCCGGGCAAGGAATCGGCCATGCTGCTCAGGGACGCTATCGGCAGACTGGCGCCGTGGTGATGAACTTCCATGTCGAGATCTAAGAGTTGATCGAGGTCAAAGGCTTCGACTCCGCTGATGGCCATGCGCATGGTGTCGCAAAAGTAGTCGCGGATGTGGTGATCTTTGACGAACGCCGGATATTTGGAAAGAACTGCGCTTTTGGCCGGGTCTTCGACGTCAGCCTCCAACGCCATCAAACCTTCACGGCGTGCTTTGTTGAGCAGTTCATACATCATCTTCAGGGAGTCGAGGTAACGCCGTTTGGTAAATTTCGATCCTCCGAATACGCCTACGACGCCGCCCACGATTTGTTTCAGGATGTGAAGGGGATTGGCGATCAGAACCGTGCCAATCGCGGCACCTCCAATGACGACAAGCTCGGCGGGTTGGATCAGAACTTTGATATTGCCATGTTCCATCAGGTAACCGCCCAACACCGAACCGAAGACAATGACGATTCCGATAATGGCAAACATAGGCGATCAGATCTCCGAACTTCGGGGGCTTCCTTGCGAGCCAGCTACGGCAGCGGCAGCCTGTTTCAGGGAAGACTGTTGCAGCGAAATCTGCGCCCGCTTCATAAGGGAGTCGATCGTGTCGCCGGGTTGCGCGCTCGCGTATCCCACCGACGTGGTGACCAATAACTGGTCGCTCCACCACTCCAGCCCGGCGCAACTGACCATCTTCCGAATGCGCTCCCAAGTTTGTTCCACACCGGAATTGCCGCAATTGATCAGGATGGTAAGGAATTGGTCCTCCGTCCAGCGTCCCAGGAAATCGCTGGGGCGAAAAGCATTCTTCATGGTTTGAGCAACCACGCGCAGAACCGCGTCGCCTGCCTGCTTGCCGTAGGCCGCCCGGAGATGCTCCAAACGGTCGACCTGAATGGCAATGATGCCGAATGGCAACTGGTAGCGCGCGAAACTCGCGAAATTCTCGCTCAGGTGGAATTGGGTGAACTCATGGTTGGGGATGCCCGTGGTTTCGTCCATACAGCCATGCGCGGCCAGGGTGAGCCTGCGGTCCCGGTCGGACCCAAATCTCTGTTCGTCAAAACTCTTCGTAATTCCGATGATGGAGCCATGTGAATTGCGGACAGGCGCGACCCGCATCATTACGTGAACGGGATGCCCTGCACGATGGCGCAATTGCATTTTTGCTTCCTGCGCTTTGCCCTCGTGCAGGGTTCGGGTGAAGGGACAGGTTGCGCCGCAAGCGGCGCAGCCCACGTCATTACAGTTCGGCAGAATGTTGTCCCGGCAGCTGCGTCCCATCACGTCATGCTGCTTATGTCCGGTCAGCCTTTCAGCGCCCTGGTTCCAGAACAGGACCTTCCCGTTTCGATCCGCCATGGATACGCCTATCTGCAGGCTGTCCAATATCGTCCGGAAGATCTCTGGGTCTTGAAGTTCAGACATAGAAAAGTGAAAGACGCTGCTGGAGTTCTTATCGGCAGGAAAGGGCAGTACTCCAGATAGTTGGTTGCCCATGAACGGATCGCGACAGGGTTGGCCGTGGCGTTTTCCGAACGCCCGAATGGTCGTGTACCGACGGACGCGCTTTTACCGATTCGCGGACGTTCGCACGAGTTCCTCCGGGAGCGACCGCCCCAGAAAGTAAAGAAAAGCCTATGTCTCGCCGAAGAAGCTTGTGTAGGCCCCTGTACATTCGCGGGCTGGAGAGAGTGTATGTACGGTCGACTGTCCACAATTCTGCCAACCGTTCGACGCGGTCTTGCTGGGAGACGGCGGAGAGGATCGAGGAACGCAATTTGCCTGCTCGCCATCTTCGCGATAACCGCCATTGCAATGGCGCAGCAGGAAACCAAGGACTTGAGCGAGGCCAGTCTGGAGGAATTGACCAATATCCAGGTTTACAGCGCTTCGAAGCACATGCAGAGCGCCACTGAAGCGCCGGCTTCGGTGACGGTGGTCACGGCCGACGAGATCCAAAAATATGGCTACCGCAACCTGGCCGACATCCTGCGCAGCGTGCCCGGTTTTTACGTCACCTACGACCGCGATTACACCTTCGTCGGGGTTCGTGGCTTCGGACGACTGGGCGACTGGAATAGCCGGATTCTGGTATTGATCGACGGCCATCGCAGCAACAATAACGTTCTCGGCCAGGCAATGCTGGGGAATGAGTTTCTTGTAGATGTGGACATGATCGAGCGGGTCGAGATTGTCTGCGGGCCCAGTTCTTCGCTCTATGGCGCGAACGCTTTTTTTGCGGTCATCAACGTCGTCACCCGTACGACGAAGCAAGTGAAGGATTGGGAACTTTCTTTTCAGACGGGCAGCTTTGGCACCGATGAGGGCAGAGCGACCTACGGCCATCAGTTTCACAACTTGGGCGTGCTTCTCTCCGGCACTTTCTACAACAGCTCGGGCCAGACCTTATTTTTTCCCCAGTTCAACAGTCCGGCCACCAACTACGGAGTTACCAGCGATACGGATTATGAATCCTACAAGCACATTCTGGCTACGCTGACTTATCACGGGTTCACGCTGCAGGGATTGTTCAGCACACGTGATAAGGGAGTTCCGACAGCGTATTTCGGGGCCGTCTTCAACGATCCCGGGGCTTACAACATTGACAGCCATCAGTACGTCAGACTCGATTACCAGCACGCGCTCGGGAAATGGCAACTTGATACCGGCACCAGCTATGACCAGGCCCGTTTGCAGGGACCGGTTCCTGAAGCACCCCTCATGGCCGGCGAGCCGGTTGTGCTAAGCACATATTCCTTCCGCGGGAACTGGTGGACGGGAGAGGCGAAAGTTAGCCGCGACCTCTTTGAGGGGAACCGGCTCACCCTGGGATCGGAGGTCCGAGACAATCTTCGACAAGATCAGGGTAACGAAGTGAACCCTCCCAATCTATTTACTCCAGAGCCGAACAGCTCCTTAATTACAGCTTTCTATGCCCAGGATGAATTCGCCCTTACCAGCCGCCTCACGCTGAACGCCGGAGTTCGCTATGACCACTATTCCACCTTTGGTGGAACCACCAACCCGCGTGCGGCGCTGATCTTTCGTGCCGCCGAGAAGACCACATTGAAGCTGCTGTACGGCAATGCCTTTAGCGCTCCCGATGTGTACCAAACTTCTCCCGACTTCGGCGCTTTTTACGACGACAATCTCAAACTCCAGCCCGAACGCATTCAGAGTTTGGAGGCAAGGGCTGAGCAAGGACTGGGACGATACTTTCAGCTGTCCGGCGGTGTGTATAACAACCAAATCTACAATTTGATTTCGCTCGTCTCGGTTCCCAGTGACGGGAATTTTCAGTACCAAAACACCGGTGGTGCGCAAGCCACTGGGATGGATGTTGAACTCAGCGGACGCGCAACCAGCGGCTTGCAGGGCAAGGCCAGCTTCGACTACGTGGACGCCCACGACGACGGTGTCGGACACCCGGCACTGGATAACTCCCCCGGCCCAATGGCGAAGTTGAACCTGATTGTCCCAGTGGCTCACAAGTGGTTGTTCGCCGGAGTCGAAGGGCAATTTTTGGGGAGACGCCTGACGCTTTTGGGGGATTCAGTAAGCAGTTATCAAGTCTTTAACTTCACCTTGCTCGGGCACACAGTCGGAAAACATCTGGACGTAGCAGCCAGCGTCTTCAACCTTCTGGACAAGAAATATTTTGATCCCGGCCGCCCGGAAGATCCGGAGAACGCCATTCAACAGGACGGAAGAAGTGTTCTGATCAAAATCACTGGAAGGTTTTAAAAAACATGCAACCAGATCAGGCATTCGAGCAAATCGTTCCGAGGCGGGTTGGCCGACAAAAACGGCTGAGACTCGGCGTGGGTTTCCTGCTGTTTGGCATTCGCTGCCTTGCCCAGCAGCAGGATCTCACGCAGCTAAGCCTCGAGGACTTGATGAATACCAAGGTCACCTCCGTATCGAAGAAGGAGCAGCCACTTTCGCGAACCGCGTCGGCGATCTTCGTCATTACCTCGGAAGACATTCGCCGCTCCGGCGCGACCGATATTCCCGACCTGCTGCGAATGGTTCCTGGAATTGACGTGGCGCAGATCGACGCCAACAAATGGGCGGTCAGCGCCCGGGGGTTGAATAGCCTGTACAGCAATGAACTCCTGGTGTTGCTCGACGGACGAAACGTTTATACGCCGACTTTTGGCGGCGTCTACTGGGATGTTCTTGACCTGCCGCTCGAGGATATCGAACGCATCGAGGTGATTCGCGGGCCCGGTGGAACCATCTGGGGAGCCAACGCGGTCAACGGAGTGATCAACATCATTACGAAAAAAGCCTCGGAGACCAAAGGTGGGACGGTGGTCGCAGCCGGAGGGAATCTGGACCAGGGACTCGGAATGGTGCAGTACGGAGACAGCCTGGGCCAGCGCACCGACTACAGGATTTACACCAAGTACAGTAATCTCGATCACCTGCCGGGCCTCGGCGGGACGGCTGGTGGCGATGGCTGGCATGTGCTTCGTGGAGGGTTTCGGACCGATAGCAGAGTCTCCGCCAAAGACACGGTGACGGTTCAGGGCGACCTGTACGGTGGGGATGAGAGCACTCCGGCGCTGTTCCTTCCATCCGTTTTATCGCCCGGACATGAAGACATCGAGAGAACAACCAATCTCTCGGGCGGATCCATCCAGTCGGACTGGGACCACATTTACTCCGCCCGTTCGGCCACGCTCTTACAGGTCTCGTTCGATCGTTACAAGCGCAACGATGTTATCGGGGAAGAGCGCAGCACGCTCGCGCTTGATTTCCAGCACCACTTCGCCTGGGGTAACCGCCAAGATGTGGTTTGGGGCGCGGGGTACACGTATAGCCGATCCGATACCCAAGGAAACCTCACATTCTCTCTGAACCCGGCCGACCAGAACCTGCAGTTGTTCAGCACGTTCTTCCAGGACGAGATTGCATTGCTGCCGGACAAGCTGTACCTCACGCTAGGCACTAAGCTAGAGCACAACATTTACAGCGGGTTCACGCTGATGCCGAACGCCCGAGTGTCGTGGACGCCCAGCGCGCGCCACATGTTTTGGGCTGCCGTATCCAAGGCGGAGCGCACGCCCAACGAAAGCGATACAGCGGTCCGGGATAATCTTCAGGGGTTCCCCGGGCCCGGAGGCACTCCGGTCCTGGTGGCCATCTTGGGTAATCCTCATTTCAAGAATGAAGGATTGATTGCCTACGAACTTGGGTATCGGGTCGAGTTTTCCACGCTTCTCTCGATGGACGTGGCAACTTATTACAACGATTACAGCCACCAGGAGACGAGCCAGGCGACGTCACCTTTTTTTGAGGCTACGCCATCACCTCCGCATCTCGTCGATCCGTTGACAATCGGGAATTTGAGGTATGGAGAGGCGCACGGGCTGGAGATGGCGATCAATTGGAAGGTGACCGACCGCTGGACGCTGAGCCCGGGATACGCCTTCGAACAAATTCATATGCATTTGGATCCGGGAAGCGACGACAGTCAGTCCGTCCTCTATGCCGAAGTGAGCAGTCCGGTTCACAGCGCCCAGTTGCGCTCGCACCTCAACCTGACGCATGGATTCGCGTGGGATGCTTCCGCCTATTTTGTAGACCGGCTCCAGAGTGGAAACATTCCGTCTTACACCCGGCTGGACACCGGGCTCAGCTGGCGATGGACCGAAGGGCTTTCAATGAGCGTAGTGGGACAGAACCTGGTGAAGGATCGACATCTGGAGTTTCTGGACGATAGCGAAACTGTGAGATCCACGCTGGTCAAACGCAGTGCGTATGCGAAATTGACCTGGCAATTTTGAGAAGGAGAAGCAATTGAGTCAACGCAACCCACCGCGAAGGATTTTCATCGACGCTTGCTCTCTCGGAAAAGATTGGGGGTCACGCGCCGGGATGTTTCTGCTCTGCCTCGCGCTGTGTTTCGTGTCGGTGGTTGCCGCGGCACAGTCCGCCAGCGAATACCAGGTCAAGGCGGCCTTTCTGTTCAACTTCGCGAAATTCGTCGAGTGGCCCGCCGATGCCTTCCCGACAACCGATGCCCCTCTGCAGGTCTGCGTACTTGGTCAGGACCCTTTCGGCGGTGACTTCGAACAAATGATCGAAGACAAGACGGTGAATGGCCACAGGCTTGAGATCGTGCACCCTGAAGGCGTACCGCAGGCCAGGGCATGTCAGGTCCTATTCATCGCGTCATCGGAGAAGCAGAAAGAACGAGATATTCTACGAGGCCTTGCAGGAGTCAGTGTTCTCACCGTCGGGGACATCCCGGGCTTCGCAAAAATGGGCGGGATTATCAACTTCGTACTGGATGAGAACCGGGTGCGCTTCGAAATCAATGTGAAGGCAGCGGAACGGGTGCACTTGAAGCTGAGTGCACGACTGTTGACGGTCGCCAAGCTGATCGTGACCGACGAAGAGGCACAAGGAAACTAGAGGGTTGGTTTGGCGGAGCAGGCCGTAAATTCGTACATCGCCTATGCGAAAGCGATATGCAGATTGTGAATTCCACTCCGGCGAAGGTTGCGGGCACGCCGAGGCTAGGGCGAGCTCTCCGGGTGCTGGGTCTGGCGATGCTCTTGGTCAGCGCTGGTCGGGCGCAGTCCCCGACCACGGGCGAGTATCAAATCAAGGCGGCGTTCTTGTACAACTTCGCGAAGTTTGTCGAGTGGCCCAGCAGCAGCTTTTCCGATGCGTCCTCCCCGCTGCAGATCTGTATTTTCGGGCGCGATCCCTTTGGTCAGGCGCTGCGCGACATCACCAACCAAAAGACGGTGAACGGACGCAAACTCGAAGTCAATCAGGTGACCGATTTACAGCATGCGAGAGCCTGCCAGATCCTCTTTATCGCTTCATCGGGAGAAACTCCCGTGAAGCAGATCGTCGACGGCCTGCGCGGGGCGGGTGTTCTGACGGTCAGCGACAGCAAGGGCTTTACCGATCAGGGTGGGATGATCAATTTCGTGCTGGAAAACGACCGGGTGCAATTCGAGGTGAACCGGAAGGCAGCCGAGCAAGTGGGGTTGAAGATCAGTTCGAAGCTGTTGAGTGTGGCGAAAATGGTCACCGTGTAAGCGGGATGAGGGCGTAACCCTATGCGTCATTTTGGGGATTTGTCGATCCGCCACAAGCTGACCGTCTTGTTCATGGCGATCAGCGGTTTCACTGCGTTGGCGGTTTCCTGTCCCATGGCCATTTATGATGTGACCACGTTCAAGCGCGCTGTCGCCCAAAACCTGGCGGTCCTGGGCGATGTGCTGGCCGGCAACAGCACGGCTGCCCTGACGTTTCGAGACGCGGAATCGGCGCGCGATGTCTTGCGGGCTTTGCGGGCAGAACCCAATGTGACCACGGCTTGCATTTATACCGCGGACGGCAAACCCTTTGCCAAGTACGCGCGCGATGAGAAAGATTCTAGCTTCATACCGCCCCTTCCGCAGGCGGAGACCACCGAGTTCAGGGATGGCTACCTGATTCAGTTCCGCAAGATTGCGCTGGCGGGTGAGACCGTCGGCACCCTGTATCTGGAATCTGATCTGGAGAGATTACATTCGCGCTTGCGGGGATACAGCATCAACTTTGCCCTGACCCTGCTGGTCACGTTCTCGCTCGCTTTCGTGCTGGCGTCGCGTTTTCAAGAGCCCATCTCAAGACCAGTGCTTGCATTGGTCGAGACGGCCAAAGCCATTTCGGGGCGAGGTGACTATTCGATTCGGGCCGAAATCCGCAATCGCGACGAATTCGGTCGGCTGGCGACTGCCTTCAACAGCATGCTGGGGCAAATCGAGCGTCGCGATCTCGAACTTCAGCAGCACCGGGAAAACCTGGAGGAGCAAGTTAGCCATCGCACCCATGAGCTTCTGACCATGAACACAGAACTGACGGTTGCCAAGGACGCGGCCGAGGCAGGCAGCCGCGCAAAAGGGGAATTCCTCGCCAACATGAGCCACGAGATCCGCACTCCGATCAACGGCATCATGGGCATGACCGAGTTGGCTCTGGACACGGACCTGAATACCGAGCAGCGGGACTACCTGCTGCTGGTGAAGTCTTCCGGCGAGTCGCTGTTGTCGGTGATCAATGACATTCTTGATTTCTCCAAAGTGGAGGCGGGCAAACTGGATCTGGAGAAGATCGAATTCAATCTCTACGACTGCGTGGGCGAAACCATGAAGACTCTCGCTCTGCGCGCTCACCAGAAGCAGCTGGAACTGGCCTACGACGCCGCCCCGGAAGTTCCCTCGCAACTGCTCGGCGACCCCGGACGCTTGCGGCAGATTCTTGTAAACCTGGTGGGCAACGCGATCAAGTTCACGGAGCGTGGAGAAGTACTGGTCACAATTGAGAGAGCTTCGCAGGACGCCAACGGAGTGGAGCTTCATTTCAAAGTGAAGGACACCGGCATTGGTATTCCTCCGCAGAAACACGGACTCCTGTTCAAAGCTTTTTCGCAGGCCGACGGCAGCACCACGCGCAAGTATGGCGGCACGGGCCTTGGACTGGCAATCTCGGCGCGGCTGGTCGAGCTAATGGCGGGGAAAATGTGGGTGGAGAGCAGTGAGGGTCAGGGGAGCACATTCCATTTCACGGCGCGCTTTGCGGCGGTCGAGACGAAAGTGCAACCCGCATCTCCAGCGCTCCAAACCGAGTTGCAAGGTCTGTCGGTGCTGATCGTCGACGATAACGAGACCAATCGTCGGATTCTCTGCGAGATGACACGAGGATGGGGGATGAAGCCGTTGGCCACGGAGAGCGGCGCCACGGCACTGGCTGCTCTTGAGATCGGACGGCAAAAAGGAGATCCATTTCAGCTCCTCCTGATCGACTGCCACATGCCCGTGATGGACGGGTGGGAGCTAGCGGAAAGGATTCAGACAATCACGAGAGGCAAAGGCGAAGTGGAGGTCACGGTTCTGATGCTGACTTCCGGCGGGCAATCCGGTGAAGCAGGCCGCTGCCGCCGAGTGGGAATCTCCGCCTACTTGCTCAAGCCTGTGCTCAAAGCCGACCTGCGCGCAGCCATTCTGGCAGCGCTAAGTGAACAGCGGAACAAGGTGAGCGATGTCCCCGCGCTGGTCACTCGTCATACGCTGCGCGAATCCGCCAACAAACTTAGGATCCTGGTGGCGGAAGACAACGCGGTGAACCAAGCCGTGATCCTGCGTGTATTGCAGAAGATGGGACACACCCCGGTGTTGGCACAAAACGGCAAAGAAGCGGTGGCGTTGGCTATGACAGAAAAATTCGACGCAGTCTTCATGGACGTCCAAATGCCGGAGATGGATGGACTGGCGGCGACGGCGGCGATTCGCGAAAGCGAAAAGAGCAGCGGGACTCACCTGCCAATCACTGCGATGACGGCTCATGCCATGAAAGGTGACCGCGAACGGTGCCTGGAGTCTGGCATGGATGGTTACATTACCAAGCCCGTGCGCTTTAGCGACATTGAGCAAACGCTGGCGGCATTACCGGTCGCGCCTGCTGCGCCAAGCAAGCCTGCGAAGGCGGCGGCATCGTGGAACCGCGCTGAAGCTCTCGACCGAATTGGCGGCGATGAGGAACTGCTTCGTGATTTGTGCGACATTTTTCTGGAGGAGTCTCCGAAATTACTGCAGAAGCTGCAGGTGGCACTGGCGGCTGGAGACTCCGACGGTGTCATGCGCGCGGCTCACAGTCTGAAGGGCGAATCCAGCTACCTGGGAGCGGGCGAAACATCGCAGGCTGCCCGGCAGCTCGAAGAGATGGGGCGCAACAAGGATCTTTCCCGCGCCGATGCGACGGTTGCCGTGCTGGAGCGGGAAATCACCGGTCTGCATCTCCACCTGAAAGAGTTGGCCAAGGCGCACCATGATTAAGAGTCCGACAGAGGTGGCCGCGGAGATGAGCGATCCAAAGCCGAGCCGGGCTGGGGTGACCCTGCCAGTCGACGCAGCGCTCATTGCCGAAGACGATCCGATCTTTCGTCGCATTCTGGTGAGCTGGTTCAAGAAGTGGGACTACAGCGTCACGGCTGTCGAGAACGGTCTGGATGCTTGGGAACTCTTGCAACACGAAGACGCTCCGCAGATGGCGGTTCTTGATTGGATGATGCCGGGAATGGATGGCATCGAACTCTGCCGTAAAATCCGCAGCCGCGAGCAAGGCCCCTATCGTTACGTTCTGTTGCTGACTGCGAAGGATGACAAACAGGATGTGGTCGCGGGTCTGGAAGCTGGTGCCGATGATTACTTGACGAAGCCGTTCGACGTGGACGAACTGCGGGCCCGGGTGCGGGCCGGAAAGCGGATTCTCGATCTGCAGGCAGCCTTGATTCATGCAAAAGATGAATTGCAATTCGCGGCGGCTCACGATCCGCTGACCAGACTTTGGAATCGAGGCGCAATCCTCGATTTAATGAAAAGAGAAGTGTCCCGCCGACAACGCAGCGGGGACGCGCTGGGCGTAATTATGGCCGACATCGACTATTTCAAGAAAATCAACGACACGCACGGCCATCTGGTGGGTGACGAGGTACTCCGAGAAGTAACCCGGCGACTGGGCGTAGGGGTTCGACCTTACGACGCGGTTGGACGCTATGGGGGAGAAGAATTCCTTGTGGTTTTCCCGGGTTGTGGCGCGGCGGATTTAGTGGTCGGGGCGGAGCGGCTGCGCCGTTGCATTGCCGATGTTCCGGTCGAGACCAGTGCAGGCCTGCTTCCAGTTACTCTCAGCCTCGGACTGGCCTCCGCCGAGCAAAATGAAAAGGAGACGTGCGATTGCGAGACATTCTTGCGTACCGCCGACGAAGCCCTGTATGCCGCCAAGGCTCGAGGCCGGAACCGAGTGGAAACTGCTCCCGCATCGAAAGCAGCTGGTGTTTGATTGCCCAGTCCATAAAAACGGGCACGGATCAGCGCATTCCGTATTGGAGACGTGCTTAGCACTGTTAATCATGGGATGGCACCTTGGTGGGCATGACTAGCCCAGACGTGCCATTCACAAAAATTAGCGGAAGACTTAATTTTCTAAGTGAGCAGTTCTGGGGGAGGGCTGCCCGGGCGTCCAGTGACTCGAGAGAGTCGGACGCCCGTTTTATTTTTCTGGGAACTTCGGGCTGTTTCACGTGCGCCGAAATCCCTGCATTTCTTCCCACAACCGCGTAGATCCCACTTGCGCGTTACGATTCAGATTCTGTTGGAATAGATCAGTAGGTTGAGATGGTGAAATTCACGGTAATGCGGGCTTCGGTTTCCACCGGCTTCCCACCCTGGTAGTAAGGCTTGAAGTGCCACTGCTTAACCGCTTCGCGAGCAGCCTCGGAAAGAATTGCCGGGCCACTAAGTACGTGTATGTCTTGAATACCCCCGGTCTTGCTGATCAGAGCCTCCAGAATGACCGCGCCCTGAACCTTCATTTGCTTCGCAAGCAGAGGATAGCTCGGGTCAACGCGCGAGATCACTTGCGGGCCTCCGGGTGAAAGCTGGACTTGGGGCGTGGCGCTTGACGCGCCCACATCGCCGCCCTGACCGGCCGCCGGAGCCGATGTTTGCTGCGAGGCTGCAGTACTGGGCTGCATATCCAGTTTGACGGAACTGTCCCGAGGACTCACCGATCTGTGCTGATTGCCGGCTACAACCTCAACTTCGAGCGGAGGAAGCACGGCGCGGTTCGTCGCCGTGATCACTGGCGAGATGGAGGCATCGGTTCCACTCAACGTCTCCGTTCCGTTCGAGGGCGCAGATACAGTCTGTCGCTTTGCCTTCGACCGTGAGTGAACTGGTGCGGGTCGAGCAAGCTTTGGCCGTGCAGCGGGGGTCACAGGCTTGGCCGGGGCGGTTGTTGGGCTGCTCTGAGGTACAACTTGCTCTGGGGTTTCAGATTCGACGCTTGGACTGGGCGGAAACCAAAACTGGCGGTCCTTGATCAAGACGGAAATCAGCGCTAACAACAAGACTCCCAGCGCGACCAGCATCCGGCGGCGTTGCTGTTGTTCAAGAGCCGATTGCGGCGGCGAGTTGCCAATCTCTGTGCCGCTATTCTGCTCCAGCATAGGCATAGCGCATCTCCCGTCCTCGCCGAACCCGGGACTTGCTGCCTAGTATGCCTCGAAATGGCTGGTAAAGCTAGCACGAGGTTTTAGCCACCTGCTTCTGGTTTCGTCCATCTTGGGGAGCCAGGGGTGGCTTCAGCAGGCCAGTTGTTCGCGGCTCAGCTTCAAGCCATTCAAGTTGCCCAGTACCGTGACGGCGATCGATTCGGTGAGGAAGAACTCGTTGGCGAGCTCCTTCACTTCTTCCGCGGTGACGCTTTCGATTTTGTCGATCAGTTCGTCCATGCTGTAGAAGCGATCGAAGTACATCTCTTGCCGGGCAAGGCTTGACATGCGCGCAGTCGAGGACTCCAGCGACAACATCAAGCTGCCCTTCAGTTGATCTTTGGAGCGACGAAGTTCTTCCGCGGGAACATTTTCCAATTTGAGTTTGCGGAACTCGGAAACAATCGACTGCACGACCTTGCCTGCCGATTCCCGCGAGGTGCCAGCATAGACCGAGAGGCAACCGGTGTCGCGATAAGGATTCAGGTCGCTATAAATTGCGTAAGCAAGTCCCTGGCGTTCGCGGATGTTTTGAAACAGGCGCGAACTCATCCCGCCGCCCAGCAGGGTATTCAGAATGTACGACGCGTGCCGCTTCTCGTGTGCGATGGGATGAGAAGGCACACCCACGCAAATCTGCACCTGTTCCAGCGCCTTCTTGTTGCGCATGATAATGCGCGGGACAATCTTCGGCTGCGGACTATGAAATCCGTTCTTGATCGGTTTCATGTGCTGGAAGTGTTTCGCCACCAGTTCGACGAATTGCTCATGCTTCAGGTTGCCAGCGGCGCAAATGATCAGGTTGCCTGGCGCGAAACGCTGGGCGTAGAAACCGAGGACGGGATCCCGCTCAAAGGTTTTCACGGTGTCTTTGGTCCCGAGAATCGGCTTGCCCAATGGATGATCCCGCCAGAAGTTCTGGGTGAAGATTTCATGAACGAGGTAATCGGGGCTGTCTTCGTCCATTTTGATTTCTTCCAGGATCACGCCCCGTTCGCGGCTGATGTCCTGCACATCGAATGTCGGGTTGAGCACCAGGTCGCTGAGGACGTCCATGGCAATCGGGAGGTGCTCATCGAGCACCTTGACGTTGAAGCAGATGCACTCCTTGGCGGTGAAGGCGTCCATGTTCCCACCGATGGAATCGACCTGGCGGGCGATGTCTTCGGCGGAGCGGTGCTTCGTGCCCTTGAAAACCATGTGCTCGACGAAATGGGAGATGCCGTTCCACTGCGCGTCTTCGTCGCGCGATCCGGTCTTGATCCAGATGCCGATCGAGGCGGAACGGATATGCTGCATTTGTTCCGTAATCACGGTTAGGCCATTGGCCAGCAATTCGCGCTGAATGTTGCGTACTTCTTCAACCATAGCTTTTTCCGGA
>DATNHO010000038.1:0-43274 GCA_035604895.1 Terriglobales bacterium | reverse complement strand
GCCACCCACGGAATCGCCTGCAGGTTTTGCCGCCATGACAGCGCCAAGGCAAGCACAACAAACGCAACCAGCACCGCCGCCGTGAAGACAGGCGACAGCACCTGAAAACGCACGGTGGATTCCCACAGCAGTGGCGAAAGGATTAGTGCCGCCGTGATTCCGTAGGTCATGCTGGCAAAGTGATTTGCGGCATGAGTCCTGACTGCCCAAACCAACCACATGCCCGCGTAGACAATTGCGAGCATCAGCACAGGCAATTTCGGAATGGACCCTGACTCAGCGATCGCGCGCAGCAGGTATGCGCCTCCAATCCCCAGAACTGCCTTGCCGAACACGGACACTCCCGCTGGCACATTCGACGTCGGGAAGCCCCGGAACATCTCGGGAGTCCGGGATTGCGGCTGGGCAACGATGGCAGATGCAGAAGTTGTAGAGGGGGCATTCGCTGGCTGGCCCTCCAGCGCGAAGACTCGTCGTTCCAAGTCGCGCACCCGTTCGCTGAGTTGGTCTGTATCCGATGCGATTCCGTCGAGAGCTTCTGCCATGCGCTTCTCCGCATCTGCCCCCATGTGGCGGGGCCTAGCTAGTTCCGTGTGCCGGAGCGGCGATAGAACCGGGCGAGGAGGCTGACTCCGGCCAGGGAGGCAGGAGTTTCACCAGAAACCACAGAATGATGAAAGGAAGAATCATGAGCGCGATCGCGGTCAACAACCCTTCCCGCGTGGCGAACGCCATCTTGTACGTCGTGTAGCCGAGGAAGCTCTTGGAGAAAAGCTGGCCGCCGATCACCACATTCCAGCGCATCGCAAAAATGCCGATCATCGTCAAACATCCGGCCAGTACGTAGATCTGTTTCCGTGCAATGTCACTGAACCTGAGAACCTGGGTCAGGCCCAGCAACGCGATCGGCGTCACCGTGCCCAGCAGGATTTGAATGATCACCTGGGATATCCACAAGCGCGTGTGCACCATGAAATCCAGGCTGCGAAACGATTCATCGGCTTCGTAGATGCGCTGCAGCAGGTCGAGCATCTCCAGGCTGAAGTCGATGATGAAGGTGTAGAGGAGATACCGTGCGATCGTGTCCAGGCAACGCATGTCGATTTCTTTTCGGCGCAGCCGGTTCGACAGCATATAAAGCAACATCACCGCGGAGATGCCTGACACCATCGCCGAGAACACGAAAACGATGGGCATCAGCGGCGACGACCACCAGGGGTTTGCTTTGACCGATCCAAAAATGAAGCCAACGTATCCGTGCAGAAGAAACGCGGAAGGAATTCCAATCAGGGTGATGAAATACCCGAGTCGCTCATCGATACGCAGCGAGCGTTCACTCACATTTTTGGAGCCAAGAGTTAAGACACGATAGATCCGGCGCTTCCAGCCACTCGTGGTCTGGGAGAATTCGACAATTTCACGCCGGTAGTCGAGCCAGATTTCCAGAAGCAGCACGCCCATGAGGTACCAGAGATAGACAAAGCCGAACATCGCCATGGCGGATGAGCGGTGCGGCGTCAGATACATCTCGAGCGAGCGCTCCGGATGTCCCAGGTGCAATTGCAACGGCAGTGGAGCCACCAGCAGGAAGGCGAGTGCCGTGAGCAGGGCCAACCGATACGTCGGCTTCACCGCCTGCACCCGGAATACCCGTTCGAGCGAAGCCAGAATGAATGCACCCGCCACCAGTCCCGTGATGAACGGATAAAGAACGATCAGGATGCTCCACTGGAGCTCCACTTCGTTCGGGTACATGAAGCCTTCGACGGGTATCTGCACGAGCCTCCTTAGCGCACTGAACCGTCCATGCCGTTGTAAAAAACTTTCGCCCCTGTAGCCATGTGTGGTTTCAGAACCTGCACCGTATGCGTCCTCAAGAACTCATGAATCGGATCTTTGGGATTCTTCAAGTCGGCCAACTGTCGCGCTCCCGTGGGGCAGACTTCGCAGCACGCGGTCGTGAGGCCCTTGGTGATGCGGTGATAACAAAGCGTGCATTTCTCGGCGGTATGCGTTTTGGGATTGATAAATCTGCACCCGTATGGGCACGCCTGCACGCAATAGCGGCAGCCCAAGCAATAACTCTTGTCTACGAGCACGACTCCATCCGGGGTGACGAACGTCGCTCCCACCGGGCAAACCTGCGTGCAGGGAGATTCCGCGCAGTGGTTGCAGAGCTTGGGGACGAAAAAGTTCTTGCCGCCTTCGTCGGCATGTGGCGGGAAGCCTTGTTTTCCGCCATCCGGCGATTCCACCTCCGGCCGTTCGATCTTCCAGTCAGCCACGTGGTAGCGCTCAATCCAAGTACGGTAATAGCCTTCCGGAACGTCGTTTTCTTCTGCGCAGGCGCGCACACAACTGCCACAACCGATGCACTTCGGGATGTCGATCAGCATGCCCCACCAGTGCTCGGTCAATTGGTAATTTGGCGAGGCCTCCGGGGTCCCCGCCAGGACGAATTTCCACGCCACCGCCGCCGCGGGCAACAACACCAACAACCGACGGCGGGTGATATCCATTATTTCTTCCCCTCCGTCTCAATCTTTGGGCGATGTGACTGATGGCAGATGTCGCAGGCGAGCCCTCCCGAGTGATCCGCCGTGGCTACTTGCGGAAAGCCCTTCGGTTTGGCACTGTTGGCCTCATGACAGCGGGCACACACGACGGCTGTGTCTAGCTTCCCGGGTTGCACCGAACCGGGATCGTCGGCGTGCTTGGCCAGGGCCCCGTGGCAAGCTTCGCAAGCGACAACCACATGCTTGCCAAGCTCTTTCTGATCCACGACGTCGATGTGGCAGGCCTCGCAGGTGTCGTGCCCGGCAAAGGCCACCGGGCGGGACGCCATCTCGCCGATCGCCGCGCCTCGATAGTGGCCGTACTGCCCAAAGCTGCGAGGTACGACCGCAGCCCGCAGAATGACGAAAGCCACCAGCGCTATTGCAATGACCGCTGCCAGCCGAATGAGGTGTTCGATATCCTTGAACAAGTTCACGTCCCTCTCCCCAATGCGGCGATCTGCACCCGAGGTTGCGCAATGTACTTCAATACCAAAGATTCGTCTCGGAAACGATGATCGAAGTCACAAGGAATTGTGATGGTGATCACTCCGGTTCAGGGCTCCGGAATAACTTTCGTGATTCGCTCAAAGGCGGGTACGCAAACGCGTCCTAAGAAATTTGTTTCGACGCGTCAACAAAGTGAGAAGGCCTTTAGGACTTAGTACCTACCTTCCACTGTCGAGGCTTGTTCTCGCTCCAACCCACTTATAGTGCGGACGATCTCGCCGACTTCTTCCAGCGTCAAGACCTTGGTGGAATTCTTCGCCGCCTGCATAACGGCCTGCACAACTTCTGCCGTGCCTGGCAGCCCATGTGCATTGAGATAATAGATGACGTTCGAGTTGCCCGACATCGGGCCAATCTCTATTTCCTGCTTGCGCGCCAGCCAGGCCGCGGGGACACCTGAATAAACACGATCGGCCAGCCAGTTGTCCCCTTTCTTGTGGGCCTTGATGACCGCTGCCGCATGCACGCCCGTCGCCGTGCGGAAGGCGTCCCGGCCCACAATGGGAGTGTTCACAGGCACCGGAACACCCGTGGCTTGCGAGACTAACTCGACATACTCTGGCAACCGGCAAAGGTCGTCGCGGCGTATGCCAAGGAGTTTCAGGTTAACCAGCAATTGCTCGATGGGAGTATTGCCAACCCGTTCTCCGATTCCAAGAGCTGTGCCGTGGACGCGAGTGGCCCCTGCTTCAATGGCCGCGAGCGTGTTGCCCATGTCCAGACCGCGGTCGCGATGGCCATGCCAGTCGATGCCCACGTCTACACCTAGTTCCATGAGCAGGGACTTGACCCAGGAAACCAGGTTCCAGACGCCATCAGGAACGGCCGAACCACACGTGTCACAAAGACAGAGTCTCTTCGCGCCAGCGTCGATTGCCGCCATGAAGAGGGTCCTCAAATGTTCCGGCGAGGATCGTACGCTATCTTCGGTGACGTACATTACCTGCAGTCCCTCTCTGACTGCAAAGCAGATTGCTTCACGCGTATGACGAAGAATATCTTCGAGGGACCACTCCTCCGCGTACTGGCGAATGGGACTGCTGCCGATGAACAGACAGGCTTCGATGGGAACACCCGTAGCCTGCACGATCTCGGCAATCGGCTGGATATCGACCATCATGGTGCGCGCTGCGCAATTCGGGCGGATACGCATGCGCTCACGGTCGATCTCGCGGCAAAGCGTGGTGACTGCTTCACGCTGTTGAGGTCCGGCTCCGGGAAGCCCCACGTCGGCAGTTTCGATTCCCAGGTTCTCCATGAGATGGAGGATCGCCACCTTCGTCTCGAGGGAAGGGTCGCTGACTGAAGGGCTCTGCAGGCCGTCGCGTAACGTCTCGTCGTCGAGCATCACGTGATCCGGCCACGGCGCACGCCTTGGACCTTGGGCAGCCCAATCGAAAATCAGGTTGTGCTCCTCCGCGGAGTTCATGGCGCCTTCTTTGGGCACATGCTCAAATATCCCCTAACTAGCTGCCTTCTGTGCTTCACCGAACTGACGGGCGCGACGGAGAAGTGCGGTGGCTCCAGCTTCGTCGTTCTGGGCACGCCGGATCGTTGCCAGATGATAGAAACTGCTCACTTCTCCAATACTCTCTTCGCAACTGCGCTCGAATTCGCGCGTTGCCTTTTCCATATCACCCTGCCGTTCATAAATCACTCCCAGATGATAATGGGCCATAAGGTATTCAGGAGTGAGCACAAGAGACTGCTCGAAGTGCTCACGCGCTTCCTCGAGCAAGCCGGAATGAAACAGCGAAATTGCCAGGCGGTAGTGCGCGGCTTTGTAGTCGGGATCGATTTCAAGGCAGCGCAAAAAGGCGCGTGCGGCCTCGAGCATGTTGCCTCGGTGGTACCAGGCTACGCCTAGATCGTAGTAGCCCAACACGAAAGACGGCGCAGCCTGCAATGCCCTCTCATAGTGCTCGATCGCCAACTCCAAGGTTCCTTGGTGAAAGTAAAAGGTGCCCAGCAGATGATTGGCAAGCACGTGATCGGGTTCGGCTTGCAGCAGCCTTTGCAATTCGTGACGGGCTTGCTCACTGCGTCCTTGGCGTTCTTGTTCAAGAGCGAGCAACAGGCGCTGGTCGATGTGGGCATCACGCAGGAAGAAGCCACACTCGGCACAGAACTTGTCAGTTTCAGCCGCGACGCGGCCGCATCTTACGCAACGCTGATCCGAACTCGCTTGCTTCGTCATTGGTCTATCCTCCATCTCGCGGAAACATTTCAATAGGCTCCAAGATACTGTCCGCCATCCACTCGTAGAATCTGTCCCGTGACGTGACTTGACCCAGATCCACATAGAAAGAGGACCGCAGCCGCGACGTCGGACGGCTCCAGCAATTTTCCGAGAGGGCTCTCGGCCACGGCGGCATCCTGAATCTCTTTGGGCAAGGCTTCGGTCAGTGGAGTGCGAACCCAACCCGGCTCAACCACGTTAATGAGAATCCCGAAACGGCCGACTTCGCGGGCAACACTTTTCGCCAATCCGAGCAGACCAGCCTTGCTAGCGGAGTATGCCGATGTGCCAAACTTCCCGCGCGATCCGTTGATGGAGCCGATCAGCACAACGCGACCGCCTGTCCCTTGTCGCATGACGGGGATCGTGTGGCGTAGCAGCAAGAACGCTCCACGAAGATTGACGCAATGGATCAGATCCCAGTCTTCCACGCTGAGCTTCCAGATGACAGCCTCGCGTGAGATTCCGGCAGCATGAATTGTCAAATCAATGCGCTGGTGTTTGCGCATGACTTCACCGACTGCTGCGGCGACCGACGCATCGTCACGCACGTCGCATTTGATCCACAGTGCCTCCCTACTTTGGGGCGGACAAACATCCACGGATATGGCTATGGCGCCAGCATTGTGAAGAGCATCAATGATTGCCGTCCCAATGCCGCCAGAACCGCCGGTGATAACGGCTACTTGGCCGCCAAGTTCCGATTTCTCACCCAAGCTCATTTCCCCACTTTTACTTCCCGATCGACCTCTTCTTTATCGATCACTTCCTTATCAATCGTTTCTTGATTGACCCATGGAGCGATTTCACGGATAAGATCCTCATTCCACCGTGCACCTTCCGCTAAACGCTGCCGCAGGAGTACAAAGTTTGCCTCTCGTTGGTTCTTCGTGCCGTGGTGGAAGGCGCGGAATCCGGCGTTTGCCTCGGTCATCATGTTCAACGCCAACCAGGCACGATTGCTTTCGCGATTGCGGTCCCAGTGTTCCAGCTTGTGCTTGCGCAGACTTTCGAGGGTCTTGGTCAGACAGTCGGGCATGGTGTAGAGGATCCGTGTACACAACCTCTCCACCGCTTCGTCAAGAAGAGTGAAATCAGTGGTGGCCTTCGCCATCAGGGCCTTGCCCTCTTGCTGCTCGGCTCCGGTCTTCCATTCACCTAGCACGACTCTCCCGTAAGCGTCGAGCAAGCGATCGGTAACAACCAGTGGATTGGGAATCCAATCGCCATTCAGCTTGAGCACTGGAACAATTTCGGTAAGGCCGCCCAGCCAGTAAAAACGGTGCGCGGTCCAGGGCTGACAAAGGGTGGCGCTATACATAGCCCGTTCAATTCCCACGAATAAGGGCAGAAAATCCGTGCTGCCTCCGTCCGGCACTGAGCCGTGCTTGGGGCCAGCCTGGCTGAAGATGGCGAGATCGCTGGCAATCGAAAAGTCGCATGCCATCCCGATTTCCTGGCCGCCGCCCACGCGCATCCCGTTGACGCGACAAACCACTGGCTTGTCACATTGCAAAACGGCGGTGACCATGTCGTTAAAGAGGCGCATGTATTGCCGGTATTCTCCGGGAGCGCCAGCATAGACGTCTGCATATTCCCGCGTGTTGCCACCGGCGCAGAATGCGCGGTTGCCAGCCCCGGTGAGAACCACGTTTACCGCTGCACGGTCATTGCTGGCCTGGCGCAGAGCAAGGATGACTTCTTTGATCATGGTAGTCGTGTAGGCGTTCAGTTCGGCGGGGTTATTCAGGGTGATCCAGACGTTGTGCAGTTCTTCGACGGGTTTGCCGGAGTGGTCCAGCGCGGGGCGGTGTTCTACGATGATTTCTTGCGGACTGAAGTCTTCGACGAGATTGTGATTCTTCATGGGTTTCCTCAATGAGTCGGCGGAATCAGAATGGCGCGACGCCGGATTGCGTGTTTGTGCACCGCTTCAAGTATTTCTGGAGCTTCATCCAGCGAGTGCTCTTCAACATAAGGGTGCAGGGCGACTTTGCCTTCCAACACCAAGGCCAGGGCCGCCGGATACTGTTCTGGCGGGCATCCCCAGTTGCCTCGGGCAGTGGCGTCAAACGCCATCAAGTTGGAAAGGCGGATCTCCACAGGTCGGGGTGAGTAGCCAACCACAGCCAGGTAGCCCCCGTGATCGATCAGGCTGAATGCTGTCGCTTGCCCCGTCGTGGTGCCGCTGGTTTCGAAAATCTTTAAGCCGATTCCGCTCCTGCCACGCTGCTTCACAAATGATCGAACGGCGGATTTCAGGTCTTTGTCGTTTATCTGACTGGCATCGAGCGTAAGAGAAGCGCCGTGGTGAGCGGCCAGCCCCAGACGCTCGTGGTCAATATCAATGGCCACTACCGCCGCTCCAAACGCCGCTGCGATCTGCACTCCGAATCCTCCGATGCCGCCGACTCCGGTGAAGACGGCGATGTCGTCGGAACCCAGCTGGGCTCGCCGAATAGCTTCGTAAGGCGTCGTGACCGCATCCGCGACGACAGAGAGTGCCGCCAACGTAATTCCGTTGGGCAGTTTGTCGGGGACGGGGCAAAGACCCCGGCCGGGAACAACCACGTGCGTGGCGAAACCGCCTTCGCCGTCGTTGCCGGGCATGAACTGCTTGCGGCAGATGGTGGCTCGCCCCGCTTTGCACGCTGCACACTCGCCACAAGGAATCACGGCCGGGACAATCACACTCTGTCCCTGCCAATGGGCGACTTTCTCGCCGGCCGCGACCACCCGACCGACGATTTCATGCCCGAGTACCAACGGCAAGGGATGGCGTGTGGGCACGCCATCGAACGCATAGCCGATGTCGGTGTGGCAGACGCCGCATCCCGCGACCTTTACAACCACCTGGTCTGGCCCGGGCTCCAGTGCGGGAAGTTCGTGAAGTTCGAGGCGTTGCCCCACGCCCGTCAGCCGAAATCCGTAGGCCCCGTGGATCGCCCCGGAAGATATCTCGTCGCTTCTGGTGACCGACGGGTTAATGGCAAAAGACATAAAGGACCTCACGAAACCGGTTGCATGCTGGCCAGGCTTTCCTTTATAGCCAGCCGCTTGTTTCCCAGCAGCGCTGCTCCCAGCGCGCACACGTAGTCGCAGTCGGGAGGCACATTGACCTTGACGCCGAGCTTCTCCTGCAGGGCTTTCACGATGCCGGCTTGCAGGGCGACGCCCCCGATGAGGGTAACTTCGCCTTGCATGCCTACGCGCTTGAGCATGCCGACGGCGCGCTCCGCCAGCGAATCGTGAATGCCACGCAGAATGTTCTCTACGCTGACCCCCGCGCTCACGTGATTAATGATTTCGCTCTCCGCCAGCACGGCGCAAACACTGCTGATGGGCTGTGGGTTGGTGGCTTGTAGCGAAAGGCCACCGACGTCTTCAATGGAAATTTCGAGATACTTCGCGGCCCGGACGATAAACATTCCCGATCCGGCGGCACACTTGTCGTTGGTCTTGAAGGTGCGAACTTTGCCCGAGTCGCTCATGCTAATCGCGCGGGTCGACTGGCCGCCGATGTCCAGCACGCAACGAGAACCGGGAAACAGATAAATGGCGCCCCGTGCACCGCTGGTGATTTCCGTGATTTGGATGTCGCGAAATCCGACGCCGTACCGGCCAAATCCTGTCGTGGCGACGTAGCAAATCTGCTCTCTGCTAACACCCGCGTCCTCCACAGCCGCCGCCAGCGCAGTTCGCGCGGCATCCTCCATGTTGATGCCGCTCTTAGCCCGGCCCTTGCCCAGGATAGAAGAGCCCGGAGAACCGTTCTGCGCAACCAGGACGGCCTTGGTGAAGCCGCTTCCGCAATCAATGCCCGCTACCAGCCGCATGCTCGGGCCTCCACGTAGAAGATTCAAAACTCTGGTCCATTTTTTCCAGCGCGAATACGGCCGCCCCGATGGCGCCCATGAAGTGCGCGTCCGGGCTGACCTGCATCTTTGTTCCCAGGACTTGTTCCAACGCCCGCACCATGCCAAGGTTGCGCGCCACGCCGCCGGTCATGGTAATGTCCGGCTCGATCGAAACTCTTCGTGCCAGCGACAGAGTTCTCTTTGCAATTGCCAGGTGCACTCCGGCCATGATGTCTTCGCCCTTCTTGCCCTGTGCGAGATAAGAGAGAATGTCGGACTCGACGAAGACGGTGCATACGGTTGCGATTCGGACAGGGCGTGTGGATCGCTGCGATAGTGGCCCGATCTCGTCCAGTCCGATTCCCATGACGTCAGCCGCGTTGGCCAGAAAACGTCCCGTGCCCGCGGCACACTTGTCGTTCATCACGAAATCGAGAACCTGGCCGTCGCTTCCCACACTGATCGCCTTGGCATCCTGGCCACCCATGTCGATCACCGTTCTCGTGGTAGGGCAAACGAAGTGTGCGCCGCGCGCATGGCAACTGATCTCGGTCAACTGCGCATTTCCGAATGAGATGTTGTAGCGGCCATATCCCGTGCCCACCACGAATCCCACGTCAGTTGCAGGAATCTCGGCATTGTGACAAGCCGCCAGGAATGCATTCTCAGCAGCTTTCCTGACGTTCGCTCCGGTGTCCACGAGCGCCCGGGCCAGAATCGTCTTTCCCCCGTTTTCAGCCATCACCACGGCCTTGGTCTGAGTGGACCCTACATCAACTCCAGCGGCAATCCTCATAAGCTATGCCTCGTGTGCTTCTGTAGCGGCATCTCGCTAAACCGCCGCCGTCAGCTTGGAATGTTCCAGCGCCTCAAAAAATGCATCGACACGGTTTCTGGTCTGCGCTTCGGAAAAATAGCGCGGGTCTTCCAGGTCCGACTCGATGTAGAGTGTCGGAATTCCCAGCGTCTTCGTGACGTAGTCGCGCATGTCTCCCTGCCCCGCAGAAAATAGGCGACAACTCTTCACGAAGTGAATGATGAGTCCGTCTGCATTCCAGTCTTCAAGATAGCGGCGAATCTGCTCGTAGCGTTGGAGGTAATTTCGGTTGGTGACGTTGTGCGCCAGCATGTGCAGCGCCACGGCCTCGAAGGGATGATCGGGATCGTGGCGCGCGCCAAACTCCCAGAGCCCGCCAACCGTTGAATAAGTGGACGCAACCGTGCATGCCTTCCACTTGGCAAACATGTCGCGGAAGGTGCGGAAATAGGGATAGGGCGGAGGTCCTTCGATCACCAGGCGAAACTTCTCCTGGTCATAGACTCCCTGGCCGATAGCGACTTTTGCTTGCATCTCTTCGAGCGCAGCGCGAAAGAATTCAACGCCCTCCGGTGTTCCCCGGTAGACGTACAACGGCCCCATGAGCGTGATGGCATCGAAATAGGCATCGAACGGGGAAGGAGAACGGCGGGCCAGGTGCTTGATCTGCGACCATAGATCTTCCACCTGCGCCGAACAGCGTACGGCCTCGACAAAGCGGTCATAGTCGAATTGTCTGCCGGTGATCTGCTCCAGCAAAGACACCAGTTCTTTGAGTTGGCGAACCACATAGTCAATGTCAGCCTGGCTTGGATTGTCCTCACGCAGGAAGGGAACGTCGAGCACGTAGAGCTTGGAATTGGTCAGCACCGCCGTGTGCTCGAACCATTTGACATAGGTGTTGCATCCTACGAAGTTGCACAGAACGAGGTCGGGCTTCGGCAACTTGCTACCTGTGGGAGTGATACCTTTCAGATAACATCCGATATCGGCCTTCACGTAGGCGCAGTTGTCGGGAGCGTAGCCGATCTCTTCCGCAGCCAGGATCGGTTCCAGCGACTGGTGCCGGATGGCCAGTTGGAGAGCGTTCACCTCGGGATAGATCGGGACCGCGCCGAAAGCCTCGAGCAACTCCACGCAATTTCCTGAAATCATCAGCGAGATTGCGGGCGGAGTGCCCGTCTCGGCGGCTTCATTCAAGCGCTCATACCACTTCAGCATTAATTCTTTCTGCCGTTGATGAATGCTGCCGCGGTACTCGGTATGCTTCGCGTCGCCCATTGATCACCATCCTTTCGAGCACACGCCCCTAGTCAAAGACCAGCGACTCCACAAAGGTTTCCACTTCGGTGCGCACACGATCAAATGTGAACTGCTTTTCTTCGAATTCCAGCAGAAGATGTGGCACGCTGAGTTCCTCGAGTTTTTTCTTGAAGAGCACATAGTCGAAGTAGGCGGGCTCGCAGAATTTGGCGATGAGGAAAAGAACCGCGTTCGCCTTTGAGCGTTTTACTTTCTCTGCCAAGCCTTCCCAGCGGGGCGCACGAAAATCATGGCGTACTGAGGAATACACTGCACGATTGACATAGCTGTCCGCCAGCGCGAACACGGGATCACCGCCAACTGGAACGTCTTCTACAAACCAGCTCTGGCCGATGACAAAGTCATCGTCTACGACGTAGCAGCCCGCATCCTCCACCAGTTTGATTAGATCGAGGGGCGGTTGCTCGCAGAACGCTCCCTCCACCACCACGCGAATAGAATCTCTGGGCTTCCCCGACCGCTGGGACAGTTGCTTCAACGATTCTTCGAGCAGTGAGTTGTGCTCCTCCACGGGCATGAAGTGGCCAGCGCGAATCAGCACGTAGGACTCCCACGCCCTGAGCAAATGGGGTTTCTGCGCGCGGAAGGTGTAGAGACTCCGGATCAGTTGCCGATTACAGCTATACAGGGCAATAGCCTGCTGCAGGCCAGCCTCGGTGACCGGTTTGCCACCGATGCGCTCCAGTTCCTTGATGAGCCGGTGGTATTCGCTGGCCAGGAAATCAACGCTGGCCGTGGAGCTCGGGTTGTGCGGTAGATGAAGGAAGTCGATATAAAGGTCGGGAAAGTTTCGCTTCATGACGAAGCAAAGATTGCGTGCAGAATCGCAGATGGAACTAAAGAGGATGCCGTCGAACACTTTGAGATGATCCCTTAGCCCCATTTCCAACGTGGTTTTAATGATGGAGCAGATAAAGGACCCAAAGCGGGCGTCGGCGTACTGAATGTCGAGGCGGTCGCCTCCGCCGTTCAGCCCAACCGGCAACATGCCCGCCGCATGAATGATTTCCACCGGAGCATAGACGGGAAAATAGCCAATGACTCGGGCGCCCGGATGTTGTTCTTTCCAGCGATGGACGCGCTCGAAACTGAGGTCCGCGATCAGTTCCTGGCATTGTTCGAACGTTCGTTCGAATGTGAGCATGCAGAAATGATGGGCGCTGGCTCACAGGAATGCTGTGATCAAGGTCACTGTTCTATGTGATCTCAATGACGTGTCCAATAGGCGCTCCTCGTAGAAGGGCTGCACTTAAGGGAAAGACTTCTTTCCTGTACAGACCTATCGGATGTTTCGGCGACTTCCGTGAGTTAATATCGGTTGACTGGTTGAAAGAAGCCGTGATGGAAGAACGTAGACTTCGGGTGCTCAAATGGCTTGGCACGGTTCCTGCCGTCGGTACCTGCACTCTTTGCGGTTGTGAGTTCAAGGTTCCCGTGACAGCCCTGAAAAGCGTAACGGACGCGCAAGAAATCCTTCGCGCCCAATTTGCCGAGCATGAGTGCAAGCCTGAGGACGGCAGCTAGTATCAAGCCCCGCCGTGAGTTTCACCCTGGTCAGCGGCCTGCGAGCGCCGTTTCCTTCCGCCGCCAGATGGCGAGTCCGGGCGCTCCAATTGCGAGTGCGCCCAGCGTGCCAGATTCCGGAGTGGTACGGGCTGAATCCATCCCTTCGACACTGATTTCATCCGGCCCTTTCGTTTTGCCCGTCACGATGGACTTGTTCGGAATCGTCTCGTAAGCGTAGCCCGTAATCACTGCGGGAAATCCAAGACCGCCGATCATTTTAATGCGCGCCCAGCCAAAATGGATCTTGCCTTTGACTACGAACTTCAGGCCGAGATAAGCCTGACGCACGTCGACCCACGGACATAAACTTGCGCTACCCACGCCGGTTTCACCGCTCACACGGGCCATGGTTAGGTGCGACGGGCCCCGCTGAAAAGGGGTATGAGGCCCAACTGTGCGTCCCTTCGCCAGGGCAGCAGCGCATATATACCCGTGCCTGGTGTGCACCGCCCCAACTCTGTTCGCTTGCTGAACGGGAACAACCACCAAGGATGATCTGAAGAATCCCCCCTGCGTGAGTTCGGAGGCAGCACTAAACTGGAAATCATTAATCCCGTCGTGATTGAGATCCAGCTTAACCATTCCGGCGTTAGGGTTGATGTGCACGTTGGCTGGAGTGTAGACGATCTTGGCGTCAGCTAGTTGGGCGCAGACCATTAGACCCACCCCGGCTGCCACTGCTGCAATCTCGTACATGTTGAGCTGGTGATGGATTGACTCGGAAAGGTTGGCTGTCGTACGGGGCCCGGTGGAACGGTTCATAAGGCCTCCTTGAAAGGACGTGCCGACATTCTACTCCGGGCATTCCCGCTTGTCACAACCCGGTTGTCATTCCATCACCCAAACTTCATCGGTCTAGGTTCCCGTCCCGATCAGCCCCACTTTTTGCGGACTGCCTGCGTTGTCGAGCCCAGCCAACATTCTGCGATTCCCACCAGCGCAGCCAAAAGCAGAATCGCGCCTTGGAGCTGCTGGTTTGCAGGCTTCCAAGGCGCGGTATTTGCAGACACGAAAAGAACTGATATCAATGAACTCTTACTTCTTCGGAGTGGCAACGAATCCCGAAGCCGTAGTGGAGCTCGGCATGGTGAAACCGACGAGTTGATTTTGCTCATTGATACCGTTGACGAAGGTTATGCCGGTGCCGTTGGGAGCATCGACCGAAGTGTATTTTGCGGTATTGGTGTTGTACAGAAAACCGTGCGAGGCGCCTGCCGAATCCTGATAAGTGCCGACCACGATCCCCTTGTTGTTCTCGCCAGTTGCCTGGGTATTGCTCGCGCCCGGATAGTCCAGTTGAAGCAAAGTTCCGGCATTCAGCCACCATCCGTGGCTCACGTTGTTGGAGTCGATGAAGAATCCGGTAACCTGTTGCAGGAAATTAATATCCGTCGCCTGCGCGCTTACCGACCCCGGAATGGTGATGACCTCAAAGACACCGCCGTTGATGTCGTAAACGTAAGGGACAAAGGGGCCGGTTCCGTTTGCAGTTTGGCTATAGTAGCCGGCTGCCTGCGCCGAGTCGTTACGCCCGAGCAGTTGGTTGAAGGGCGTTCCCGGAAAGTCGACCGTCGAGAAGGCGTCGTTGGAATCAAGGAAACCATGGGTGACGCCCGCCTGGTCAACGTAGAAACCACAAGTCCCGCCCAGCCCGTCGATGCCGATCACCTGGGTCATGGCTGAGCCCGGGTAATTTTCGATCGTGAACTTGTGAGTGGACAGCCTCAAGGTGAACCCTTTGTTGGCGGTCACGTTGTGGTAGCCGGCGATTACCCCTTTTTGATTGATGCCCAGGAGCTGGGTAAAGCTGTCGTGGGGAAAGTTGATGGTCTGAAAGTTAAAGGCTGTCTGGGCCGACATGGACATACAAGCCAGAACCGCGAATCCTACGCTGAGAGCAAGTGATTTAAGTTTCATGTTATTTCTCCTTTATTTGCGTTTATGATCGGTATGGCCGTGTGGCCGATTGATTCCCGCTCACTTATAAAGGCGACATTTCCGATCCAATTCCCTCACACACTCGAAACTTTCTTTGAAGAAAGCGGCAAGTGACCGTTGACGACGAGTTCATGAGCAGTGCGGCAGGCGGTAGGTAGAGCCTAAGATTGGGTTTTCTGACTCGCACGATCGATGGTCTCCAAACCAGTTGCAACCTGGGTTATAATTCAACACCGAAATAATCTCTTGGCGGGTTACCGTCTTCCTGCTGACTTATAATGGCGACATTTTGGCAACAGATTCCGTCAGGTGATATCACTCTATTCTGTTAGGAAGTTCGTTCAGCAGATACCGCGGAGCGAGCATAGGGATGAGCACAACGGGTGAGCCCATCGCGTCTAAAGCGTATCGGCGCGAAAGCGGAAATGGGGAAATGACCGACGTACCTCCAGATCGGCAACGGGTTACGCGTCTTCTGCAGGAATGGGGCAGCGGGGACAAAGCCGCGCTGGACGAACTGATGCCTGTGGTCTACGAGCAACTTCGCAAGCTGGCATCCCGCTGCCTGCGTGCCGAACGCCCCGACCATACCTTGCGAGCTACGGCCTTGGTTCACGAGGCGTACCTGCGCCTTGTGGATGCCGACGTGACCTGGCAGGATCGCGTGCACTTCTTCGCTGTTTCTGCCCGGCTGTTGCGGCGCATTCTGGTGGATCACGCCAAAGCGGGTAACCGGCAAAAACGCGGTGGCGGCGCCGAAAAGGTTACCCTGGACGAAGCTTTGCTTGTGGGACCACAGGTTACAGGCGGAATCGTGGAGTTGGACGAAGCCCTGCAGCGGTTAGCCGCGCACGACCCCCGCAAGAGCGAACTGATTGAACTACTCTGCTTTGGCGGCCTCACCTATGACGAAGCTGCGGCCGCTCTAAAGATCTCTCCCGCCACGGTGCATCGGGAGTTGAAAATGGCGAAGGCGTGGCTGCACCACGAACTGACACATCATCCTTCCTAGGAAACGAGAAGTGATGGCTTCCTCTTCTGGCTCAGACCACTGGCGACGGCTTGAAGCCTTGTTCTATGGAGCTCTCGAGTTGAAGCCTGAGGTGCGCCTGGAGTTTCTGGACCAGAACTGCGGCGCTGACGTGCAGCTGCGAAAAGAAGTAGAGGCTTTACTGACTTCCGCTGAAAAACCCATGGATTTCCTGGAAAAGCCGGTGCTCGATGCGGCGCACCAGATGATGGAGCAGGACCGTCACAAAACCATTGCCGCCGGGACTTGCCTGGCGCACTACGAAATCAAATCCATGCTCGGAGCAGGCGGGATGGGTGAGGTTTATCTCGCCGAGGACTTGCGCCTCAGACGCAAGGTTGCTCTTAAAATGCTCGCGCCGGAACTGACCTACGATGAACGCGGGTTACGTCGTTTCGAACACGAAGCGCACGCTGCTTCAGCGCTCAATCATCCGAACATTCTTACAATTTATGAATTTGAGCAGGTCGATGGATTGCACTTTATTGCCTCCGAATTCATCGAAGGCGTAACCCTCGGCCATATCCTGTTGACCCGCAAGCCTGAACTGAACGCAGCCGTTGACATTGCAATTCAGATTGCCAGCGCTCTGACGGCCGCTCATGCTAGTGGGATTGTTCACCGCGATATCAAGCCCGACAATGTGATTGTGCGAACCGATGGAATTGTGAAAGTTCTCGATTTCGGAATCGCCAAACTGAGCGAGAGAAGGCTCGGCGAGACGATCCGCCGGTTGGCGGCGACTGTTCGATCTTCAACTAGCGAGCCTGGGATGATATTGGGCACGGCGAAATACATGTCTCCGGAGCAGGCGCGAGGAATCGAAGTCGACGCAAGGAGCGATATTTTTAGCCTGGGAGCGGTGATGTATGAGCTGGTTACGGGAAGATCGGCGTTTGAAGGCGGCACGGCGAGCGATATCATCGCTGAAATTCTGAAGGTTGAGCCTCAGCCCACTACCGATCTTGCTCCGGAGGTTCCGCATGAACTCGATCGCATCATCACCAAGGCGCTGCGCAAGGACCGTGAGAGCCGATATCAAACGGTAAAAGATTTGCTTATCGATCTGCAGGATTTTAAGAAGGAAACGGAGTTTCAAGCGCAACTTCAACGGTCCTCGCGTCCGGGCAATCGATCGAGCGGTGCCCGCAATAAAACTGCGGGATCGGTCGCGATTGAACCCGCAAAGAGCGAGTCTGGCGGTCGCAGTCGATTCGGTGGGGTGTTGCGGCCTCTTGAAGCGGATGTAACGTCGTCGCGCGGAGGGCTGCTGGCGTTACTCGCGGTGCTGTTATGCGCGGTGCTGGTCGCGGGCTATTTTGCTGCACGGAAATCGCGTGCGGTTCCCGAATCCCCACGGCCTCGCAGCCTGGCAATTCTTCCTTTTCGAAATCTCAAGCAGGATCCCGAGACTGATTTCCTGGGATTTTCGCTGGCAGACGCGGTGATCACCAAACTCAGCTACGTCAATGCATTGACTGTGCGGCCATCCTCTTCTGTCGATAAATATCGCAATCAGATCATCGACCCCAGAAAGGTCGCGGCGGATTTGAACGTTGAAACGCTGCTCACGGGGAGCTTTATCAAAGATGGCAATGACCTCAGGATCACGACACAATTGATCGATGTGAAGCTGGACAAGATTCTCTGGCAGGACATGATCGATCTGAAGTACGACAAACTGTTAACCGTGCAGGACCGGGTTTCGCAACAGATCATCAAGGGATTGGAGTTGAACCTTTCGCCCACGGAAGCTGCGAATCTCAAGCCGGAGAATCCGATCAATTCGCAGGCTTACGAATACTATTTGCGCGGAGTTGACCTTTACTCGCTGAATGATTTTGCAGCCGCCATCAAAATGCTCGAGAAGTCCGCGGCGATTGAACCGAACTACGCGCTCACTTGGGCCTACTTGGGCAGGGCATACACGACCAATGCGTCGCTACAGTTTGGCGGAAGGGAAGACTACGGCAAGGCACAGGCCGCGTACGAAAAGGCGATTGCGCTGAATGCTGCGTTGGTTGAGCCGCGAATCTATATGGCCAACCTTCTCACCGATACGGGCAGAGTCGAACAGGCCGTGCCTCTTTTGCGGACGGTTTTGCAAACTGGTCCCAACAACGCAGAGGCCCACTGGGAGCTTGGCTATGCCTACCGGTTTGCCGGAATGTTGAAGGAATCCGTGGAGGAGTGCGAGCAGGCGCGTCAGTACAATCCGCAGGTCAAAATAAACAGCGCCGCGTTAAACAGCTATCTATACCTCGGGGAATACGCGAAGTTCATGCAGAGCCTGCCGGCGAATGATTCTGTTTACATCCTCTTTTACCATGGCCTTGGCGAATACTATCTGAACAATCGTGAGCAGGCGGCGACCGAGTTTGATCGCGCTTTCGAGAGGGATTCTTCCCTGCTTCCTGCAGACGTGGGCAAGGCCCTCAGCTACTCGATCAGAGGCGACAATGCTGCCGGCTTGGCACTCCTTCGGCAAACCGAAGGAAAGATTGAAGAGTTCGGAGTAAGCGATGCCGAGGGTATTTACAAAGTCGCTCAGGCCTATGCCGTATTGGGTGACAAGCCCGCCGCTTTGCACATGCTGCGGCATAGCGTTGGAGGCGGATTCTTTTGTTATCCTTATTTCGCGCGTGACCCGCTGTTGCAGAATCTTCGTAACGAGCCCGAATTCCGCAACCTGATGAACCAGGCCTCCCAACGACACGAACAGTTCAAGGCCATGTTCTTTTGAACACGTGTGGACAATTATTCGAGCCACCTTGCTCAAATTCACGCCTTTGGAATCAGAATGGTTTTGAGACACCGAGTGATCTGAAACAAGAGAGCTGAACTTCGGAGCACCCTTCCGCATCAGAGAACTGAAGGCTGCGAGCCGGAGCTTCCCTCGGCGATGGCCAAATTTTAAATTGCGGAGAACTCGAATGCCTTCTGAAATCCTCGCCCCGCTTCCGCCCGAAGAACTTAGGAAAATAGACGCTTACTGGCGGGCTTGCAATTATCTGTCGGCGGGAATGATCTACCTTCGGGCGAACCCGCTTCTACGCGAACCCCTGAAACCGGAGCACATCAAGAATCGCCTTCTCGGTCATTGGGGGTCAGATCCAGGTCAATCGTTCGTGTGGGTTCACCTGAATCGTCTCATTAAGAAATATGACCTGAGCGTGATGTACATCTCCGGCCCGGGTCACGGGGCACCGGCCACGCTGGCCAATTGCTATCTCGAGGGCTACTACTCCGAAATTTATCCCGATAAAAGTCGCGATGAAGCGGGCTTGCTCAAGTTCTTCCGCCAGTTTTCGTTTCCGGGCGGAATCGGATCGCACTGCACGCCGGAGACGCCGGGTTCGATCCACGAAGGCGGTGAATTGGGTTATTCCATTTCGCATGCTTACGGAGCTGCGTTCGACAATCCTGATCTCATCGTCACTGTCGTAGTTGGCGACGGCGAAGCGGAGACTGGTCCGCTTGCGACCTCGTGGCATTCGAACAAGTTTCTGAATCCGATTCGCGATGGAGCCGTTCTGCCGGTACTGCACCTTAACGGCTACAAGATCGCGAACCCCACGATCCTCGCTCGCATCCCGCGGGAAGAACTAGAAGCTCTGTTGATCGGATACGGCCACAAACCTTATTTCGTCGAAGGCGATGACCCAGCTGTGATGCATCAGAAGATGGCTTCCACCCTGGAGCAATGCGTTCTCGAGATTCGCTCGCTCCAGCAGCATGCCCGTTCAAGCGGCGACGCCACACGTCCGCGCTGGCCCATGATCGTACTTCGCTCCCCCAAGGGCTGGACAGGACCGAAGGAAGTGGACGGCCACAAAGTGGAGGGCTCGTGGCGCGCGCACCAGGTTCCCGTGTCCGACCCGGCTACGAATAAACGCAGTCTGAAAATCCTTGAGGATTGGATGCGAAGCTACCGGCCGGAAGAGCTGTTTGATGCCGGTGGAAGGCTTGTGCCTCAGCTCCAGCAACTTGCCCCGTCCGGGCAGAGGCGCATCTCCGCCAATCCCCACGCGAACGGAGGCCTGCTGCGGAAAGAACTGGAGATGCCGGATTTTCGCGACTACGCCGTCGAAGTGAAGGCGCCCGGCGGGGCGTATTCGTCGCCGACCGAAGTGCTCGCACACTTTCTTGCCGAGGTCATGCGTCGCAACATGAGTTCCTTCCGAGTCTTCGGGCCGGACGAGACCGCCTCCAACCGGCTCACAGCCATCTATGCCGCGTCGAAAAAAACATGGCTTGCTGAATACAAACCCGAAGACGCCGACGGCGGCGAGCTCGATGTTTCCGGGCGCGTCATGGAGATGCTTAGCGAGCACACACTCGAAGGCTGGTTCGAAGGTTACGTTCTCACCGGTCGTCACGGCCTTTTCTCAACCTACGAAGCCTTCGTGCACATCATCGATTCCATGTTCAACCAACACGCCAAATGGCTGGAGAAGTCGAAGAAGGAACTGGACTGGCGTGCGCCCGTACCGTCGATCAATCTCCTTATTACGTCCTTGGTCTGGCGGCAGGATCACAACGGGTTCACCCATCAAGATCCAGGCTTCCTCGATGTGGTGACCAATAAGAGCCCGGCTGTGGTGCGGATCTATTTGCCGCCCGATGCGAACTGTTTGCTTAGTGTCGCCGATCATTGCCTGCGCTCGCGCGATTACGTCAACGTCATCGTCGCGGATAAGCAGGAACACTTGCGGTACCTCACCATGGAAGACGCAGTGAAGCACTGCACCAAGGGAGTCGGCATTTGGGATTGGGCGTCCACCGACGACGGCGCGGAACCCGATGTCGTAATGGCATGTGCCGGCGACATCGCAACCATGGAATCAGTCGCTGCGGTCGCAATTCTTAAGAAGCACTTCCCCGATCTGAAGATCCGCTTCGTTAATGTCGTGGATCTTTTCCGCCTCATGCCGGACACCGAACACCCGCACGGGCTCTCCGACCGCGATTTCGATTCCCTCTTCACCGCCGACAAGCCTGTCATTTTCAACTTCCATTCCTATGCCTCGCTTATTCACAAACTCAGTTACCGTCGCACGAATCATGACAATATTCATGTCCGCGGATACAAAGAACGGGGGAACATAAACACCCCGCTCGAACTTGCCATCATCAATCAGATCGACCGCTTCGATCTGGCCATCGATGTCATCGACCGGGTTCCGCGCTTGCAATCGATTGGCGCTCACGTCAAAGAATGGCTGAAAGGTCAGATTATCGAGAGCATTGCCTATGCTCACGCCGAGGGCATCGACAAAGAAGAAATTCGGAACTGGAAGTGGCCGGGATAGAAATGGCGGAAGACTTGATCGCGAAAGACGGCCTCATCCTGGCACTCAACAGCGGCTCTTCTTCGCTGAAGTTCGGCATCTACAGGCGTGGGGCAAGCGACGAAGAAGCGCTGCTGACGGGAAGCGCCGAGGGTATAGGGCGTGCCAACGGAACCTTACATATTCGGGCGTCCGACGGCGCCTCGCTTGCGCAGCGTGAGCGTATCCACGAATCGCAGAGCGACGCGCTCGGTGCTCTCTGTGCGACCATCCGCGAACACATCGACGCTACACCCGTGGCTGTAGGCCACCGCGTGGTGCACGGCGGCCCAAAACTCTGCAAACACCAAATCATCACCCCACAGGTCCTTAATCAGCTGCGTTCGGCAACCCACTTTGCACCGTTGCACATCCCGCAGGCGCTATCGCTGATCGCCGCCGCACAATCAATCTTTCCTGCGGCAGCGCAGTTCGCCTGCTTCGACGACGCTTTTCACCAGACGATTCCGGAAGTCGCAGCCCACTTTCCCTTGCCGCTCGCTTACTTCGACGCAGGGATTCGCCGGTATGGTTTTCACGGTGTTTCTTACGAGTCGCTGGTGCATCACTTCGGCGCAAGACTTCCCGCGCGGGCCATCTTTGCTCATCTCGGTAATGGAGCAAGCCTCTGTGCTCTTCGAAATGGAATATCCATCGACACCACGATGGGCCTAACTCCCACCGGCGGCATTCCCATGGGGACGCGATCAGGAGATCTCGACCCAGGTATCATCGTGTTTCTTCTGCGCAATCAGAAGTTCGATGCCGACAGACTTGAGGGACTGGTAAATCGTCAGAGTGGCCTTTTCGCTCTCTCGTCTGGCGAGAGCGATGTAAAGACGCTGGAAGAACGAGCCCATTCCGGGGACTCGAAGGCGTGTCTTGCTTTGGATGTTTTCGCTCTTTCGGTCCGCAAGACAATCGGGGCCTACACGGCTCTGCTGGGAGGAGTCGACCTACTCGTTTTCACCGGAGGCATCGGAGAGCACAGCGATCGCATTCGATCCGCTGCCACGAGCGGTCTTGAAGCCCTTGGGATTACCGCCGACAAGATTCAGGTTGTCCCCGCAGAAGAAGAGCGACAGATCGCACGCCACTGCCGCGAGATGATGAGCAACAGTGCCCTTTGAATCCTGCTGCCCGGTTATTCTTCGTCCAGGTATTCGCCGGGCACGTCATCTTCCGGCACCTCGCGAGTACGTACTTCCCTTTCGGCGCGTCCTCCCGCTTCTTCGACGCCCGCCACCACTCCAGCTTCGAACGCGTTGCCTTCCTCGATCAACTCGTCGACGCTTTCCGAATCGGCGCTTTCGACGTTGGACAAGCCCTGGAGGTCGCCCGATTGCTCACCCGAACGCGATCCCGGTGTCTCACCTGAGAAGCCCAGCGCATGCCGCCCCTGGCTTTTCTGCCGAGTCTTCCGGCCCGCATCTGCGGTCTTCAGATTGATCGTTTTCTTCGAGCCTTTGCTTTTTGCCGTTGCTCTGCTCGGAGTGGCTTTGCGTTTCGCCAACTTCTTTGGCGTCCTGCGCTTCTGCACCGGTTTCTTTGCTGCCTTCTTCCTGATAACTGGTTTTTTCGACTTCGTGGACTTCTTGCTGGTTTTCTTTTTGCTGGCCATTCGCGAAGTCTAGCACCGGCGCATGGGTGCGGTAAAATCGTCGTTCCTTAGCCTCAACTAGCGTGGAGCTGGCAATTGTCTGTGGCACAGCTACTTCCCGGGAACTGCGGGAGGCTTCACTTCGGCGGCTGACTTTCTGAGGTCGTCAACCGCTTTGGAATCGAGTTGGTAGAGCGTGGAATCGTTTTCTCGTCTTGCGATGTAGCTTTCGCCGGCCTTTGAAATTGCTACTTTTTCGATCCGCTTGCCATCATTCGATGTGATGGTGAGATCGATGAGCGGTGCGGTGAATCCGCTGTCGACGAACTTGCTGGCTGAAAGGTCACGAATCTTTTCGATGAGTTCGTCGACAGCGGCCGCGTCCATCTTTTTCGCGCTTCCCGACCACCAATCTTCTCCGCTTCGGGTCAGGAAGTCAGTTTTCGCTCCGTCGCGAAATTCGATCTTGTTCGGATCGTCCGAGCCGAGGTCGAACAGTTTCTTGTTGCGGAAGTCTTCCAGGTTCTTGTCGAGCGCCTGACCGAGCGTGCTCGGTACTTTGTAGATGCCTTCCACTGCGCTCGACTTGGCGTAGTAATCGTCTTTATTTTTTCTGACCTGTAGTTCCTGCGTTCCGGATTCTGCCGTTACCTTTGCGGTTGCGACTGGCGTAGCCGCGGCAAAGGCTGAGGCTGTTTTCTTTTGATCGTCCGTTTCGCCAAGCTCCATCTTGGCGTCGGTCAGGGCACGGACGAGTTCATCCACTTGGGTGCCGTCCGCGCGCAGCGGTTTTGGTTTCACGAGCTGCCATTCGTCCTTGTTTCGGCCGAACGCCATTTCTTGTTTCTTGGATAACAGATCAACCTGGCTAATCTTATCGGGATCGACCGTCAGCAGGCGCTTGTCCCGCAGGTCGTTTGCGCTTTTGTCGATACTGGTCTTGTCAAAACTGGGGATGGTGACGACGCGGGGATCGCCGTCGAGCTTGGCGTAAATTGCATTCCCCGCTGGAGTGTTGTCGCCCAACAGCAGCTTTTGTGTTTTGTTTTGTTTCTCGGTTAAATCCACTTCAAGTTTCGGCGGGTTCAGACCGTAAGGCACTAGATTGCTCGCCTTGTCTTCCACCAATCGTTCCGAGTTCAGGGATGAAAAAGTACCGAGCAGGCTGGAAACCGCACTCTGATCGGCGGCGAGAGGCGCTGGGTAAGTAATGTGCCACTGGCCCGCGTTATTGCGTTCCCCGCCGACCTGCTCCGCGCCGTCTTTCTTCAGGTCGAACTTGGAAATGTCCGCTTCTTTCACCGCCAGAATTTTAGGCGGGACATCAGCCGATACTTCCGTAGCGTCGGCGGGCTTGTGATGATTGGACCAGTAAAGCGCCCCACAAAGTCCTGCGAGGATGACGGTGGCAACGATCAGACCGCGCAGTTTCATCTACCGCCTCCGCCACCACACCGAGACGCCGGCAAAAACCACCGCCAGCGGCAACAGGAACTGGCTGGTAATGCGAACCCAATTCTGCTGAGCCGCCGTCATAGTGATGCGGCGGTCTTCCTCTTGCTTGGGACGGATCGAAATCAGATCTTCGTCAGACGCCAGCCAATCGATCGTGTTCAAAGCCAGATCACTATTGCCATTGAACTTCACAAACGAGTTTGCCGCCCACGACGAACTGCCCACCACCACGAACCTTCCCTGCGAATCCTGCTTGCCGGTGTTGTAGGTGCCGGCGGCGGCAATCGTCAGCGGTCCCTTGGTGTTCTTGGGATCGTTCGGATCGATTGCAGGAGAACTCAGGTTGTTCGTCGCCAAGCTCGTGGTTGAAGAGTCGAACATCTTTTGGACCGTGGTTTTGTCGCCGTTCTTGATTTCGATGGAACGCGATAGCGGGAAGCCGGTTGCCGTGCCCTTCATGCCATTTACGATGGGTTGCGAGTCATAGCTGGTTACAAGCGCCACCTGCGGACCGAGGCCGGCGAGTTGGCCGATTGGATTCAAATCCAGAATCAGATTCTTATCCAACGTCACACCCCAAGTCTGCAGCAGGTTCGTGAGAGCGTCGTTATCCGCGATCTCCGAGCGTCCAATCTTGAGCGGTGGATCAAGCATCAACAATGCACGACCACCATCTTCGACATATTTCTTGATAGCGTCGACTTCGGGCAGTTGGTAATCCCGAGTCGGTCCGCCTACTACAAGCGCGGTGCAATCGCTCGGGATCTCGGCTTTCTGCAGCAAGTCGATTGACTTCGCTTCATAATTGTCTTTGCCCACGAGTTCTTTAAATTGGGAGTAGCCGTTGCGGTCGTTGTCGTCGATCTGGTGCTCCCCACTGCCGGCCACGAAGCACACGGTGCGCGTTTTATTCTTGAGCACGCGGATCAACGCGCCGGTGATGCCTTCTTCCGTCATGCCTTTGGCTTCTTCCTTCCTGTCGCCCACCTGCACGATCGCGGTCCCGTAGTTCTTTATGCCTGCTTCACGGGCCTCCTGCGGTTTTTTGTCGGGGTCAACGTAGTCAACGTGAACCTTCGGGGAAAGGCTCGCATATTCACCCAGCAAGTCTTTCGCGTGCTCGAACCGCGTTCCCTGATCGAAATAAACGATGGTCGCATTCTCGTTTAATCCCTTGACGATCTTCGCCGTTTGCTCGGATAGGCTGTAACGCTTGTTCGACGTCGCGTCGTAAGACTTGGGGTAGCGATTCGCAAGAAAGTTCACGATCACAACCGCGGTTATGACTACCAAGACGTAGACCACCGCGTAAGCCGCATACTTCGTCTGTCTGGCTTTCAGCAGCTGCGTATTCACTTACGACCTCCAGCGGAGAGATTCCATGGAACGGGCCGTGAAAAACAGTCCCAGGAAAATCACCGTCACATAAAAGATTGCGTCCTTCGAGTCGAGCACGCCTTTGGCGAACGACTCGAAGTGCGTGATGATTGACATATAAGCGAGCACCTGCGCCCAGGTTGCGGTTTCGTATCCGCTGACCCATTCCAAGACCCACAGAAGCAGGCATACGCCGAAGGTTGCGGCACCAGCGATGATCTGATTCTTGGTCAGCGTCGAGATAAATGTTCCAATCGCCAGCAAGGCCCCCGCCTGTAGTAACAAACCGAGATAGCCAATCAACAAAGGCTTCCAATCGGGCTTGCCGTATCTAAAAAGGAAGGCAAGATTCATTGCCGCGACCAGCAGCATGCACGCGTACAAGCCAACCGCCGCCAGCCATTTTCCCAGGATGACTTCGACGTCGCGAATCGGCGACGTCGCCAGCAGCTCGATCGTACCGCTGCGTTTCTCTTCCGCAAACAGGCGCATGGTGATCATCGGAATGAAGAACAGCCCAATCACTCCGACATTGGACAGCAGCGGCCTTATGATCATTTCGTTGAGATTCATCGGCATCATTCGGCCTCGCATCTGCGATTCCATGCCCATCAGAACGAAATAACCTAATGAGTTCCAGAAAAAGAAGCCGAAGATGAGCGCGAACATCGTCAGCAGCAGATACGCGATTGGCGACGCGAAATAGCTGCGAAGCTCTTTGCGGCAGATGATCAAAACATTGCGCATTTAGTTTGCCCCCTGAAGCGCGACTTCATCTTGTTTGACTTCTGCTTCCGCGCCTGTGAGTTGCAGGAAGATTTCCTCGAGGCTCATGGCAGCGGGACGCAGTTCGTTCAAATCCCAACCGGCTTCGACCACTGCGCGCGCCAGATCGCCACGGACAAAGCCCTTGCGGCTCTCGACCTCGAAGCTGCTCCGATTCTCCTGGCTCAGTTTCGCGACGACTCGACTCACACCCACAACCTGTTCCAGCCGGCGCTGAACGGCTGCGAAATCGAGACTGGCATTGCGCGCACTCACCTCGACGATCACAGACTCCGCTCCGCGCGCGCGGTTCTGCAGATTGTGTACCGAATCGGTCGCCACCAGCTTGCCTTTGTTGATGATCAGCACCTGCTCACAGGTCTGCTCGACTTCCGGCAGAATATGCGTACTGAGAATGACGGTGTGATCGCCGCCGAGACTTTTAATCAAATCACGGGTCTCGTTGATCTGCTTGGGATCGAGGCCGGCGGTGGGCTCATCGAGAATCAGCACGTCGGGGTTGTGAATGATCGCCTGAGCCAGCCCGACCCGCTGGCGATAGCCTTTCGAGAGTCTGCCCAGAAGTTTGTTTCTTACATCGGCAACCGAGCAGCGATCGCAAACATAATCGACGCGCTTGCGCAGTTCCACACCCGAGAGCCCCTTGAGCTGGCCGACGAACGTCAGGTATTCGCCAGTTTCCATCTCCGGGTAGAGCGGCGGGGTTTCGGGGAGGTAGCCGATGTGCTTCTTGACTTCAAGCGGCTGTTCCAGGACATCGTAGCCGGCCACAGTTGCGCCACCCGACGTGGGGGACAGAAAACACGTCAGCATGCGCATGGTCGTGGTCTTCCCGGCCCCATTCGGCCCTAGAAAACCTACGATCTGTCCTTTCTCAACCTGAAATGAAATGTGATCGACAGCAGTATTACGTGCGTATTTCTTGGTAAGCTCTTTCACCGTAATCATAAGAGGTTTGTCGCAAGGAATTAGGGTTTATAAAGCCCGAACCGTGCTACTTTTGAACGGCTCAGGGCTGAACATACATGTTAAGAATCTGAGAGCGGCAATGTCAAATCCCAGCGGCGGGATTTTTGTCTCCCGCGGAGGATCTCGTGAAGTACCGAAAGCTCGGTTGGACCGGTTTTGAGGTAAGCGAAATTGCGCATGGACTTTGGGGAATGAGCGGCTGGAGCGGGTCTGATGATCGCAAGTCGCTTGAGGCGTTGCAGTTGGCTGTCGATCTGGGCTGCAACTTTTTCGACACGGCGTGGGCTTACGGCGAGGGCAAGAGCGACGGCTTGCTGGGCAAAATCTTATCCGCCAACCGTGGTAAGCGCTTGTACGCGGCCTCCAAGATTCCCCCGCTCAACGATAAGTGGCCGGCGTCCTCGAAGGACAAGTACGTCGATGTTTTCCCTGCGGAACACGTATTCAAATATGCCAACCTGATCCGCGAGAAGCTCGGCGTCGATTCTATTGATCTTTTGCAATTTCACGTCTGGGACGATAGCTGGACCAATGATCCCGAATTTCGCGAGACAGTAGAAAAGTTGAAGAGTGACAAGCGGATCCGTTTCTTCGGGCTCAGCCTCAATCGATGGCAGCCGGAGAACGGAATCAAGGCTCTGCGCACCGGGCTCGTGGATGTTGTGCAGGTGATCTACAACATTTTCGATCAGTCGCCGGAAGACGAACTTTTTCCCGTCTGCCGCGAGTTAAACATTGGCGTGATCGCCAGAGTCCCTCTTGATGAAGGCAGCCTTGGGGGTAAGATGACTGCCCAAACGAAGTTCCCCGGGGACGACTGGCGCTCCAAATACTTCGGCCCGGACAACCTCAAGAACACGCTGGCTCGGGTAGACAAACTGAAGCCAGCTCTTCCGAAAGGCATGACAATGCCCGATGCGGCCTTGCGATTTATCTTATCGGAGCCAACAGTCAGCACTACGATTGTGGGGATGAGGAAACCAGAACACGTCCAGCAAAACATTGCGGTGAGCGATGCGGGTCTACTCGAACCATATCTCGTTCAGACTCTCAAGAAGCACCGATGGGATCGCACCCCGCAGCCATGGTCGGACTAGTTAGCTGCTTAGAACACCCTCGGTCGTGATGCGACTGGCTTTGCAGATCTCTTCCGCAACCTTGACCACGGCGTCGCTGCCGTGGACAGGCCCGTCAGCCGACATGACTGAACTGGCAGCCAAGGTGAAAAGCAGTGCATCCTCCTGCTTGTCGAAGTAGAGAACCACCTGATTCGCTGCCATGTGCGTACCTCCTGCGGGGCGTTGCTAGAAACGGATCGTTCTTAAGAATGATAGGCCGAGTCCAGGGGGAAATGAGGTTATCTCTTTTGGTGCGCCCTATTAGGAAGGGCACGCAGCTTGGAACAAAGTCGCGCGGGGGTACACACCGTGCGGCATACACCGACCTCGCTCCGTCCTGCGCCTCGAAGATGCTACATTTGAATGTCCATGTCCGCCCCTGAATCCCGTTTCGTCAAGGCTTGCAAGCGGCAACCGGTTGATCGCACACCGGTGTGGTTCATGCGGCAAGCCGGACGTTACATGCCCGAATACCGCGCTGTACGCAAACAATATTCGCTGATCGAGATTTGCAAGAAACCGGAAGTCGCTGCCGAGGTCACGATCACCGCTGCTGAAGCCCTCGGCGTAGATGCTGCGATCATCTTCGCTGACCTGCTCCTGCCCCTGGAAGTCATGGGGCTGCCGTTTCACTTCTCGGCCGGCGAAGGTCCGGTCATCGAAAAGCCGGTGCGCCAGAAGGAAGACGTAACTCGCCTGCGCACCGATCGCGCTGAAGATCTGGGATATGTTGCCGAAGCGGTGCGGTTGGTGTGCAAGCATTTTGGAACTAATCTGCCGGTCATCGGATTTTGTGGTGCGCCCTTCACCCTTGCCAGTTACATGATCGAAGGAGGCGGCTCGCGTAACTACGTTCATACCAAGAAGATGATGTATTCGTCGCCGGGTGCATGGGATGAGCTGCTACGGAAGCTGGTCAGGGTGGTTTCTCATTATGCGGCTCGGCAAGTGCAGGCAGGCGCCGACGTCATCCAGGTTTTCGATAGCTGGGTCGGCTGCCTGAGTGTTGAAGACTACCGTCGCTACGTCCAGCCGCGCACGACTGAACTGGTGAAAGCGTTGCAAGAAACTGGCGTGCCAATAATTTACTTTGGAACGGACAGCGCCACGCTTCTACCTTCGATGCGAGAAACTGGCGCGGAAGTGATCGGGCTTGACTGGCGGCTTCCACTCGATGACGGCTGGCGGAGCGTAGGTGTTGAGTGTGCCGTGCAGGGCAATCTCGATCCGGTTCTGCTGTTCGCAGAGTGGAAGGAACTGAAGTCACGTGCTGAAGATGTTTTGCGCCGCGCGGCCGGACGGCCCGGACACATTTTCAATCTAGGTCACGGCATCTTACCGGAAACTCCAGTCGAAAATGTGAAAGCTCTGGCCCAGTTCGTGCAGGGGCACTCGACGAAAGTCGCCCCCGCCTCGCGATGAAGAAGTGTTGACGGAGTCTCGACGGAGTAAAGCTTGGCCCATCCAGAAAAAGCCGCGGTCCTGCTGCTCGCTCACGGTAGCCCCGACTCCGTGGAGGACGTACCGGAATTTCTGCTCCGCGTGACTGGTGGCCGAGCACTTCCCCAGCAAGTAATTGAGGAAGTGAAGCACCGCTACGGGCTGATTGGCCGCCCTCCGCTCACCGAGCTAACGCTGAAGCAGGCGGAACTTCTGGCCCGCGAATTGGGCTTGCCGGTTTATGTTGGCATGCGAAACTGGAAACCGTTCATCGCTGACGCTGTTCGCGATATGATCTCGGGCGGCGTTGAAAATGCCGTCGCGATTTGCATGGCGCCTCAGGACTCGCGTACCAGCGTCGGTCTGTATCGTTCCGCTCTTGCTGGCAACCAAGCTCCCTTCACGGTTGATTTCGTCGAGTCGTGGCACGAGCACCCGCTGTTGATTAAAGCATTTGCAGAGAAGTTGCGGGCAGGTCGAGACCGCGCTGCCCGTGAAATGGGGACCTACAAAGTTCCTGTCATCTTTACCGCGCACAGCGTTCCCGAACGAACTATCGCTGAGGGCGACCCTTATGAGAGACAGGCCAAGGAAACCGCGTCGCTGGTGGCGCGCGAGGCCGGCTTGACTCCCGACGATTGGGCCTTTGCCTTTCAAAGCCAGGGCATGTCTGGAGGAGCGTGGTTGGGGCCGCGTGTGGAAGACACGATTCTCGGCCTGAAGGAAAAAGGCTATCGCGGTGTGTTTGTTCAGCCTATAGGATTTCTCTGTGATCACGTCGAGGTGCTCTACGATATCGACATCTTGTTCAAACAATTCGCCCAGAAGGAAGAGATGCAACTGCGGCGCGCCGAGTCGCTGAACGATTCGCCGTTGTTGACGGCTGCTCTGGCCGATATCGTCAGATCTCGGCTGGCTACAATTGCCGGGCGCAGTCAATGAAGCGGATTGCCATCATCGGCGGCGGAATCTCGGGATTGTCGGCTGCCTTTGCGCTTGAAAAACACCGGTTGGCCGGCGCTTCGCTTGAGTATGTCCTGTTCGAATCGAGCCCGCGTTTCGGCGGGGTGTTGATTAGCGAGCGTGTGGACGATTGTCTGATCGAGGCTGGACCCGATTCGTTTCTCACGGAAAAGCCTTGGGCCAGCGACTTATGCCGTGAAGTTGGACTCGGCGATCAGCTGATGGGCTCCAATGATACCGATCGCAAAACCTACATTCTGGTAAAGGGCAGATTGGTCGCGATCCCCGACGGTCTGATGTTTATGGTTCCGACCAAGATCGCGCCGACCGTGTTGTCGCCGCTGTTTTCCGCCCGTACCAAGCTGCGCATGGCGCGCGAGTGGTTTCATCCCCCACAAAAGGCGAACGCAGACGAAACCGTCGCCTCATTTGTCGAACGCCACTACGGTACCGAAATGGTGGACCGTCTTACCGACCCGCTGCTCTCTGGCATTTATGGCGGCAAAGCTTCGCAACTCAGCGTTCGCGCCGTTCTGCCGCGCTTCGTCGAGATGGAAGCGGCACACGGCAGCCTGGGCCGCGGCATGCTGGCTGCTCGCACGAATCTGGCCCATGCTTCCAAAGCTCCAGCGAGGCCTCTGTTCACTTCGTTGAAGAATGGCATGCAGCAGATGGTGGACGCAATTCTTGCTCGACTCCCGGCATCGGTACTTCAATCGAGCACTCCAGTGCAGCAGCTTCAACGGCAGAACGGAAGCTGGGTGGTTTCCGCGGGCTACGCTTCAGATCAATTCGACGCGGTGATCGTGGCCACGCCGACGCACGCTGCCGCCGAACTGCTGGGCATCGCCAGCACCGAGTTGGCATCCCAACTCCGAGGCATACTTTACACGTCGTCAGTTACGGTGAACCTCGGCTACGACCGGAGCGTGCGTGCATCTCTGCCGCCGGGATTCGGCTTTCTTGTGCCGCGCAGCGAAGGCAAACGTACCCTGGCCGCAACGTTTGTGCACAACAAGTTTCCCCACCGCGCTCCCGAGGACCGTGCCCTGCTCCGCTGCTTCATTGGCGGCGCGCGCGACGAAGAGGTTTTGCAGACGCCCGACGAAGAGATTGTTCGGATGGTCCGCGAAGACCTTCGCCAAATCATCAAGCTGACCGCTGATCCGCTATTCACCCGCGTTTATCGGTGGAAAGGCGCGATGGCGCAATACGGGGTTGGGCACTTGGAGCGTCTGCAGCGCATCGAAACCTTGCTGCAGCAACTTCCCGGCTTGGCGCTGGCCGGCAACGGATACCGTGGAATCGGAGTGCCTGATTGCGTTCGCTCAGGAAATGACGCCGCGAATCGAATCTTGCTCGGGCTGGGATTGGCGGAGGCAACGCCGACAGGACTCGCCTCCTGAACAACGGTCTCTTTGCAATTGGAATTACTCCCGTAACCATCAGTAATCAGCTTCTGTTGCAGAAACCATCCGTCTGGTTCAGGGTTAATACATTGAGGGGGGTTACGTATGAGCAAACCAATTCTGGCTGCCGCCGTGATCGTAGCGTTCGCGATTTCTCCAGTGTGGGGGCAACAACAAGCACCCAAGAGCGACATGTCGAACATGAGCGCTTCCGAAATGCACGACATGCCGGGGATGGGCAACGACGGCAGTGCGCACGCCATGCAATCCATGGAAGGGCGTCACATGGATATGGGTCCGCACATGAAGATGACCACGATGCGCGACCTGAAGCCAGGCGATCGGGAAAAGGCCGACCAGGTGGCGGCGGCCGCCCGCAAGGTTGCCGAAAAATACGTGGATTACAAAGTTGCCCTAGCCGATGGTTTTAAGATTTTCATGCCCAATCGGCCGCAGAAGCAGTACCACTTCACAAACTACTGGTACGCTTTCGAAACCCGCACCCACTTTAATGCCGATCATCCGACATCCCTGCTTTATGAAAAACAGGGCGATGGCTATAAGCTCATCGGCGTCATGTACACGGCGCCCAAAGATACGCCCGAAGAAGAACTCGACTCCCGCATTCCGCTCAGTATTGCCCAGTGGCACGCTCACGTGAACCTGTGCTTGCCTCCGGACGACAAACGGAGCGAGATGGGCGGACCGAATGCGCAATTCGGCCTGCATGGATCAATTACCACCAAAGAAGCTTGCGATGCCGCTGGCGGCAAGTTCATGCCCCAGATCTTCGGCTGGATGGTCCACGTTTATCCGTTCGAACAAAAACCGGAAGATGTATGGTCCGTCGAACGCCAAGCCCACAACCACATCGACTAAGTCCTGATGGAAACGCTTGCTTAAGTCAGAGTAGCTTCGTCGATCGCTTCCCTCAACTGCTTCACCGCCCAATCGATTTGCTCGGCGGTGATCACTGCTGGCGGCGCAATCAGCACATGATCGCCCGACACTCCGTCCACGCATCCTTGCATGGGATAAACCAGCAGTCCTCGCTTGACCGAAGCTTGAGCCACGCGGCCAGCGAAATTCAACTCAGGAGCGAATGGCTGCTTCGTACTCTTGTCGGCGACGAACTCCACTCCCCATAGCAATCCGATCCCCCGTACATCGCCAACGGACTTTGCCTCGCGCAGACTTTCGAGACCACGGCGCAGAGTCGAAGCGCACGATCCCTGCCGTTCTGAATCCGCTGCCTCCACAAGTTTTTGCCCTTGCAGAGATCTCAGCACCGCTCGACCCGCAGCCAGTGAAATCGGATGCGAGTTATAGGTGAAACCGTGCAGGAAAGCTCCAGACCCATCCGCGATCGCGTCGGCCACTCTTTTTGAAACCAGGACCGCGCCCAGAGGCGCATAGCCGCTCGCCAATCCTTTGGCTGTGACTAGAATGTCCGGCGCAACTTGCCAATGCTCGACGGCAAAGTTCCTCCCAGTTCGTCCCATGCCGGTCATCACTTCATCGGCGATCAAGAGAACGCCGCACCGTCGGCAAATCTCGGCCACTCTTTGTAAATAACCCGGAGGTGGCACGACCGCGCCAAGCGTCGCTCCACTAACTGGCTCAACGATGAATGCTGCTACTTCGCCGTTTGCGGCCTCAATCGCCTGCTCCAACTCCGCGGCGTACTCTTGTCCGCAGTTGCGGCAACCATCGATGCAATCAAACGCGCAACGATAGCAATATGGATATGCTACATGGGCAAACTCCCGGACCATCGGACGGTAGATTTCACGCCGGCGCTTGTTACCAGAGACCGACAGCGCCCCCAGCGTAGAACCGTGATAGCTTTGCCCACGGCTGATTACCTGATGCCGCCTGGCCTGCCCAATCTCTACCTGATATTGCCGCGCTAGCTTCAGCGCAGTTTCGACCGACTCCGACCCGCCGCAGGTGAAATACACACAGCCGCCGGCAAAATTCTTGCCCGCGAACTCGAGCAACTCCGCCGCATACTCCTCCGCTATCGGGGTCGTGAACTGGCTGCTGTGAACGAACTCCAACTGCTTCGCCTGCGCCGCCATCGCTGCCGCAATCTCAGCCACCCCATGCCCGATGAAACTCACCGCGGCTGATCCCGAAAAGTCAAGATATTGCTTGCCCCGCGCGTCCCACAGATAAACGCCTTCGCCACGAACAGCAGGAGGAAAAGTCTTGCGGAACGACCGCCGCAGAACGGCAGAATACGACGAAGGCTCGATTGCGGTGGAATCCGGCACGGCTCGGATTATCCAGCGGCTCGTGCGTGGGTGTCAAAAATTAATAGCTGACTCCTTCTCGTCAATGCACTTACCACTTTGGACTATTCCGTGAAATTCATCGGACGAACCATCCCGCCTAACGAGACCAAGCTGTTTCTCCGTGTAGAATCGCCACGTGATGGCGAATTCCGGACGCGACGATCAGACCCGCCAACTGTCTGTCTCAGCCCGCTGGCTGCGCTTGTTCCGGCCGTCTCATCAGCACACTGCTTTTTCGGCAACCGTGCTGTTGATGACCGCGATGGTGCTCTCGCGCATCGTCGGGTATCTTCGCGAGGCCTACACTGCCTGGGCGTTCGGAGCCGGACCGACCACCGACGCCTACATCGCCGCTTTCCAGATTCCTGATTTCCTGGCCTATCTGGTGGCAGGTGGCACGATTTCGATCACGTTCGTTTCCATCTACACACGTTTTCTCGCAGAAAAAAGAGAGGACGACGCGCAAAAGACTTTTTCCGTAATCATTACGGTGATGACGCTGGTGTTGGGCGTCGGCGTGCTTCTCGCGGAGATCTTTGCTCCTCAGATTACGCGTCTCATGTTCCACAACTTCAAGCCAGAGGAAATCGACCTCTGCGTGCACCTTACCCGCATTCTGCTGCCGGCGCAGATTTTGTTCTACGTCGGTGGAGTCGTTTCCGCGGTGTTGTCGTCGCGCCGGCTTTTTCTGTTCCCGGCCTTAGGACCGCTGATCTACAACGGCTTCATCATTCTGGGCGGCGTGACGCTTTCTCATTCCTTCGGAATTGCTTCTCTGGCTTACGGAGCGCTGGTTGGCACTTTCGTCGGACCATTCTTGATCAATGCAATCGGCGCGGCTCGTGTGGGCGCGGGTTACCGCATTTCTTTCGACGTGCGCAACTCCGCTTTTCGCGAATGGGTTCGCATGTCGATTCCACTGATGATCGGAGTTTCGCTGGTCAGCGCCGACGACTGGATTCTGCGTTATTTCGCTTCCGACTCAGCGGGTGCAATCAGCCACATCAACTACGCCAAACGCCTTCTACAGGTGCCCATTGCGATTCTGGGCCAAGCTGTCGGACAAGCCTCACTACCATTCTTTGCCCGCCTGTTCGGCGAAAAACGAATGCAGGAGTTTGCCGAAACCGTAAACGCGTCGGTCTACCGAACCGCTGCTACTGCGCTCCTCGCGACCAGTTTGATGATGGCTGCCGCGCTCCCGTTGATCGATCTGGTATACCGCCTGCCGCACGGTCACTTCGTTTTCTCTGACTCGCAGGCCACCGCCTCCTACTTTTTCTGGTTCTCGGTTTCACTCGTCTTCTGGGCGGCGCAAGGACTTTATGCGCGCGCCTTCTACGCCGCCGGAAACACCCTCACGCCCATGGTCGCGAGCAGCCTGATCACGATCGCTTCACTTCCAATGTACCGCGCGCTGTATCACGCCTTCTCGGCGGTCGGACTTGCACTTGCCTCCGATCTCGGGATCGCAGCCAACTGTCTGGCTATGGCGATTCTGCTGCACCAACACAAGCTTGTTCGCTGGAACGAATTGGAGTGGGGGGAACTTGGGAAAGCCGCTATCACCGCCGCAGCCGCGGGCGTTTTGAGTTACCGCGTCGCAAGTGTCATTATGATTGCTGGCAGCCGCAGCGCCGACGTCGAGGCTCTGGGTTTGATTGCCATGACCTGGGCAGGAGCGGTTGCTGCTGGACTCTGGCTGACGCGGTCTCAGTTACCGGGCGATCTACGAAGGCGTAAAGGGACGGGGATTCCACACGTGGTCGAGAGGCAAGCAGAAGAGTTAAGCAAGGGAATTCAACCGTAGACAGGTTTGAGTGTTCAGGTCCCGAGCAGCCAATTCGACACTCGAGACCTGACCTGTGAAGTCTGCTACGCTCGCGCGGCAGCCGCTTCGGTCGAAGCCGCTGGCGCTTTCATTTCCTCGCCATTCGCCTTCTGGCCACCCTTGCGAATGTCGATGCCGCCTTTGAAGAACGCGCCATCTTCAATCGAAATGCGAGCCGCGACGACGTCGCCGGTGAGCGAGCCGTCGCTACGAATATCCACGCGGTCGCTGGCGGTCAGGTTGCCACGTACTTTCCCCAGCACCACAATCTCGCGGGCATTGATGTTCGCGGCAACCACACCATTGCGGCCAACCGTTACCCGGTTGCCAGCGAGGTTGATAGAGCCTTCCACGCGCCCGTCAATATAAAGCGATTCGGAACCGGTCACTTCGCCTTTGATCACCAGCGATTTCCCGATCGTGGCCTGGTCCGCCGTGCTGGCCGCGACCGCCGGACGAGGTGCCGCAGACGCCGGCTCACTTGGCGCAGACGTCACCGGAGTAGGCATTGCGGGACGCTCCGGCTCACCTGGCCGGGATGATGTCGCAGAAGGCTGATTGGTCGGTTTCCACATATCGAAAAAGTCCTTTCGTCACGGGTAGATTAAGGGGTCGCACTCGCACTTTGGTGACCAAACAAATTCTACTCCGGTGTCAGGCCCAAGTCTTGTGGAAATTCTGCCCTTTCTACACTTTTCGAGCCTTTCGTAACCTCTTTAGGCAATGGGGGCCGAAACCGCCTTTGATGTAATTCCTTCGCCTCAACAGCAGTTCCTATACACTGACGAAGTCTCGGACGCCGAGCCGCGAGACACCTTCGCTGTGGGTGCCAAGTCATGTCCACGCGGGTATTGGCGAGCTGAAAATGAGCATAAGCATTTGCCAACGGACTCTGATCGAACTACTTCATGGAAAAGGGGCGCACGCGAGCCCGATTGCATCTGTTCAGGGCATTCCAGCTGAGCTTGCGGGCCGGCGCCTAGAAGGCTACCCTCATTCGATTTTCCAGATACTCTCACACATGAACTACTGGATGGACTACGAGGTGCAAAGGATGAGAGGAGAATCTCCCACTTATCCTGCGCACGCCACTGAGAGTTGGCCGACCCATTCTTCTCCGGCGAACGAGACGGAGTGGAAGCAAACCGTAGCACGGTTTGCTGCTTTGATTGACGATCTCTCAAAACTCGCACAGTCAGATACAGAATTCTTGAATCGCGAGGTGAACGCAACTCACGCCGTCCACAGCCAGATATCTTCTTCGGTGCTGGCTGTACTCTGGCAGACCGCAATGCACAATAGCTATCACATCGGACAGATCGTTTTATTGCGCCTTCTGTTGAACTGCTGGCCAGCCCAAGCTCGCGACACCTGGTAAACCCAATGCGGCGACGGCGCCCGGTTGCTGGCGTGTTATGGTTTGAGTCGTAGACAACTCACGATCTTGGACCGACTTTCCGATTCCGCCATCCTCAAGAAGATTGAACGCCAGCCCAAAGGCAGCGCTGGCTTCAAGCAACTGGTGCGGGAACTGGGACTGCACGGCGCCGCACGCCAGGAACTCTCCGAACGCCTGCAGAACCTGGTGAGTAGTGGCCAGCTGATTCAGGTCGATTCTGACCGCTACACAATTCCGAAGGCCGCTGCGGGCAAAAACGTTCTGGTCGGAAAGTTGAGCATGCATCGCGACGGCTTTGGTTTTGTTACGCCCGATGCCTCTACCCTCGACGCGCGCTTGAAGACGCAGCTTGCCGGAGACATCTTCATTCCGCCGCCCGCCGTGGGCTCCGCCATGCACGGCGACCGCGTGCTGGTCGAGGTCGGCACGATCCGTCCCGATGGTCGCGCCGAAGGACGCATCGTTCGCCCCGTCGTCCGCGCTCACGGTACTGTCGTCGGAATCTTTCATTACGGTAGTCGCGGCAATTACGCCACGCCGATCGACCAGAAGATCTCGCAAGAGGTCGTTATTCCGCCAGGCATGGAGGTTCCTGGTAGCGCTGGCGTCTCGCCGGCTGTCCCGAGGGCGTCCCGCGCGAGCCAGGGAGACGATACGGTTTCAAAGAAGAAGAAATCCGTCGATCGTGTCCTGGGTAATGAAGCTGCCCGCCACGCCGAATGGGACGATCTCGAAGGCGTTGTCGTGGATGTCGAAATCACCGACTGGCCCTCGGCCACGCAGAATCCGCGAGGAAGAGTGGTTGAGATTCTCGGCTACGAAGACGACTTCGGAGTCGACGTCGAGGTCATCATCCGCAAGTTTCACTTACCTCATCGTTTTCCGCCGGAGGTGCTCGATCAGGCTCAAAGCATTGAACCCATCATTCCGGCCAGCGAAGTAGCAAAGCGCCGCGACTTCCGTGCTCTCCCGATCGTCACTATCGACGGCGAAACTGCGCGCGACTTCGACGATGCCGTCATTGTTCAGCAGATCGACGGCGGCAACTACGAGCTTCAGGTGCACATCGCGGACGTAGCCCATTACGTCACCCCCGATTCAGCCCTCGATCAGGAGGCGCGATTGCGCGGCACCAGTGTGTACTTTCCCGATCGCGCCGTGCCCATGTTACCCCTGGAGCTTTCGACCGATATCTGCAGCTTGCGCCCGCAAGTGGATCGGCTCGTACTTTCCTGCTTGATGAAGATTGACCACCACGGCGAGATTCTTGGCTACGAGTTGAGCGAGGGCATCATCCGGTCCGCGGAGCGTATGACCTACACCGACGTAAACGCCGTGCTAGAAGGCGATGCCGGCACACGAAAACGTTACGCGAGTCTGGTTGGCACTTTCGAAATGATGCGCGATCTCGCGCTGATCTTGAATCGCAAGCGTGAACGGCGCGGCTCCATCGATTTCGATTTGCCCGAGCCCGTAATCGAATTCGATGAACTCGGGTTGATGAAGAGCATTACGCGTTCAGAGCGCAACATCGCCAATCGCCTCATTGAGGAATTCATGCTCTCGGCGAATGAATGTGTAGCGGGATTCCTCGAGAACAAACGCGTTGCTTCGTTGTACCGCGTTCACGAGAAGCCTGACGCCAAGCGGGTATACGATTTCGAAGTCATTGCCGCAGCCTTCGGGTATTCCCTCGGTGTGGGCGCGCTGCCAATTCAGCGCGTACAGTTCAAGTCCGACCGCCGAGCCAGCTATGGCACAGGGAAGCGTCCGCGGGAAATTGAAATTCCGAAAGAAGTTCATATCACTCCGCGCATGTATCAGAAGTTGACGGAGAAGATCGCAGGCAGGCCGGAGGAGCGAATTCTTTCTTACCTGATGCTGCGTTCGTTGAAGCAAGCTCGATATTCCGAAGAAAACCTGGGACACTTTGCGCTGGCAGCCCCAACCTACACCCATTTCACTTCCCCAATCCGCCGCTATCCCGACCTTATCGTCCACAGGATTCTGAAAGAAGTATTGCGAAACAGTAGTGTGGCGCCGGTGTCCTCGCCCGCGAAAGACAAAGCCACCGATGCACCCTCCCCCTGGTCCAAACGCCGCGATCGCACCGCGCATCGCGAATCGCTTGAACCGCTCACCGGCACAATTCCTCTGGAAGAGCTTCACGAAATTGCCGACGAGTCCAGCCGGTCCGAGCGCCGCGCCGACGAAGCCGAACGTGACCTGATGGAATGGAAAAAGGTCAAGTTCATGGAGGACCGCGTCGGCGAAGACTTCGACGGCCTGATCATCAGCGTCACCAAGTTTGGATTCTTTGTCGAACTGACGGACCTGTTCATCGAGGGGCTGGTCCCGCTGGACTCGTTGACCGACGACCGCTATGACTACCACGAAAATACTCGCGAGATCATCGGACAACGCAACCGCAGGATCTACGGCCTGGGACAAAAGATACGCGTGCTCGTGGATCGGATCGACCCAGTGGAAAAGAAAATTCAATTCGCCGTATTCGAAGAAAAACCGCAGCGTCCCGCAAAGCGACGACGCAAATAGAAACTCCTACTCGTTCCGCAACGTATCCATGGGATCAATCCCGCTCGCTCGGCGGGCCGGAATATAGATGGCAAGGCTCGCAGCCATCAGCAGTGCCAGCGGCGCGACCGAAAAGGTCAGCGGATCCGCTGCCTTGATCCCAAATACAAAACTCGTGAGCATCCGAGTAAGTGAAAGCGCGGCAACGAACCCGAGTCCCAACCCGGCCGCAACCAATCGGGTAGCTTGAGAAAACACAAGGCGCAAGACATCGCATTTCTGCGCGCCCAATGCAATGCGGACGCCGATTTCGTGGTTACGCTCGTTGACCATGTACGAAATCACACCGTAAATACCTACGACTGCCAAGATCAAAGCCACAACAGAGAACGCTCCCAGCACGGACGCAGACAATTTCTGCGGCGACATCGAGCGCGAAACCAACTCATCCATTGGCTGCACGTTTGCAACCGGCAACTCAGGGTCAACCGACTTAACCGCCTGCTCCAACTCGTTTGTCAAGGCGAGCGAATCGCGGTTGGTTCGCAGGACGAACGACATCGTCAGCATGGAAGGATATGGCTTCTGTTTGTACGGAACATACATTTCCGGCCCCGGCGAATCGCTGAGCGCGAATTTCTTCACGTCGCCAACGACCCCAACAATAGTCATGTTCTGCCACCGTGGATCGGGCAGCGACATGAGATGCCCGACTGGGTCTTCTCCGGGCCAGAATTCGCGGGCCATGGCCTGGCTGATGATCACGACCAGCGGCGAGTTTGCATCGTCGGCGTCGGTAAAGGCGCGGCCACGGAGCGGTACGTTGGCAGTGTTGAAAAAATCGGGGCTGACGATCGTGTACGAAGCCAGCGGCAAATCTTCCGGCCGGACCGGCGGCCGACCGTTAATTGTAAATACAGTCTCTTCCTGCATTCCTCCCATAGGCAGCGGCTTTACGACCGCCGCCGACTGGACTCCCGGAACCGCAGGCAGCCGTTCCAGAATTCGCTGATACATGGTCGCCATCGTCACCGGGTCCGAATATTTCGCCGCCGGAAGCGTGACCTCCATGGTAGTCAGGTGGCTGCTTTGGAATCCGGGATCGGCCTTCAACAAATCGATAAAGCTGCGGACCAAAAGTCCTGCGCCAATGACCAGCACCAGAGACAAAGCAATCTGCCCCGCCACCAGCATGCTTCTGAAACTTCTTACGCTCTGCCCCGAATACTTCTGCTCCCGGCTTTTCAGATAATCAATCAAGTTGGAACTGCTCATCTGTAGCGCCGGAAATACTCCGAAAAGAATACCCACGAAAAACGCCAATCCAGTTGCAAACATAATTACGGAAAGATCCAGATGGGCGTCGTTGAGCCGTGGGATGTAGGGCGAAAACAGTTTCTTCACCACATCGACGATGACCGCGGAGAGCAGCAAACCAACCGAAGTTCCGAGCAGCGCCAAAAGCAGGCTCTCGACGAGAAGTTGCCGAATCAAATCGACCCGCCGAGCGCCGAGGGCAGCACGCACCGCGAAATCCTTAATGCGCCCCAGGGACCGCGTCAGCAGCAGGTTCGAAACGTTTCCGCAGGTGATCAGCAGAACAAACAGCACCGCGCCGCCAACCATCAGCAGCCGTGGCTTGGCATCACCCTCGACTTGTACGCGCAGTGGGGTCAACTTGAAGTTCGATCCTTTCCAGCGCGGGTCCTGCTCGACCCAGGTGCGGTTGACTCGCAACAAATCTGCCCTGGCTTGTTCCGTTGAGATACCCGCGCGAGATCGTGCGACCAGCGCCAACTCCGAAGGCCCGCGAGGCACGGCCGGCAATGCCAGCGGAACCCACAGCTCGGCCTGCATCGGAAACTGGAAGCTCTTCGGCATCTCAGCTCCGCGAGGAAACGTGAATCCCTCCGGCATCACACCGATCACGGTGTACGCTTCGCTGTTCAAGCGGATTGTCTTGCCCACCAGCGCCGGATCGCTGGCAAACCGTCGCCGCCATAAACCGTATCCAACGACAACTTCGTGTTCGCTGCCGGGATGATCTTCTTCCGCAAGGAACGTTCGCCCGCTCTGCGGCTGAATGCCAAGTACCTTGAAGAAATCCGCCGATGCCCGCACTCCATCCACTCGCTCCGCATCGGTCGCGCCATTCAAGTTGAACTGATCGCTCAGGAACGCGGCAACATATCGGAATGCCCGGGTGTCGGACGCAATGAATTGGAACTCGCGGCCATGTACCGGCACTTCGTCGAACCCTAACTTCATCTGCGGCGGGGGAACGTCCCATACGGTAAACATGCGGTCTGGGTCAGGAAAAGGAAGCGGCTTCAACAAGACACTGTTGATGATCGAGAAAACAGCAATACTGGCGCCCATTCCGAGCGCCAGGATGCCTACGGTCAAAGTGGTGAATCCCAGATTCTTCCGCAACCCGCGAAGCACGCCCCGAATTTCCTTCCAAAACATTTGTCCTACCTCACTCGAGAAGCCGGCATTCAGAACTGAACATTGGATTCCGCCAGGATATTTTGGTTAGCACAAAGCACTGGCAACCCCACTCTCGATCCGGACAAACATTGATTGTCATCCCGAGAAAGCGTTCTTTGCGCAGCGAGGGATCTGGGCGAGCCGCGCGATGCGTCGCGTCCTTTGCGACGCAATAATCGCGCGCTTGGCTCGCTTCCCTATCGAACTCAGCGACTAACCCAAATATAACCGGCCTAACGAAAATGCGTCCGCTGGTGTAAAATCCTTGAGTCAACCCCATCCGCTGCGATTGGAGTGAAGCAGCGGGTTTCCTGCCGTCGGGACGTGGCTCAGCCTGGTAGAGCACTCGCTTGGGGTGCGAGGGGTCGGCAGTTCAAATCTGCCCGTCCCGACCAATCTTTGCAAGCTCGCGCGTTTCAGTTTTGGAAACCTCGGTTCTG
>DATNHO010000037.1:0-40616 GCA_035604895.1 Terriglobales bacterium | reverse complement strand
GACGGAAGCGCAGACTTCGGGCAGCCAACTCCTGCGCTGCAAATCGATCGACAAGCTGATCGCGGACGCGAACGAGCCCGGGAAGCGGCTAGAGAAATCTCTCGGGCCGTGGTCGCTGACCGCGCTTGGCATCGGCGCGATCATCGGCTCGGGCATCTTCGTTCTCACCGGGACTGCGGCCGCCGGAGAGTTTTTTCAGGCGCCGTCGATCCTGCATGCGCAAGTTCTGGACCTGATCGTCAATTTCCTGCGCGGCGGCGGCACGGCGCAGGTGCTCATGCACGGACGCCCGGCAGCCGGGCCCTCCATCGCCATCTCTTTCCTGCTGGTCGCCGTGGCATGCAGCTTCGCTGGCCTGTGCTATGCCGAACTGGCTTCGATGATCCCCATCGCAGGCAGTGCGTACACATATTCTTATGCCACGCTGGGCGAGATTTTCGCCTGGATCATCGGCTGGGATCTGATCCTCGAATACGTAGTCAGTAATGTGGTCGTGGCGATTGGGTTCAGCGCTTACACCAAGTCGCAGCTGGCGTCGTTCGGTTTAAGTCTGCCGGATCGCTGGTCGACTCCGGTGTGGGAGTCGGGTCACTGGACTGGGTCGTACTTCAACATTCCGGCGTTCCTGATTATTTTTGTTCTCACCGTGCTGCTGGTGCGGGGAGTGCGCGAGTCCGCCAAGGCCAACAATATGATGGTTGCCATTAAGATCGGCGCCATTCTCATTTTCCTCGTTGTGGGAGGAGCGCTGGTCAACCCCGGCAACTGGAGGCCGTTTGCGCCCTCCGGATTCGGAGGGATCGTCACTGGCGGCGCCATCGTGTTCTTCACTTACATCGGCTTCGACTCGGTTTCAACTGCTGCCGAAGAGGCGAAAAATCCCCAGCGCGACTTGCCGATTGGCATTATTGGCTCGCTGATTGTGTGCACCGTGCTCTACATCGGCGTCTCGATTGTTCTGCTGGGCATGATGAAATACACCACCTTCGTTTCGGGCGACGCGGCCCAGGCCCCAGTCGCTTACGCTTTACAAATGCTGGGAGCGAACCGCTGGTCGCGCTCTATCATCGTGATTGGCGCTCTTACCGGAATGATTTCGTCGTTGCTGGTCTTTCAGTACGGCCAGGCTCGCATCTGGTACGCCATGTCGCGCGACGGGCTTTTTCCCAAGCTGTTCTCGAAAGTCCATCCCCGTTTCAAGACGCCGCATTTGTCCACTTGGGTGGCTGGATTCGCGGTCGGAGTGCCGGCTGGAATCTTTGCCATCAGCGATGCCGCCGACCTCTCGAACATCGGCACACTCTTCGCCTTCGTGCTCGTCTCGCTGGGAGTCATCATCCTCAGACGCACGCAACCGGATCGCAAGCGTGTTTTCCAAGTGCCCTTCGTGCCCTGGTTCCCGCTGATTTCGATCTTCCTGTGCGGCGGATTGATGACTGGGCTGACCGTCATCACCTGGCTGCGATTCGTGATCTGGTTGGGCCTCGGCCTCCTGATCTATATCTTCTACAGCCGCCATCGCAGCGAGTTTTGCAAGAAACCGTAATTCGCTGGCGAATGGGATTCGTTCCAGGGTTAACTTTCGATTGGGATGAGTTGTAGAATCGCCGTATGGCGTCTACAGCTCCGAGCGCCTTCATCGCATCCTTGCCCAAGGCTGAGCTGCACCTGCATCTCGAAGGGTCGATCGATCCCCCCACTTTGCTCGAATTGAAGAAGCGCCACGGAAAAAAGGGCACGCTCGCCGAAGTGGAGCAGCTTTACCGTTACAAGGATTTCACCGGCTTTCTGATGGCATTCAAATCCGTGACCGAAGAATTGCAGACCGCTGAGAACTACGAACTCATCACCTACCGTTTAATGGAAAAGCTCAAGGCAGAAAATGTGCTGCACGCCGAGGTATACGTTTCAGTCGGAGTCTGTCTTTGGCGCAAGCAGGATTTCGATTCGATCTTCGCCGGTCTGGAGCGCGGACGGAAGCATGGGGAACGCGACTTTGGGACGTCGTTGCTCTGGATTTTTGATGCAGTGCGCCAGTTCGGCGCCGACAAGGCGCAGCATGTGGCTGAATTGGCCGTGCGGTACAAAAATTCAAGCATCGTGGGATTCGGCATTGGTGGAGACGAGCGGCAAGCCGCTCCCGAAGTATTTCGCGACGTCTACGGCTACGCCGCCGCGAATGGCCTTCGGCTTACTGCACACGCCGGCGAAACCGCAGGCCCCGGCTCGGTATGGGGCGCGCTCAACCTTCACGCCGAGCGGATCGGTCACGGGTTCACGGCCTGGCAAGATCCTGAATTGGTGGAAACACTTTCCACAAGGCAGGTTCCCGTGGAGATTTGCATTACGAGCAACCTGCGCACCGGCGTCTGCTCGACGATAGCCGAACATCCCGTGCGCAATTATTTTGACCAAGGCGTAATGGTCACGCTCAACACCGACGACCCCGCGATGTTCGGCACTTCGCTGAATCGCGAATTTCAGTTGGCGCAGGATGCGTTCGCTTTTACCGACGAGCACTTGCGCGAGTTGGCCCGCAATTCGTTCGAGGCTTCGTTCTTGCCAGCAGAAAAGAAACTGCAGTTTCTGGACATATTCGACGCGGCCGCAGCAAAGTAGTTTCACCCCGACAATACGCCCCCGTCGTCCATTGTGCGTCGCCATTCGACCTGCAAAAACTTCAGATCGCTGCTGCAACCGCGAACTTGGCGGGCTACCTGTGATTTAATAGAGCAATCGCAAACTTCATGCCAGCCAGCCGTACAACTCTGCGCCGCCGCATGCTCGCGCTGCACCGCAATCTGCGTGGAGCGGGGATGATTGCGCGTGCGTTCGTTTCGACGGACCATCCCTTGCTGGCGCACATCATTCCTATCCGGCGTTGCAATCTGGCTTGCGAATATTGTAACGAGTACGACGATTTCTCGAAACCTGTGCCGACTGAAATCATGTTTGCGCGAGTGGATAAGCTGGCCGAACTGGGCACCTCAGTCATCACGATCAGTGGTGGAGAACCGTTGCTGCATCCGGAGTTGGATGAGATCATCCGCCGCATTCGCCAGCGCGGCATGATCGCGGGGCTGATTACGAATGGTTATCTGCTGGTTGCAGAGCGCATTCAGCGGCTCAATCGCGCCGGCCTCGAATGGCTGCAGATTTCGATTGATAACGTCACGCCCGACGATGTATCCAAGAAGAGCTTGAAGGTTCTCGACAAGAAGCTGGAACTGCTCGCCGACCACGCCGACTTTCATGTGAACATCAACTCGGTCGTGGGCGGCGGCGTGTGTAATCCGCAGGATGCGTTGACGATCGGGAAGCGGGCTCTGGAGTTGGGTTTCAGTTCGACCATCGGGATCATTCACGATGGCAGTGGACAACTTCAGCCGCTCGCGGAAGAAGAGAAACGCGTCTATCACGAAATGAAGTCGATGGAGAAGAGCAGCTTCACTCGCATCAACGGCTTCCAGGACAACATCGCGCAGGGACGGCCGAACCAGTGGCGTTGCCGGGCCGGGGCGCGTTATCTCTACATTTGCGAGGACGGCCTGGTTCACTACTGCTCCCAGCAGCGCGGCTACCCGGGAACTCCGCTGGAGAAGTACACCGTGAACGACATTCGCCGCGAATACGTAACGGAAAAATCCTGCGCGCCGCATTGCACGGTTTCCTGCGTTCATCAGGTATCCATTTTCGATTCCTGGCGGGCTCCGCAGCATGCAGCGCAGAGCGGATCGGCCGCGCGTGGTTTAGTGCAGATCGAGTAAGGGGCCCTTAATCGCCATATCTTGACACGAACCCTGCCGAGCTTTGCTCGACTGCCCGGACGCGGCGTCCGGGCCTGCGTGAGCATCGCAATCGTGCTGCTATTTCTGTGGTTGAGCGGTGGGCGGCAGCAGGCCGTTCAGGCGGAGATACATGGCAGCGGCGCTGTAGTGATCCGCCCAATCGCTAGTGAGAGCGAACAGCGCGAACGCCACAGTCGCTTGCCTTCCCCCGTAGAGCTCAACGGTATCGCCGAGCTTTGAATCGTCCACTCGGTTCAAGGCTGCTTCGCAATATAGGAAGGACCTGGTCAGATTCGCCAGCAGCCTGTCTTTATCGGTCTCCGCCGCGGGTCGCAATGGGGGGGGCGGCATGCTCCCAGCTTTGCTGCATAGTTCGATGTTAGACATGGTCATGTGCGCTACCATATGGCCAAAGGCCATCTGCGCGGGAGTGGGACTGTAGCCAAACTTGTCGGCGGGCATCTCCTCGACAGCCGCAATTATGTTTTTCTGCTGGTGCGGCAACATCTCCCTCACCGTGTCGCTTACTGGATTCCTGTTGGTAGCTGCTTGGGTTGGCGCGGTCTTTTTCGGTTCGGTTTTGTTCGGCTCAGGTTTGTCCTGCCCAAAGACAATGGCAGTCGATGCAAACAGCGTAAGAAAAACAAGCGTTCTCTTCATAGTGTCTCCAGTGTGCTTCAAGGATACCTTTGAGCAAGCCGGTTTAGCCAGATTCCGCCGTCAGGCTTGTGTGATCCGGGTCCCCGATGTGTACCTAGGAAAATGCGGCAGCCATCCCAGCGCCCAGCAGCTTATAGAGCAGGTACAATCCGGCAATGATGGCGATTGCCGTCGATCGCTTCACTTTGCTGTTGCAAGCGAAACCGATGCCCATGAGCACGAGGTTCCAGAGGATGAAAACATCCAAAGCTGACGCCATGCCATAGAGGAACTTGTTTCCCGCCGGATCCATAAAATACGCCGGATTGGTGGCCACGGGATTCTGTGCGTTGAAACCTGCCGGGTCGACCCCGGCGAACATGGAAACAATCCCCAGCACGGCGCCAATGATGCCGGGAAGGCTGCCATAGATCACAATTGCCATTGAAGTTTTGAAAGGCACACTGGCCCCGGCGGCGAAATTGAAAGTGGCCATCAGAACAGCCGCGATTACCACAAAAACAATCAGGTTCACCACCGGGATGCCATAAGAAATGTAGCGGGCAAATGCGGCCGATATTTGTATTTGCTTGGCCTGCTGATCGGCAGGAAGTTTCTCGAACTGCTCGGCGCGTGACGATTGCGCGATGGAGTTCTTGCTGATCTGCTCGAACCCAATCTGCTTGCCCATCACGAAAACGAAGGCCAGCGAGAATACGGAGATCAGCAGCCACGGCGCCCACCAACTGGCGTTGCGGCGCAAATCGGTGAAGGTCTTGCTGGGCACGATGAAGGTGTTGAGGATACGCGCGCCTTCGGAAAGTGGTGGCGCCTCAGGCGGCGGTGTCGGCATAGGAGTTATGGGTGGAGCAGCCATGCGGGCCTCCTTGAGCGAATCGACGAAGATTGTAGCCTGTCAGCAAGAGCTCGGACAAGCGTCGCAAAAATCGGCGTCTGCAGGTTTCCGCCGACCTCTGTCCTCTCATTCCTGTGCTCCCTGATCCTCTGACTCATAATGAAAGGCGTCCTCCAACGGAACTCCAAAGGCTCGGGCGATGCGGAAGGCCACTTCGAGCGATGGCGAATACTTGTCGCCCTCGATGGCGATGATCGTCTGCCTGGTCACCCCGACCTTCTCCGACAGTTGCTGCTGGGTCATCTCGGAGCAGTGAAAGCGCAGCTTTCTGATGTTGTTTCGCACCCGGCTTTTTGCCATTTCAGACGACCCTCCGGTAGAGGAACAATTGGGTCAGAGACTTCAAGATCTCCGAGATGACCACGGAAAAGAGCATGAGATTAACGGTCAGGAAGGGCGTCATGCCGACCAGGATGATCATTCCCATCAACATAAAAAGATCGCCGACGAGCAGAAAGTATGCGTTTCGATACGCCTTGCCCTCGATCAGGATGTCGCGCTCATCCTTGGGTTCTACTTTCGATGTCAGGGCAATCACGGTGTGATAGATCACCTCGATCATGACGATGACGAACACTGCGGTCATAAGGCGGACCAGAGCCGTGCGATCGACTTGTGACGGGCGCGCGGCGCTGAAAACGGCTGTGAAGTAATATCCGTAAACCACCAGAGTCGTGATCAGCGATCCCCAAATGCTCTTCTCTCTGTAGGACAAGTTCATTTGTAAGTTCCTCCCAGCTAGTAATGTGTACCAGACATAACGTAATATAAAACATACTCATTGTCAAATATATATTACATTACAAAGTTTGAGATTATGCAGCTCGAAGTGTGTTCCGGAGCTGCATCGTATGCGCGCTTTTGTACTATCGTCTTATTTTCTATGATTTGCGATGGGTGGAAACTTCAGTGGCAGACGTGTCGCCCCAGCGGGAAGGGCGAGACGCCCGTCTTCCATCGCGTCATGCCAACACTTCCGGCGTTGCCTCCAGCAGACTTCGCGTGTAGGCGTGCCCTGGCCGTTCCGTGATTTGTTCGGTCTGGCCGGTCTCGACGATTTTTCCGCGATACATTACGGCAATGCGCGTGGCCAGATAACGCACGACGGGCATAGAGTGCGAGATAAACAGATAGGTCAGCCCGAACTCGCGTTGCAGTTGTGCCATCAAATTGACGATCTGCGCACCCACGCTGACGTCGAGAGCCGAGACAGGTTCGTCGGCCACAATGAACTTCGGGCGCAGCGCCAGGGCTCGGGCAATCCCGATTCGCTGCCGCTGACCGCCGCTGAATTCGTGGGGAAAACGGCGCACGGCGGACTCGTCGAGACCCACCGCGCGAAGCAACTCCGCAACCCGTATGCGGCGGGCGGAGGGACTCATTCGTTCGTGGATGATTAATGGTTCGCTGACGACATCTTCGACCCGCATGCGAGGATCCAGAGACCCGAACGGATCCTGAAAAATGATTTGCATGTCCCGGCGCAGGCCGCGCATCTCGCTGTGGCTGGCCGCTAGCAAGTCACGACCGTCAAACGCAATTTTGCCGGAAGTCGGCTCGATCAAGCGCAGTACTAAACGGCCTAGGGTGCTTTTGCCTGATCCTGATTCGCCGACCAGACCGAGGGTCTCGCCAGATTGAATATCGAGCGACACATCATCAACAGCTCGAACTTCGCCTCTTGCGCCCCCACCAAAGATGGATTCACCCAACGGAAATGTCTTGGTCAAATTGCAGATTTCAAGCAGGGGCATTGGGAAGATGGTAACAGCATAGCCCAGCCACGGATTTTCGCCGATCTGCACGGATCAAGTTTTTAAGGCTTGTGTTAGCAACCATCCGCGTGAATCCGTGCAAATCCGTGGCGGGTTTCCCCTCAACGCCACGCGATCATCGGCACGGCCAAAAGAGCCGCAACCATGCCCAGGGCTTTCCAGCGGGTGAAGTGCTCTTTGAGGATGAGGCGGGCCAGCAGCACGGTCACTGCCGGGTAGAGTGAGCTGAGCACCACGGCAGCGTCGAGACGGCCGGTCTGGCTGGCACGAATAAAGAGCACGCTGCCGATGATGTCGAGCCAGCCCGCGCTTACGCCGAGCGTGATTCCGCGGCGGTCGATTTCGCGAGCGCTGCGTCCGAGCAAAACGATTGTGCTGGTGAGCGTGAACGACGATACCTTCGATACAGCCGCTAACCAAAATGCGGAGCCGTCGCCGGCCTGCTTGATGCAGAGATAGAATCCCGCGAAGCCGATGCCCGCGAGGGCGGCCATCCCAATGCCTTCTGGGGGGCTGTCGTCTTCGGTGCGCGAGATGAGCCAGATGCCAGTCGCGGCCAGTGCAAAACCAATGATCTGGGCAGCCTGGGGCAGGCCCTCGCGAAACATGCCAAACGCTGTCGGGATAGCAGCACCCAGCACCGCTGCCACTGGGGCGGTCAATCCCATTCTTCCCGTCGCCAGCGCCCGATAAAAAATGCCCAGCGCGCCGCCTCCGGAGATGCCCGCGACCACGGCCCATGCGATTGCGGCTTGGGTAGGAAGCGGCGAATGACTTGCCAATGCCAGCGTTGCCATAAGAACCATGCCACTGAAGTGCGCGATCGCAGTCAGCACGAATGCATTAGCGCGGCGTGACGCATATCCACCGAGAAAATCGCTCGCGCCCCACGCGAAGACGGCCGCCAGGCTGAAAGTCGTGGGCGCGGATAGGGATGGCAGCGTCATTTGTTCATCACTTTCGGAGTAAATGAGACTAGCACGCGCGAGACATTCGCAGCTGCGCCGCCCTTCTGGCAGTGCAGACGAAGCAACGGACGCTGGAAGGATCAATAAGGAGAATTTAGCTGACTTTTTCCGAGGTGGACGCCGGCTCGGGAATCTCCGCGGCTAGTTTTTCCAGCAGGCTCTCGAGATGGTCAAGCACTTCCTCGGCGGCGGTAACTTTCAGCGAGAATTTCAGCATCCCGTCCGGAGTAAATTGCGCGCCCCGCTGCGAGGAGACGAATCGCGCCAGTTTCCCCGGATCGACACCGGCATTTGTACGGAACTTGATGGTCACAAGGTCACGCTTGCGCTCGATTGCGTTTACGCCCACCCGCACCGCCAGCAGTTTAAGTGAAGCATAATCGAGCAGGTTGCGTACTGCAGCGGGAGGCTCGCCGTAACGGTCTTCGAGTTCGGCGCCGACATCGTTCAGCTGCGCCTCGGTCTCGACCCCGGCAACCCGCTTGTACATGCGCAGGCGCTGATTCTCCTCCGGAATGTAATTTACCGGGATACGAATATTTAGACCGAGATTGAGCTGCGTCTCGGCCGCATCCGGCGCGGCTTCGCCTTTCATCTCGCGGACGGCGCGATCGAGCATCTGGGTGTACAGTTCGAAGCCGATGGCTTCAATGTGCCCGCTCTGTTCTCCGCCGAGCAGACTACCGGCTCCGCGCAATTCGAGATCCAGCGCCGCAATCTTGAATCCCGCACCCAGATCGGAAAACTCCTTGAGTGCGGCCAGCCGTCGCCGTGCGATCGGAGTAAGCTCAACCTCCGCCGGAATGAGCAAATAGGCATAGGCCCTGCGATTCGAGCGTCCTACGCGCCCCCGCAGTTGATAGAGTTCCGACAGTCCAAAACGATCGGCGCGATTGATGACGATCGTGTTGCAAAGCGGAATGTCGAGCCCGTTCTCGATGATCGTCGTTGACACCAGAATGTCGGCCTCGTGATGCATGAACTTCAGCATCACTTTCTCCAGTTCTCCCTCCGACATCTGCCCGTGTCCAACAATGATGCGGGCTCGCGGAACCAACTCTTGTAGTTTGGCCGCGATCTCCCAGATGGTCTCCACACGGTTGTAAACAAAATACACCTGCCCGCCGCGATCAAGTTCCTGCTCTATCGAAGACCGAATCAACTTCTCGTCCCAGCTTGCGACCACGGTTTGGATCGCGATGCGGTCTTTTGGGGGAGTCTCGATCACGCTCATATCACGCATTCCGACCAAAGACATGTGCAAGGTGCGTGGAATGGGAGTTGCGGACATGGTAAGAACGTCGACTTCTTTCCGCATCTGCTTCAGCCGTTCTTTGTGGCGCACTCCGAAGCGCTGCTCTTCATCCACGACCAGCAGGCCGAGGTCGGTGAACCTGATGTCTTTCGACAGCAACCGGTGAGTGCCAATCAAAATATCCACTTTTCCTGTACCGACCTTTTCCAGAATCTCTTTCTGCTGCTTGGCCGAGCGGAAGCGGCTGATCATCTCAATGCTCACCGGAAAAGCGGCAAACCGCTGCTTGAAAGTTTCGTAATGCTGAAAGGCCAGCACCGTCGTGGGCGCAAGCACAGCGACTTGCTTATTGTCGTTGACCGCCTTGAACGCCGCCCGCATGGCGATTTCTGTCTTGCCGTAACCAACGTCGCCGCACAGCAGCCGGTCCATGGGTTGCGAAGATTCCATGTCGCGTTTCACGTCGGTAATGGCGAGGTCCTGGTCCTCCGTCTCGGTGAATTCGAAGGCATCCTCGAACTCGCGCATCCACTGATTGTCAGCCGCGAACGCATGTCCCTTGGCTGCACTCCGCTCGGCGTAGAGCTTCAGCAGTTCCTCGGTCATGTCTTTCATGGCCTTGCGCACACGCGCCTTGGTCTTAGCCCACGCGGCCGTGCCCAGATGATTCAGCGCAGGCTTCGCGCCCTCCGATGAACGATATTTCTGAATCAGGTCAAGCCGGGTTAGTGGGACGTACAGCCGCGCCCCCTCCGCATATTCGAGAAGCATGAACTCGGCGTTGCCATCGCCCTGATTGATTTCCTTCAGGCCCTGATACTGCCCAATGCCGTGCTCGACGTGGACTACGTAGTCGCCCACTTGCAGATCGCGGAAGTCGGAAAGAAACGCCGAAACCTTCGACTTCGTGCGCTGCGGACGCGAAACCACCGAGTCTGACTCATCGAACAAATCGCGAGAGCCCAGAATCGCCAGATGAGCTTCGGGCAGAATGACGCCATCCGGCACATAAGCCTTGGCCAGTGTGCTGGTGAGTATCTCTCCGGCGAAGTAAGCGGTTTCATCGGCGTAGCTTTCTCCGCCGCGAGTGCGGCTGCCCAAGCGAAAGGAAACGCCGTATTCGCTGAAGACGTCGGCCAGGCGCTCGACTTCGCCGATATTCGGCACCGCGATCAACACCCGATTCTGTTCGCCAATCTGTTTCTTGACGTCATCCAGCATGGCGGGAACCGCGCCATGAAAGCGTTGCGCGGGCTGCGAATGAAAGCTGACCGCCTCGGCGTTGTCGGGACGCGCGATTTCGAGATGCTCAATCGAAGCTCCGGGAAGACTGGCGAGTTTTTGCCACCAATCGTCGGGAGAAAGATAAAGATCCTTCGGCCGCACCAGATTGCCGACCTCGCTTCGTTCGTGCGCCTCTCCGATTCGCGACCAGGTGTGATCAAACTCTTGTTTGAGATTATCCGGCTCGTCCACTAACACCACGGCCTGCGGAAGTAGGTCGAACACGCTCCGGTCCGCACCGGCGACTGGCGCGTAAAACTCCCAGCCCGGAAACACGCTGACTCCGCCGGCGCGTACGGCTTGCTCGACAACCTCCTCTGCGCCAGTGATGCGCTTTCCCGACAAGCGCACATGGATCGCGCCCAGCAGATCGTCGCTGATCGGAGTCTCGGTGAGCGGAAGCAGCAGCGCTTCGTCGACCGGAGTGGACGACCGCTGAGTCGCAGGATCAAACTTTCGGATGGACTCGACCTCATCGCCAAAGAACTCAATGCGCAGCGGACGGTCAGCCTCAGGCGAATACACGTCGAGGATGCCGCCACGAATAGCGTATTCGCCGGGCATTTCCACCACGTCGGTCGAGGTGTAGCCGACAGTGTTGAGGTGGCGCAGCAGCGGCTCGGTATCGAGGGTCTCGCCCCGCCGAACCATTCGCGCTAGATCGGCGTAGTACTCTGCGGAACGGAGACGAAGAGCCGTTGCGGCAATGGGCGAAACCAGAATAGACACAGCACCAGCAGCGATTTTCCAGAGCGCGACCGCCCGTTCTTCCTGGATCTCGGGATGCGGCGAAAGATTCTGAAACGGCAACACGTCGCGTGTGGGCAGCGAGACCACTGAATCAGGATCGTTTCCACCAATCAGTTCGTGAAAAGCCTGCAAGACAGGAACGAACTCTTCTGCAACGCGATTGTCGGCAACGACTAGGATCAATGGCCGTCCAGCGCTCTTCTGCAACAAAACCAGAAGCAGCGCTTTCGCCGTGGGAGTTAGTCCAGAGACACGTATCCGCCCCGCGCCCTCTCGGAGGTGGGAGGCTACACGTAAAAAGGCTGGCAATTTTTCCACGTCCGTGAACAGATCACGAACGAAAGGCAAGACCATCGCTCTTCAATTCTAACAGCTCATGAATGAAGCACGGGGTCCCCGCCCGTCCACCAAGCGAAGCCCGACAGACCCTAGCTAATCCTGGTGGGTTATTGTCATCCCGAGCGCAGCGAGGGATCGGCAGGTGCTTCAACATTCAGTGCAAACTGAGGGTCGCCCGATCAATGAATGCTATTGCGATTTTCCGACAGTTATGGTTTCCTTCGCGTTGGGGGCACGCTAACTGCCACGCCAGGCTCAAAACTCCAGCCGCGCCTGAAACGCGATCATGCGTGGTGTGCTATCGCCACCTAAACCAACTCCGAGTAGGCCGGTCGGCGGAGAGGTTGTGGACGTGAGCGCTCCGAATCCAGTTTGCGTGGAAGGACTTCCCGGAATACCGGCTTGCACTACGCTTGGCAGGCTGAAATCTGGGTGGTTGAAGATATTGAAGAACTGCCCCTCAAACCGCAGCTTCACATGTTCGCTCAAGGCAAACCATTTTGTCAGGTAGAAGTCACTCCACAGAAAATCGGGACCGCGCAGCGAGTTGCGGCCAAGGTTTCCGAATTGGCAGGTCTGCGGGCCGTCGCCGCCGTAGCATTGTCCGGTGCCGGGATCAACGGCCGAGACGAAAGCATCCGGATTGAGCCACTGCAGTGTTCCTGGCTGGGTGACGCCCGGAATCGGATGATGATCGTACAACGGAACGCCGGGAACGATACCGGCAAACTCCGGTCCGCTGCCCTGCACAATGCCGTTTCCACCCGCGGAATAGGGCGTGCTCAGGACCGAGAACGGAACCCCGCTGTGCCAAAACAACGTTCCAGAAACCTGCCAGCCGTTCAGCGCATAGCCCAGAACATGATTGCCCACCTTAACCGGCAACTGATACACATATTGCCCGTTGAGATTGTGCCGGATGTCGTAATCGCAAGGACCGTAGTCGCGAGCAAGCTCTCCCGGCAGAGGCGAAAGAATTCCTCCGGCAGAGAATTGCAGGAACCCTCCGTTAGAGACGGTATCCATGCAACGGCTGAAGGTGTAATTGACCTGTCCTTGCAAACCATGAGCGAGGCGTTTCATGGCGGTGAGTTGAAGACCGTTGTAGTGACTGTTCGCGCCGGTTGCGAACTGCGTCACTGCGCCGAATCGTGAATCGGTTGGTTGCCGGTAGGGGAACGGCGCAAAACAACCCTGACACACTGTCTGGTATCCGTTGACTTGGGTTGAGTATGGCTGGTTCACAGCGCGCGTGCCAACGTATTGCGCCTGCAAGCTGGCCGTCGTTCCGATTTGATGTTCCATCCCCAAGCTCCACTCCATGAAATACGGCGCGTGGAGTTTGCCATCTGGGATGGCTGTGATCGCAACCGGGGGAAGACAACTCCCAGGATTTGCCTGTGAAGATGCGCACGAGAGCTGGCCCTGCGGAAATCCCGAAGTGAAAATCTGATTCGCGGCGATGGTTGCGCCGACGGCGCTGTTAGGCACTCCCGGCGCGATTGCCGTGCCGCCGACGGTGCCAAGCAGACCTCCCTGAAACGTCTTATCGTACGGCGGATTGGCGCCGACGAGGTCCGCCACGCTCCCCGGCAGGATGTCGCTGAAAATGCCAAAGCCGGTGCGGAGTACTGTTTTCGGCTCGAACTGCCACGCGATTGCCGTTCTCGGCTGGAGAATGGCCAGCGGCGTGGACGAGAACAGATTGCCGAGATGAGTTTGAATAGCGGCCCTCAACGGTTGATTGACATCATGCGAGATGGAATTGAAGGAGCCGCGAAGGCGGCCGACCTCATCATGCGGATTGAGCGGGTTGGAGTTGAATGTGTCGCGCAGACCGAACGTCCAAGTCACTTTGCGAGTAACTTTCCAGGTGTCTTGCGCGTAGAAATCGAGATTCAGAAAGTTGAAGGGCTCGTTTGCGTTGGTAGGGAAAGTCTTCGACGCAGTGTTCGCTGCTCCATAGATAAATTGCTGAAGGTTCGCGTAGGTCACGGTAGGAACCGTGCCTTCCCCGAAGTCATAGTCGTTCAGGCGAAAGATACGGGTATTGGTTCCAAACCGCAGTTCGTGAGCGCCATGACTCCAGGCAAGATTGTCGTTGATGAAAAACCGCGATGCGCGCCGGCCTTGAACCCAGGTGTTGTCAAGCCCTCCGATGGGCGTGAATGGGTTCGCGCCGCTGCCCTGCAATACGATCGGGAAAGCTGAGAGCGTCCTCTGCAAGTCGCTTGGCCCGAATAAGCTCTCGTACCAGGAGAATGCCGGATTGAAATAGTTCACCAGGTTCTGCGAGAAGACGTGAGTGTGTCCTGCCGCGAAGGAATAGAGAGGCTGCGGCGAAAGCGCATTGAATACCGGGTTGATGGGGTCGGTCCACGCGGCTTGCAGTCCGGTATCAGCCTGGAAACGAAACCAAGCCGTATCCTTTTCGCTGATGTTGTAGTCGACGCGGGCAGTTTGAACCTCTTCGTGGTCGTCGCTGGAGTGCGAAACGCTTTGCCGGTTCGCGCAACCCGCCGCGATCGGGCAACCGAGTATCGCGGTGGGTGTGCCTCCGATATTTTGATAGAGAGAGAACATTGCCCGATAGAACGGCACTTCCTGGGGCGCGGCAGGGTAAATCATGTCGCCCTTTGCGTCCGTAAGGCCTAACGGAAGTTGCTGCAAGACGTATTGCTGGAATGCCGGAGTAGGAACGATCGTCGGCGTGACGATGGGTAGTGCGATCCGAACCCACTCGCTGTCGAAGAAGAAAAATAGCTTGTCGTGCTTAATCGGTCCCCCCAAACTGCCCCCAAAATGATTCACCGTGGATCGCGGCTTGTGATTTCCCGGTGTCGCATTCGTAAAGTAGTCCGCCGCGTTCAGCAGGGAACCATTCCATAATTCGTAGAGATTCCCGTGAAACTGATTTGTGCCAGACTTGGTGACGTAGTCAACTTGGGATGCTCCATACCGGCCTTGATCCACCGAATAGGAAAGAGTGTTGACGGTCACTTCTGAAATCGAATTCAATCCCAGGACGAGGTTGGTCGAGAGACCGCTGTTGAGATTGGTGAGCGGGTCGTTCGTTTCCAGTCCGTCAACGATGTAACCGTTCGAGAGGGCAGGTAGTCCGTTAAACTCGACGTTGCCGTATCCGTTTGTGCCGCCGACGAAGTCGTTGCTGCTGCCAGCCGTGTTGATGAGCGCGCCCGGGGCAAACTGCAGAGGATAGGTTAAATCACCACCCGGATTTGGCAGATTCTCTAGCCCCGGCGCATTCAGAGTGGTTGATGTGTTTGCGTTTTCCGGGTTAATGAGTGGAGCTTCGCTGTTTACCTCAACCACCTCATCGGATCGTGCGACCTTAAGCATGAAATCCACTCTTTGCTTCTGGCCCAGGCCCGAAACGACGTTGTCATTTTGCAGCGGTTCGAAGCCTCGCGCTTCCACTTTGACCGAGTAGGTGCCTGGCTTTAGCTGTGGGAAATTGAATCGGCCCCCTTCGTCGGTCTGGGCGCTGCGCTTTAGACCGGTCTCGTGATTTGTGACCGTCACAGTGGCGCCCGGCACAACCGCGTTGGTTGTGTCCCTTACTTCGCCAACAATCGCACTAGTGGTTTCGCCTTGTCCCAGGGCTTCCGCCGAAAGGAGACATGCCGCACACAACACAAGAAGAGCAAAGCAACCTACCCGCGCCATGGATTCCCGCTCATGTGGCCCCCAATGCCGCCCGTTTCTCTGTCTTGATCTGTTAACCAAGGATTATTGTCAGTAGTTAACCATAGTTAATCAAGATAAGCAAGAATGAAAGTGAAGAAGTGGGACGTCCCGGACCCGGATCACGGGGCTATACCGAGGTACTTAAGGTTGATGTAGCTGTAGGCCGAATCAGCGACTTCCGAGATAACTGACGAAACCACGCCATTCCACCGCCCCCCTTAGCTCCACTCTCCTGCCGACACTGGATTCTGCAACCCATGAAGGCTAAAATGCTCTTCCACTCTGCGTGCGATATGAATGCGAACCTATGTCGCTCAACCAAATTCCAGCGTCTGTGCGCCGTCCTACTCAGCCTCTCGCTGCTCGCTGCTGGGACTAAAGAAAATGTTGACCCCAAAAAAGGTCGAGTGACGACGAATCCAACTTCGGGCAATCGCTACAGCCTCGAACAGGAAATTCAAATCGGACGCCAGAGCGTTCCCGAAGTCGAACGCGCTTTGCCGTTGCTCCCCGCCGACCATCCTATGTCGAAATACATCGCTACGCTCGGGCAGAAGCTCGCTGCCAGCGCTCCCGACTACAAGTTTCCCTACACCTTCAAAGTGGTCCGCGAAAAATCGGTGAACGCTTTCGCTCTTCCCGGCGGACCCATTTACGTACATACCGGCTTGATTGAACTGGCCACCGAATCCGAGCTGGCGGGCGTCATGGGACACGAAATCTCGCACGTGGTCATGCGCCATTCCACTCGCCAGGCCAGCCGTCAAATGAAGGCGCAATTGCCGCTCGCCATTCTGGGCGGAGTTCTGGGAGCAACCGTAGGCGGCGCCGTCGGCTCGCTGGCGCAAATGGGAATGTCGATCACCGCCGGTTCCGTTTTTATGAAATATTCGCGAGACGCCGAAACCGAAGCGGACATGGTCGGCGCGCAGATCATGTACGATGCTGGCTACGACCCACAGGCAATCGTCAGTTTCTTCTCGAAGCTCAAGGCGCAAGGCGGGAGCCGCAGCGGTCCGCAGTTTCTAAGTTCCCATCCCGACCCCGGGAATCGCGCGAAAAACATCTCCAGCATTCTTTCCAGGTTTCCGCCCAAAGAGTTTCAGCAAACCGATGCCCCCGAGTTTCTTGCAGCCAAAAAGGCTCTTGCGAATGTCAACGAAGAGTCCGCCGCTCAAGTAAGCGCGGCGCAAAAGCCCGCCCTCATGTCTAGATTGTCGATGCAGAACATTGCCAGCTCCAACTTCCGCGACTTTCAGCACGTGGCCTACGCGCTTCGCTATCCGGAGAACTGGCGAATCGACGGCGATGCTGACTCGACAAGCGTAACCATCTATCCTGAGGGAGGATATTTGAACGGCACTCTCGCCTACGGGCTGATGATCAGCGGTTTCCAACCGAAAGGCAAAAGCAGCCAGGAACTGGATGACGGTCTCCTCGAGCTGATGGCCGATATCGAACAAGCCAATTCTGATCTTCAGATAGCCAATAGCCCACTGGCTTTTACACTGCATGGCAGAGACGCCAGGAAACTGGATTGGTTTGGCAAATCAGCAGTGCAGGAAAACGGTCATCCACTGCGCGAGCGCGTGCGCCTGATTGCGTTGCTGGGCCGCTCGCACGTCTTGCTGTACACGGTGTTTGTCGCTCCCGAGGCGGACTTTGAAGCCTTGCTGCCGACCTTCGAGCACGTGTTAGATAGCCTGCAAGTTCGCTGAAAAGGGCCCGGGATGCAAAGTGTTCCACGTGGAACACTTCTCCATTTCCGTTGTTCGAGAGGGGGTGGCCTTATGAGCGCAGCAAAGGCCGGGTCAGGCAGGTGGGGCCGCCGCTGCCGTTGATGCACAGCTCGGAACCGGGGAAGGTTCGGACATCAAATCCTGCCGCGCGCAGCTTTTGATTGGTCTTTTTGTTTTCGTCCAGTGCAAGCAGTCGCTTCTCGCCCAACGAGAGCACGTTGCAGGCAAGGGTCTCGCGCTCGGAATAGTCAATCTCGATAAAGTCATAGCCACGCGCTCTCAGCAACTCCAGAGTCTCAACCGCGAGCCATGGCAAGTCGACGAGCACGGTTTTCTCATCGAGCAAACTAATCAGTGACATCAAATGCAGGCACGCCGACGGTCCCGGACCGTGCGGCAGCGGCGCAGAAAGAACCTCCACTCCCTTGGGCTTGAGCAGGCCGCGCATCTGTTGTACGCCCTGCGCGTTGGTGCGGTAGCCGTGGCCGACGAGCAGCGTCTTGGCATCGAGCCAAACCATGTCTCCGGCTTCCGTCGTTGCCGGAGCCGTAATTTTGGCCAGCATGGGAACGCCCAAAATCTGGCAGAACGACCCGTGATGTTTGCCTTCAGGAACCCGGTTGGCTTTGCCGGGACGCATCAGAATCAACCCAAAATCTGTCGGCAACGAGGCGTCGTGGGCATAGACGGCATCGAGCGAAAGCTCCATGGCCGGGGGGATGTCCTCGACCTCCGCGCCGCACGCGCTCAGTTCGCGACACAATGCCTCATGCTGCGACTGAGCCACCTGAAAATTCGGAGGATGAGCGAATCCGAGCTCCCGCCAGCGCGCGGCCCGCTCAGGTTGATGCCAGCAGGCGGTCCGCGGTGAGCACACCAGCACGCGTTGCAACGCGCCTACCATGGAATGACCGTTGAAACGGGGCTCAGCCGGGGTTGAGGGCATTACGTCCGCAACCAATTTTTCGAAGCCACCAGCCATAAGAGAAATCTAAACTGATGACATGTCAAAAGCAATCTGGGAAGGCACGGTTCTCGCTGAATCCAACCAATGCGTGGAAGTGGAAGGCAACCAGTATTTTCCGCCTGACGCGATTAAACAGGAATATTTCAAACCCAGCCCCGCTCATTCCGTTTGTCCCTGGAAGGGCACAGCCAGCTACTACGACCTCGAGGTGAACGGCAAACAGAATCAGGGTGCAGCTTGGTTTTATCCTGAGCCGAAGCCCGCGGCCAAGCAGATTAAGGGGTACGTGGCGTTTTGGAAGGGCGTGAAGGTCGAGAAGTAGAGAAATGGATGGGCCATGCAAACCTCCCGCCGGGGCCATGGCCGGTAGCGCTTTACTTTATGCTAAAATGTAAAGTCATGGCCCAAGCGACGATTTCTTCCAAGAATCAGATCGTAATTCCGCGGGAGGCGCGGGAGGCGCTCGGCTTAAAGGCTGGCGATAAGGTCCTGGTCGTGGTCCGCGGCAAGAGAGTGCTGGTGCTGCAAAAACCCAGGTCTCATAAGGCAGCCATTCGAGGTTTGGCGGGTACCGCCTATCCATCCCAACATCTCGAGGAGGAGCGTCAGAGTTGGGAGTAGAGCACCTTCGGCTATTTCTCCGGTGTCACCGCCGGATCGCTCTCGACACCAGCATCTTCATTTACCAGATGGAAGCGAATCCCCGGTACCTCGCGCTCACAGATTCTGTCTTTTCGTGGGTGGAGCGGGCAGGCCATGAGGCCGTGACTTCCACGATCACGATGACGGAGCTCCTGGTCCCATCGTATCGCGACAACGACGAGCACAAAGTTGACGCATTCTATGCTTTGCTTTCCACGTATCCTAACTTGCGATGGATGGCGCCTGACCTGGAGACGGCGGACTTGGCAGCACGAATGCGCGCCATGTATCGTCTCCGGACGCCGGATGCACTGCAGGCAGCCGCTGCCCTCCGAGCGCAGGCGACGGGGTTCATCACAAATAACCCAGTTTTCGCGCGAGTTGGAGAGTTCGTGACAGCAATCCTGGATCAGCTCCTCTGATGCATGGCAGGGTGGTCGTAGCCAATGGCTAAGCGCTTGAGGACAATTTGAGTATCCGGTGGATTCCTAGAACTCTGCGTGGGCGCGGAACGAAGGCACAACTAACGGGCCGCGGTCGCGGTTGTATCCGGGATCGTTGATGTGCTGCACGCCGGGGGCGACGTAAATGCCGCGCCAGACGTGGACCGTGTAATACGACTCGACGATATTTTCACGACCGTATTTTAACGCGCCATCGCCGAGCAGAAACCCTAGGCCGCCGTCGGCAAGATAGATTTGATGATCTTTGCAAATGGCATTGGTCACGAAGGCAACGCCGGCCCGATCCTGTTTGCGATGCCACCAGGCGCCGTTCGCTCCAAGTCCCATGGCGAAGGTTTGATCGACTTCCGTGTAGGCGAAGGATTCGGTCTTTCCGTTATCCCATCCGAAGCGCCCGAAAGCGGTCAAGTAACGGGTGAGATTCTGTTCCAGGTTCACACCGAATCCATACTTGCGACTGATGTGCCAGGGATGGTCGGTGATTTCTGGAATGGGTGTAAGCCCTGCTTCAAAGTTGGCGATGGCCTCGCGGTAAATCCCCATGTTGGCGTAGTTGGTGTAGGCCAATAGACGGACCACCCCCGCTTTTTTCGGGATCACTCCGTGACGCAACTCGTACTCAAAGTTCTCGGCATGAGCTTGCCACGGCTTCCAGACCAGATCAATTCCGTTCGCGACCTTGGGCATGAGCCCCTCGGCAAAGCGGAAGCCCCAATTGCGGTCCTCGTAATCGGCCACCGCGCCGACGGTGTAGCCGCGCGTGTCGGCGGCGTAGTCCCAGGCACCGTTGTTGTCTACGGTCCAGTTGGAGAATTGAAAATGGGTATCCGAGCCCACCGAATTCACATCGAAGAAGTCCGGCATGCTGAACTTGCCGAAGCGTACTTCCAGCCGGCGGCGCGGAAGTTCCTCGAAAAGCGAGAACGCAGTGCGCTCGTTCTCGATCTTGTCTTTGCTCAACGCAAATACTTTGTGAATCATGCCGCGCGCCAGATAAGGCTCTTTGCTCAGCAAGGGATTACGCACGATATCGAGGTCGGTGTTGCCCGCAAGCCCGAGGCCCGTGCTGAGGGCTGATCCTCCGGCTTCTTCAATGTCCACCAGAATCTCTGTCGAGTTGTTGAGCCGCATGCCCGTGTAAAGCGTCAACACGCGGGACGTGGCCTTCTCATAGTTGGGACTCAAACTGTTCTTCCCGCTGTAGGCCGCAGGGAATGGCGGATGGGTCTGAAAAATGAAGTTCATCTGCCCCGAAAGCCAGAAGCGCGTGTCTTTGAAATGCGGGAACATCGATTCCGTGCCTTCGTCTGCTGGCGGATCAGAGGGCGGATCAGCCTCGCTGACGGCCCCTGCCTGGGGCGCTGTATCCGGTTTCGCGGCAACGGGCGTTTCAGGCTGCTGTGCAAGCGCAGGCAGCCCCGAACCAAAAGTCACCCAAAACACAATTATCAGCCAGATGGGGGCGGGATTTGCGAGTTGGACTTGCTTTCTCATGTTTTTGATGTCGACACGGCTTAAGCTTCGGATCTTCTTCGCGTCTCGTAAATTAACGAAATATATTGGCGTCCGGCTCGGCGGTCGGTCGACGCTCTAACGGGAAGCGCCGCCAACCCACCTAGCCTACGCACGCCATGTTAACGAAATGTTACAGGTGGAGTCTGCCGTCGTCAGCAGTCCTCCACAGCTACCCAGTGCATGCGAAGCTGCCGTTGGCCGCGTTCGTCGGTGACCACGACCCAGCTCATGCGCAAAGACTTGTGTTCCGCCTTCGGTTGCCTCTGCCACGAAGAGACAGTTTCGTGGTGAATTACGCACGCGAGCTGCGTCGTCGCCATCGCTATTGGCTGTAGGAATAGAGTCATGCAGTTCATTGTCGTTACCCTCCTTTCTCTGGATTTGAGCTACCATGCGATTTACGCTCCTGAGGGATTCAGCGGCTCCTGGGTCCGCGATGGGTTTCCCTCCTGAGAATCTTATATCATACCCCCCTACGGTATTGTAAAGGGAAAGATTGAAGAAAGCAGGCAAAAATGCAAGATAAAATTCCCGAGATTTCAAAAGAGAAACAGAAGCTCCTGTTCCGCATCAAGCGGATTCGTGGCCAGTTCGCAGCGGTCGAGCGGGCGCTAGCCGCTGGGGATGAATGCGCTGACATCCTGATGCTGCTGGCGGCTATTCGTGGCGGAGTCAACGGGTTGATGGCGGAGGTCCTGGAAGACCACATCCGCCTGCACATGATGAATCCGGAACATGCCGTGGACTCACCGGAAGAGTTAGGAGAGGATTTGATCGGTCTGGTTCGCGCGTATCTGAAGTGATCAGTCTGTGAACTGCGAGCGCCGACGCAAATAAATCAGGACAGCTCGGAGCCCCCCGAAGCTGTCCTTAAAACCCTCCCGGTTAGAAGGGCGTGTACTGGAAAGAGAGTAGCCAGAACGTGTTTCAGAACTGTTGCGAGACTGTAAATATCCGATGAATTCCGTTGCCTCTCTTGACACCTGAGGCAGGTCGTCGCGCGGGAGCCCGGCTGTTGTTGCCCCTCGCTGTTACGATAGATGACCTGGTTCCCTACGGAGAGCCCATGGCCCGCAAAACCGAGATTTCTCGCAAGCTGCAAGAACGCGCTGAGCAGATGATTCCCGGCGGAGTCAATTCGCCGGTACGCGCCTTTCGCGCCGTAGGCGGCGACGCGCCTTTCATCCTGCGCGGGCAGGGTTCGCATATCTTCGATGCCGATGGCAACGAGTACATCGACTACGTCGGATCGTGGGGTCCGCTCATTCTCGGGCACGCTCCGTCCAAAGTGATCGAAGCGATCATGGACGCCGCCTGCAATGGCACCAGCTTTGGCGCTTCCACTCCCGCCGAGGCCGACCTTGCGGAAATCGTGCTGTCTGCGTTCCCTCACATGCAGAAAGTCCGTTTTGTGAATTCGGGCACGGAAGCGACGATGTCTGCCATTCGTCTGGCTCGCGCCTACACCAAGCGTAAGTACATTGTGAAATTCGAGGGCTGCTACCACGGACACGCCGACGCCTTATTAGTAAAAGCTGGTTCGGGTGTCGCGACACTGGGGATTCCGGGTTCGGCTGGCGTTCCGGAAGAATTCATTCAATTCACTCTAGCGTTGCCTTTCAACGACACCGACGCGCTCGAACATGCATTCAAGAAGTTCAAGCACGAAATCGCCTGCGTGATCGTAGAGCCAGTCGTGGGCAACATGGGTTGTGTGCCGGCTCCCGGCGGATATCTTGCGGCCTTGCGTCTGATCACGCAGCGGGAGAAAAGCGTCCTTATTTTTGACGAAGTGATGACTGGATTCCGTGTCGCGTTTGGTGGTGCCCAGGAACTTTACGGAGTGACGCCCGATCTGACCACGATGGGCAAGATTATTGGCGGCGGACTCCCGGTGGGAGCCTACGGCGGTCCGTCCGAAATCATGAATCTGGTGGCGCCGCTCGGGCCCATGTATCAGGCGGGCACGCTCTCGGGAAATCCCTTGGCCATGGCCGCGGGTTTGGCAACGCTGCGTCATTTGCGGGAACACAAGCAGGAAATCTATCCGCGGCTCGACAAGCTCAGCGCGGAACTCGTAGATGGAGTGGCAGCCGCCGCGAAAGATGCGGGCGTGGTGCTGTGCCACAACCGCGTGGGTTCCATGTTCACTTGGTTCTTTACGCCCGGTCCGGTAACGGATTGGGATTCGGCCGCGAAATCTGATACAGAAGCCTTCGGCCGCTTCTTCCGCGGAATGCTGGACAATGGCATCTATCTGCCCCCGTCGCAGTTCGAAGCCGCGTTTCTGGGCACGGCCCACTCCGAGGAAGACATTCAGAAAACGATTAGCGTGGCCAAGCAGGCGTTCGCGTCGGTGCATGCATAGCTCGGTCTCGAACCCTGTCGGGTGCGCAGCAGCGCGGGCTCAACTGGGAACTGCGGGCTGAGAACTGGCAACTGCTTTTCCCATCATCTCCGGCACGGTTACGAACTCGTATCCATCAGCCTTGTACCGGGCGATCAGGCGATCGGTCGCGATTACGGTTTGCGAACGGTCAGCTCCAAATGCCTCATGGCCGCCGTCATGCAATAGGATTACATCGCCGCCACGAATCTGTTGGCTGACTTTCTGCTCGACGAACTCCGCCGGCTTTCCTTTCCAGTCCCAACCGGTGACGTTCCACAGGACCGGTTCCAGACCCAGGGCCCGCGCGATTCTCAGCGTACCCGGCCGGCGTCCGCCAAACGGGGGACGAAACAGCGGGGAATGCTCTCCCACCGCATCCGTCAAGGCCCGGGCGCAATCCTGCAATTGGATTCTGGTTTGCCGCGCCGAAGTAAAAATCAGATTGGGATGGCTGAATGTATGATTGCCGACTACGTGCCCAGCCCGCACCAGTTCGCGCACGATGTCAGGCCTTTGCTTCACGTAGCGTCCGATCAGAAAAAAAGTTGCCTTCACATTCTGATGAGCAAGACTTTCCAGTAGACGAAGAGTGTGCGGATCGTTGGGGCCGTCGTCGAAAGTCAGCGCCAGTTGCTTGGTTCCCGGCTTCAGTCCAGTAAAGGTCCGGCCATACCATTGCCCGGTTGGCGCCATGGACTGATAGCCAGCGGCAACCGCCGCCGCGACGCCAGCCCCGATGACGAAGCCATCCATAATGCCGCGATTGTAAATTGTTTCCCTGTGCCTCGGTGGTGCACAGGGGTTACTCTTCCCTCAATTGCGCGCAAAGCTCTGGCGAGATATCCTGCCATGCGAAGCCCTAGCCCATGGCCAATCTTTTCGAACTGCCCCGTTACATTGCAGTGGAAGGTCCCATACGCGTCGGAAAAAGCACGCTGGCGCGGATTCTGGCAGAGCGTCTCAATGCCCAACTGGTCATGGAAACCGACGACAACCCCTTTCTGCGCGCCTTCTACGACGGCGAACGAGGCGCGGGATTCCAGGCGCAATTCGCTTTCCTGATTCGCCGCTTCGAACAGCTTCGGGCGCTCGACCTCGGACCGCGTTCGCAGAAATCCGTGGTCACCGACTTCGTCTTCGAAAAAGACAAGCTCTTCGCCTGCCTCAACCTTACCGACCAGGAACTCGAAACCTACAACCGCTATTACAACTATTTTCGCGAGCAGCTTCCGACTCCCGATCTGGTGATTTATTTGCAAGCCACGCCGGAGGTACTGAAAAAGCGCCTGAAGAAAAAGAATGCGCCAGGAGAGAAGGTGATCAATGAAGAATATCTCGAAGAAGTGATCAAAGCCTATGAGCACTTCTTTTTTCACTACACCTCATCCGACCTGCTGATCGTGAACACCTCAGAGATTGATTTCGTGGAGCGCAATGAAGACCTGCAGGAACTGCTCAGGAAGGTTTCCGCACCGATCAAGGGAACCCAGTATTTCCTGCCTCTGGGCAATCAGGAAGCAGCCAGGGCGTAGGGTACCTTGTCCCGCCCTCAATGTTTGCGCTGGCGCCGGGTCTTGCGGAACATCCGCGGATCATAGCGGAGCGGCTCGGCTTGATTGACGGTAATCTGCTTGAACTCGGGATGTCGGGGATTGATCAATACGTTATTTTCACTCACCGCTAGCGCGGAGGGAACAAGAAGCAGACAATTCTCGGTCTGCTTTACGAACTCATCGCCAATCTGGGCCAGACCGGGCGGAGCAGGGACTTCTCGCCAATCGGCTGGCAGAGCGCTGGCTTCGATACGCTTGCGGGAAACGCTCTCTGGAACCTCCGCCGTGGCTAACACCAAGTCATCCGGAGCGTCTTCGGGATCCAGGTGAACGAAATACTCAAGCATCGCAAGCGACTGGTGTTCCGAGGCATAGGCGAGGCGCGTTTCGGGGCTGGACCACCGCCCGCCGTACCGGTACGCCCCCTCTCCGTCGAATGGAGTGCGCGCATGTGCGGCACGCAGTACGCGAAAGACTCGTGTCAACTGATGCCGCCGTAGGCGATGCGGCCCAGCACATTTTCCACCTGGCGAGCTCCCAGTTCGGTATCGATCGCGGCAATCGGAGCCACTCCACCGAGAGCACGATTGGTGCGCTTGAACCACCGGCTTGCGCGTGCGGCATCCCCCAGGCTTTCGTGGGCAAGAGCGAGCAACCGGGCGAGCCGATACAGCCGGTCAGACTCAAACCGGGCCAGCCGCCCACGGCGTCGCCGCTGCAAACTGCGGGACGAGAGGTCCAGCGCACCTGCTAGCTCTTTCAGGGTCAAGCCCGACGAATGCATCATTTCTTCAAGCACCGCATGTGGGAAGCCTTCGCGAATCGCTTCCCGCAGATCCCGGTCGCTCGTCATCGTCCGTCCCAAGGCGCGCTCTCCGCCAAGCTCCCGTATCACCGATCGAAGTTCGTTTGCCATTTGTCGTCAATTATAGCGACAATTGGCACCTTAGTCAATGGGATGAACACAACCTGGCTCTCGTCTTATTTTTCGTATCTGGGCAGCGAGTAGATGGCCAGCGCCTTGCCAACTTTCGAGAATTCGGGATCAGTCGTGACCAGCCAGGCGCCACGTTCGATAGCCAATTCGGCGGCGAAGGCGTCGGCATAACCCAGGCTGTGTTTTTGCTTTAACGCGCCCGCCCGCGAGGCTCGTTCCCGATCCACACTGATGACCGCCACCGGCAACTCCTGCAACCTGGCTTCTGCTTCCCGTGCCTTTGCTTCGCCGTGCCGCCTCCATGCAATGTAGAAAACCTCGCCCCAATTCACGGCCGACATCAAGAGTGGTAAATCCTGCCGCAAGGCTAGCTGCAGAAGGTGTTCAACCTTTCCTGCAGTACCCTCCCGGTCCTCGAATAAGCCGACCAGCGCGTTGGCGTCAAGCACATATCGGCGCACGCTTCCACGAGAAAATGCGGGAGTCATTGTTTCTCTCGTTTGCGTTCTCGTTCGCGCTCAGCGAACAATTCTTCAAACATAGACGGTGCGCCGGGAGCAGGCTTCAAGAATCCCCTGATCTCGCGCAGTCGCCGTTCGGTAATCGGCGTCAGCACTAACCGCCCCTGCTCTTCGCTCCAGGTGGCAGGAGTGCCTTTCTCCAGCCCGAACTGCTCGCGCAACTCGGCTGGAATTACCACTTGCCCTTTAGAACTGATGACTGTCCGGTAAGCTCTCATGGTAAAATCATCTTACCATAGAGTAAGACACACCTGCAAAGTCTTACTTTGCGATCCAGGATCAATTCCACGGTTCTTTCGACATCCCTAGCTGCCATCGACGAACCCCAGCCTCTGGGTCTACAATAGCCCCAGCAGCATCCAAGATGAGTACGGGCTCTATCCGCCAAGGCGGAGGGGCACTGGAGGACATCGTGAGCATTGCACCAATTGGTGAACCTCGCCAGAAGATTACGGGCGCTTCCCTTCGAGAAAAGAAACTCCAACATCAACCTATCACCTGCCTGACCGCCTACGACTACGCCAGCGCGCGGCTGGTGGACGAGGCTGACATCGACATTGTTCTGGTCGGCGATTCGCTGGCCATGACCATGCTCGGCTACCCGGACACGCTCTCGGTCACGGTAGACGAAATGCTTCATCACACCAAAGCCGTGCGGCGCGGTGTAAAGCGCGCGTTGCTCGTGGCTGATATGCCTTACGGGTCCTATCACGTCGGCGCCGATGACGCGGTGCGAAACGCAGCCCGCTTTATGAAAGAGGCCGGCGCCGAAGCAGTGAAGATTGAAGGTGGCGAGAAACGCGCCGATCTGATTCGCCGCGTGATCGACGCCGAGATTCCAGTGGCTGGCCATATCGGGCTGACTCCGCAGTCCGTGAACGTTATGGGCGGATACAAGGTTCAAGGCAAGTCGCTGGCGGATATCGAACAGCTAATGCGCGATGCCGTGGCCCTCGACCGGGCAGGCGTAGCCTTCCTGGTTCTGGAAGGCATCCCGCGAGAAGTAGCCAGCATGATTACGTCGGAGGTCGCGACTCCGACCGTCGGCATTGGCGCGGGGCCCGACTGCGATGGCCAGGTGCTGGTCTTCCACGATATTCTGAATCTGACCTTTGCTCCGCCAGCGAAGTTTGTTCGCCGCTACGGCGACGCGGCCGCGCTTATCACGGACGCCGCACGCGCCTTCCGCGACGACGTGATTTCGCATCGCTATCCCTTGGATAGTGAGTCCTACCACTTGTCCAAGGAGACGCGGCAAGCGCTCGAGACCGTGCTGGAGCGCAAGCGGGGGATGCGTCGATAGAGGCCCGACGGAATATGAGATTCGTGCGTCTGAGTGTTCTGGCAGTGTGCCTTTCCCTGCTCGCTTCGTGCGCCAAGCCGCCCCGAACACCGGACGCGGCAACGGCAACCAGTCCCGAGGCTCGAATCCAAAAGATCCCGTCCGCCGATCCGCAGAAATATGCGGGTCAGCGGGATATGAAAGCCTGGCGAAATCCATACCTCATCGTCAGAGTGGACGGCGTGGGATTGCTGGACGTCAGCAACAACGAACAGCAGATGGTGGACCCGGACAAATTATCCGAGGCACTGGCTAAACTGCCGGGATCGGCGTGGCCATACGGTCGTGTGGTTGCGATTCAAGAGATCAGCGTTGCCGGCTCCGATGAAGACAAAGCCAAACTTCGAAAGAACCGGGCGTTGGTTGCTGGCGCACTGGAGAGCATGCAGGTAGTCATAAACTGGGTTCCATCCCACTGAAAGCGCACACCGCGCGATGAAAATCTGCAACACGATCAGCGACATGCGCGCCGCCTCTCGCGTAGCTCGCCTCGACGGCAAGCGTTTGGGCTTCGTCCCCACCATGGGAGCGTTGCACGAAGGCCATGTCTCACTGGTGCGGGCCGCTAAGGCGAAGTGCGATGTGGTCGCAGTCTCCATCTTCCTAAATCCACTGCAATTCGGGCCCGACGAAGATCTGGCGAAATATCCGCGGACATTTGAACGCGACCGCGACCTGCTGGAAAAAGAGGCCGTGGATGTCCTCTTTGCACCGACACCAGAAGAAATGTATCCCGCGGGAGCCGTCACTTATGTCACGGTCGAAGGCCTGAGCGAGAAGCTGTGTGGCAAGTCGCGTCCGGGACATTTTCGCGGCGTAACCACGGTCGTCGCCAAGCTCTTCCACATCGTGGAACCGGACTTGGCCTTCTTTGGCCAGAAAGATGCGGCCCAAGCCACGATCATCCGCCGCATGGTCCGAGACTTGAATCTGCCGGTCGAGATCATCGTCGGCCCCATCGTACGCGAGCCGGATGGCCTGGCGATGAGTTCGCGCAATGCTTACCTAAGCCCGCAGCAACGCAAATCCGCGCTGGTTCTGAACCGCTCACTGACCGCAGTGAAGAATCGATACGATAAAGGGGAGCGGAACGCACCCACACTGATAGAAGCCGGAAAACAGGTGTTGGCCCAGGAACCCGCCGTGCGTCTGGACTACTTCGAGATTGTGGATCCCGCTACGCTCGATCTTGTGCAAGAACTCACCAGCACTTCGCTCGTTGCAGTGGCTGCCTTCGTGGGTAACACGCGCCTGATTGACAACATCCTGCTATCTTGAACCCCGCAGTAACGCTAAGCCGTTTCGAGCAGACTTTTCGGTCCTGAAACAAAGTCGTTCCCTGCGATCACGTATCGCAGCGGGCGCTCGGCCGCTTTGGTGATCCCGATTCGCGGCGTTGTCAGGATGCGACGGACCCGGTAGTCGTCATCCGCAATGAATAGGTCCGAGGACGCACTGGTCAGGTCTTTCCCGTTGTCCCGGTCGCGCGTGATGCCAAACGCCTCGGCGAGTCGCCCCGGCCCGCTGGTCAATTTCCGTAAATCGCGAACTGAATTCCGAGTCGAATTGAAAGATATGCCCCGGGATCGCGCCATTTCCTCAATTCCATCCAAAGGTTCGACCGCGCGAAACAGAATCCCTCCGGCCACTCCATCGGGCAAGCACGATACATTCAAGCAATAGTGGTTACCGTAAATGAAATAAACGTAAGCGTAGCCCGGAGGCCCGAACAGCACAGCGTTGCGCAGGGTGCGGCCGGCAAACGAGTGCGCGGCCGGATCTTTTTCCCCCAGGTAAGCTTCGACTTCCACAATGCGGCCCGCCAGAAGTTTGCGTCCTTCTTTCCGCACCAGCACTTTGCCGAGCAGTGCACGACTTACCCGGCGCGGATCGCGATCGTAGAACGCGCGCGGTAACAGAGTGCGAACCTGGGTGATGGGGATGGTCAAAATCCCACCGTCCTTTCCATCGCCCGCCGGACCACCTCTAAGCCGCGCCCTGCATGGCGCTCTTCAAATACGCCAACACTTCGGTGGCGTGGCCTTCTGGCTTCACTTTGTTAAAAATGTGTTTGATCTTCCCGTCCGGACCAATGATGAACGTAGTCCGGACCACGCCCATGACTTTCTTGCCGTACATATTCTTTTCCTGAATCACGCCATAGGCATTGCCAACTTTCTTGTCGGCGTCGCCTAGAAGGGTGAATGGCAGCCCGAACTTGTCTTCAAACTTCTTTAGCGCTTTCGGTTCATCGGGCGAGACGCCAAGAACCACAGCTCCAATCTTTTCTGTCTTTTTGAAGGAATCGCGGAACTCGCAGGCCTCGATGGTGCATCCCGGAGTATCCGCCCGGGGATAGAAATAGAGCACCACGTATTTGCCGTGAAAATCCTTCAACGAGACCTCATCGCCATTCTGGTCAGGCAAAGTGAACTCCGGGGCCTTATTATTGATACTGATATCCATGACTGTCTCTCCTTCTCGATCGACTGCTCGATCAACGTTATACCGCATGACGCGGGGCCGCGTCATCTTCAGCGTTTTGGCGCTGGGGTTCTTATTGCAGATCGCGCTTCTGCCAACCTTCGGCCAAGTCGGAGGCTCTGCGAAGAAGAACAAAGCGCCGCGTGCCCTGGGCCTGCTGGAACTTGCGCCCAATGGCAAAGCGCGCTTGATTCCAATCACCATTCTGATTGACGGCAAATACTACGATGCCAGCGCCTACAAGGCCGATCCCGTACCTATGGCGCTGTGGAGCACAACCGTTTATGAAGCCGTCCACACCGGGGTTTCCCTGGGACTGTTTACGGTCACGGGTGCGCTGCAAAGGAAAGATGAAAACGGTCCGATCGGATGGGTGGCCGAAGGCACATGGCAGACGGCGGATTCCATTAAGGCCAAAGCAGCGAAGAAGAAGCCGACGGTAACGTCGGTGCCTCGCGGAATGAACGAAGACGAAGGTCCTCCGGTTCTGCGGCGTGCTGGCAGCGAAAAGCCCAAGCCGCCAGAACCGCCCCCTGCGCCCGCGACACCTCCGCAGGCACAACCCGCACCGACCGCTTCACCGAGCCCATCACCAGCAGCAACTTCAGCAGCGGTGCCAGCTTCCGCCGCTGCAACTGCGTCGGCAAATCCATCCCCGCAAGAGCAGGCGCAGGACCAGCCTCCGGAGGATAAGGACCGTCCGGCGCTGAAACGAGGCAAAGCGGGCGCGGAGTCGGCAGAAGAAGCTCAGAAGAAGGCTGCGGCTTCGGCGAAGGCATCTGCGCATACGGCGATCCCGGCAAGCGGAGCAATGACGCCTGGAACCCAATCGGGAACCTCAGCGGCAAATCAGGTCCAACTCATCCCCGCCATCTCGGACTCGAACGGCCCCGATCCGCTTCCCTATACCTACAACCTGAAGCCGGAGGAAGAACAACAGTTCCGCAAAAAGATGTTAGCCATGGCGGCCGACGAAATCCGAACACGTGCCAGCCAACAAGCATCGGCGGGCGCGGCGGCTGAGCAACCTGTTCATGCTCCTTCGCCACGGAGCAAAGCGACCGCAAAGCCGGTGCAGCCCGTTTTTGAAGATGTGCAGCTTCAGGTTTTTGATCTGGCGGATATCAACGAGCCGGAGCTGATCCTGACGGCAAAAGCGCGCATGCCGCAGTCCTCGCGCGAAAAAGCCAGCGCAACTCCAAACCCGCAATACCTGATCACGTTAGTGGTTCGCGAAGATGTGAACGGCGTCTTGCACAAGGCGTTGGCGAATGTAACCGACGCCCAGCACATGGACGTGATCCCGCGCCTCGACCTGATCGACGCCGTCGATGTGGATGGCGACGGCCGGGCCGAGCTTTTGTTCCGTGAGGTCTCCGACACCGGCAGCGCCTTCGTGATCTATCGCGTAATCGGAGACCGTCTGTACCCGCTGTTTCAAGGCACGCTCTAGAGTAAATGCTCCAGTCGAAATTCCATTGGCTAACACTACTTGTGCTCGACGCTCATATCACGGAGTGTCGATCTCAACCGTCGGCTCGGCTAAAACGTAATGTGAAACACCGACCCGCAGGCCACGCCAATATTGTCGTCACATTCGGGTTCCTCGGATCCCCCGAAGGGTGTGCTGCCATAGAAATCGCCATCCGAACCTAGGACCAAGCCCATCGCGTCGTAGAACTCTGGGGCTCCGCTTTGGTCTTGTGTGAAGTCGTAGAGGTCCGTTATGTTCCCTTTCGCGTCTATTCTGAAAATGCATCCCCCACCGAAGGCGCAGTCGTTGGACTCTTCGATGCCGTACAGGTTGCCTTTCGAGTCTCTCGCCAGATGGCTGGCGTAGAGATGGTTCAACACCTGGCCGTTAGTGCACGGGGGCTCGGTGCATGGCTTGAAGGCGAAGAGCACGCTGTACTTGCCGCTGGTATCCACTTTGAAAATAGTTCCCAGGCCGTACTCCCAATTTGTATGCTTGATGACGTCGCCGCCGCTGTCCGCGATGCCGTAGAGGTTGCCAGCGTCGTCAATGATCAGGCCCAGAGGGTACGATCCATCATTCGGGCCGGTGAAGGTGTGGAGGACGGTGAACTTGCCGCTCGGCTCCAGCTTGTAGATGGTTCCGCATCCTGGTCCACCGCCTGCCCCCCAGCCGGGATAATTGCACTTGAGATTGCCGCCCCAGACAGCGGTGCCGTAGATGTTGCCCTTGGCGTCAAGGACCACCCCTCCCTCTGGCTGTATTCCGTCCTTCCCTTTAAAAACATGAATCACAGTAAATTTGCCGTCAGGGGCAATCTTGAACAATGTTCCGCAGCCCAAGCCATTCTGGGCCACACCGCAATTGGGCTTGCCGCCGTATGGCGACATGCCATAGACGTTCCCGTGCGCGTCCACGGCAACCGGAGAATCGAGGCAGCAGCCCTGCGCTGTTTCTCCGGCAACAAACAAGACGGTCTGGTGGCCCTGCGGGTTGACTTTGAACACTACGGATGCGCCGCCGACATAGCCGTTCCCTTGGGTCGTGCCATAGAGGTTACCCTTCGCGTCCCGGACCAAGCCTGCAAGCGGATTTGATCCATTGTTCCCGCCCTCGAAGCGGTAGAGCACGGTCTCCTTGCCGGCGCTGTCGATCTTGAAAACCGTTCCGCAAGTGTCTAAGTTGCACGAGGGGATGCCACCAAACCTTGTCGCGCCGTAGATGTTGCCTTCCTCGTCGCGGATGATGGGGGTAGGATCTGCGCCATCCGTCCCAGCGGCGAAGGAATGCAGATTGGTATAGGTCTGTGCCCGCGCCGCGCCGGCGGCAATTGCGGCTACGAAAAGAAGTGTGAGCAGAACGATATCGCGCGTTTTGCGAATGTTTGTGGAAACTTGTTTTCGATGCATGACTGACCCCTCCGGCCTAGTGTTTGAGGAAACCTGCACGTGTAGGTTGAGAAACCTCAACCGCCGCATCGTAGTCCTACCCGGTCTGGGGATGTCATGGAAATGTAATCAAAATGTCAAAATCGGGTAGGAGTTCCAGGCAGGTGAACGAGTTCAACAAATCTTCTTCCAGAGGGCACAGGTAACATTTCGCGCTCGGCCAAGGCGCCTTCCGGCATTTGTCAACACACCATCCAATTATTTTTGCGTTGCGACCAGTTGACCGTTCTCGACCTTGATGTTGCCGACGTCATCTGGAAGCTTCAGACGGTCGCGCTGTTCGGTAAGCTTCTTTTGCAGGGCGCCGCTGACTAGCGACAGCGGAACGTTCAGATCGCCGATCTTAAATTCGGTGGGATCGAAGGTCGCGTAGCCATCCTTTGAGCCTAGATGTCCCGCGAGCGTAACGTAAACATCCTTGCCGCCGATCTGGGTGACAAACTGGCCGCGGGCCACGTCGCCGTCGAAATTTACTTTGTAGTCCTTCACCTCAGGCTCACCCTCTCCGATGGGCGCGTCGGGCGAAGAGGGAACCGAAGTCGGCAAGCCTGGGCTGGTTTGCGGAGCCGCTGAAGACGCGGAGATGTTCGCCGGAACCAACGCCGCTGCCTGTGCCAGCGCAGCGGTGATCTCATCGGAGTTGAAGCGAACCTGCGCGGGTGGTTGGCCGGGGTCCTTGGGCTGTTCCAATTGCTCCAGCTTCTTCTCAACAGACTCGGCATTGGCGGCCGCCGCTGCGGGCGACTGCGCCGGCGCTACGGGCGCTGGCTTCTTCAATACAAGAAATATGGCGATCAAGGACGCAGCCAGAGTAGCCACGCTGATAATGCGGTCCAGCTTCCATTTCATGCGCTTATCTCCCGGCAACGCGAAGGTCTAATGTTACCGGGAACGAGCACTCGAATCATGTGACGGAAGGCACTGGTCCTGGAGCGAGGGGGGAGTTGCTAATTTGCGCTTTCAGAGGACTTTACGATTGCGACCGAGCCGGGAGTCCAGAAATAGTGCTGTTTGCACTGAAAACACTCAGCGTCCAGTTGATCGTCTTTGGTGTTGAACTGCAGGGACACATCGCTTTCTTTTTCGTTGGTCACCATCAGGTTCAGGTTCTCGCAACGAGTGCAACGGACGAAAGCGGACTCGCCGGGATTGAGGGTCAAAATGTACATAGAGATGCAGCCTTATTGATGAGGGCTATGCCAGTGGAGTTGCTTGTATCTTTGTGAGAGCCAGCGGGATGCAGGCTGGCTCGGTCGCCGCTTACCCAGGGATGCTTTTGGCTGATTTAATCTGGTTGATCTGCTTTATTTATTTCGGCTGATCATTAACTTTGGCTGATCTTTATTTTGGCTGATCCATTACTTCGGCTGATCCATGGTGATGCCCTGAGCGCCAGGCTGCTTCTCGGCCTTAGCTTTCTTGGTAGCCATGGTCTTGTCGACCCATTCATCAGCCGTTTTCAGATCCGCAGCCCGCCCCGCTAGATCGTCGCATTCCACATCCGCTTTTTCGCGGTACATCAGGTTCATGTACGCCATGGCATCGTCGTAGTCGGCTCGTAGTTCAAGGGCTTTCTTGAGCGCATCAATGCCGTCTTGAATGTTAGCCGAGTTTTTTTGTTTGAGATCGTCGCAGGCCTTTTTCTGATTCTTGTCCTTGGGATTCAATTGCTCATCCGGCTTCAGACCCAGCTTGGCGCGTTCTTCCATGCGCGGCTGATACGTCTGGGTCCAGTCGATCACACCCACTGAGTAATACGGCTCGGCGTCGTTGGGATCGATTTCGAGCGCCTTGCGGTAGAAGGTCTTGGCGTCTTCAAACTTCTTCATCTGCAAATAGATGTAGGCGATTCCCTTGACGCTATTGATGCTCTTGGGGTCGCGCTCAAGGACTGCCTTGTATTGGTCAATGGCCTGCTGTCCCAGGCGGTTATTGTCTTCGGCATCGACTCCGGGAATGTACTGCTGGGCGTAAGCGGTCGCCAGATAAAGACGAGCATTCAGCAGGCTGGGATCCAGGGTGACCGCTTGCTGAAAATGATCGATGGCTTCCTCATACCGGGCGTTCTTGTAGGACGCGACTCCCTTGTTCAACTGGTCGCGCGCCCTTAACTTGTCGCAGCCAGCGCCAGACAGCAAGGTTAACCCGACCGCCATGAGTGCCAGCACCCGCACGCTCTTTTTCATTGCTTTATAAGTCTCCCTCACCAGGATTCCCGGGATGTGACAAATCTGCGACGCACCTGCCAGTGCGTAAACCGCCTCCGGGCGCAGCCGGTTCGCGATCACGCGGGCAGGTGCATCTGAATTCTGTAAATGAAAACTTGTCGTGCCTAGCCGCCGGCTTCGATCTTGGCCGTAATCAGACCAACCTTGTCTACTCCTGCAGCATGCGCAATGTCAATCACATTGGCTACATCGGCAAACGGAACATTATCGTCGCCTTTGACAAACATCACCTTCTCGGCGCGGGTCTTGAAAATATCCGTCAAGCGCCCCTGCAGACCGTCCCAGGTTGTGTCCTCATTGTTGATCTTTACCCCTGGATCCTGGCCCGCTCCGCGATCGATCAACTGCACCACGATGGTGCGATCCGGCGTGTTGTTCTTGGGCGCGTTCGGCGGCGGGGGTTGCGGGACAAGGGCGTCCAGTCCTTTTGGGGTTAAAGGCGTAATCACCATGAAGATGATCAGTAATACCAGCAGCACGTCAATCAGTGGCGTCACGTTGATCACGGCACTTTGGCCGCCGCCGCCTCCAGCTGTCATTCCCATATCAAGCTCCTCTATTGTCCGCCTGTTGCCGGCGGTGGCGGAGTCGCACCCTGTTTCTTCTGATCAGTCAGCAGACCCAACTGGTCCACGCCCGCAGCGCGGACATTGTCGACGACTGCCACGACCGAACCAAACTTAGCCCGGGCATCGGCGCGGACGAAAACCCGCTTATCAATGCGATTGGCCAGACGGTCTTTCACTTTTTGCGTCAGTTGGTCAGGTGGAGTCTTATCGTTACCGAAAAACACCTGGCCATCGCGCATGACGGCTACGATCAGCGCGTCTTCCTTGTCCGCGTCCGGCATCTGGGACGGGTTATTAACTTTCGCCAAGTCCACGCTAACGCCCTTCTGCAACATGGGCGTGATCACCATGAAGATAATCAGCAACACCAGCATCACGTCGACCATCGGGGTCACGTTGATGTCGGAGTTGACCTTGGCTCCTTCGTTCCGTTTGTTAAGGGACATAATCCACTCTCCTGCGCACTCGGAATCCTCGTCGGCTAACCAACCCGGCTCTCGGCCCCGTGGAGGTCAGGACGCGGCGCCGAAGCACATTCTCCGGCGCCGGTCAGCAACTCAAGGTCGAAAACCAATCCTGCTCAGCCAGCTAGGACCGGCGCACTCCCCGCCGCTTGAGGAAGTAATCGATCAGTTCGCTCGAGGAGTTATCCATCTCCACGTCGAACGCTTCCACGCGCCCGGTCAGGTAGTTGAACATCATAACGGCCGGGATGGCGACGAACAGTCCCACGGCCGTGGTCACAAGGGCTTCCGCGATACCGCCTGCGACTGCGCCCAGACCGGTGGCCTTCTGCTCTGAAATGCCTTTGAAGGCGTTCAGAATGCCCATCACCGTGCCGAACAGCCCGACGAAGGGAGCAGTTGAGCCAATCGTAGCCAAGCCGCCCAAGCCGCGCTTAAGCTCGGCATGGACGATAGCCTCGGTGCGCTCCAAAGCGCGCTTCGAGGCTTCGATGGTCTCGCCCGGAATCTCGCCGCTTTCCTGGTGAGCACGGAATTCCATCAAGCCGGCGGTTACGACCTTCGCCAGATGGCTCTTCTTGTTGCGCTCGGCAACTTTGATAGCTTCGTCAATCTTGCCGTCACGCAGGGCGCCAGCTACCGCAGGAGCAAATGCTCGCGATTGCTTGCGTGCCGCGCTAAACGCCATGGCGCGGTCAATCATTACGCCGATGGACCAGCCGGACATGATGAAAAGAATAACGACCACGGTCCTCGCGATGAATCCCATCTGTTTCCATAGCGAGATCGGGTCCCAGGCCACCGGTTGGTCCTGGAACATCCAGACCGCCATGGTGGAGATGTGACTTAGGGTGTGGGTTGCTACATTGGCTGCGAGCATGAGTTGCTTTTTCCTCCTCGGAACTCTTCAAAATCTGGTAATCGTTTTGCTGATCTTTAATGCGCAAGCTTTCGGAGTCACAGGCCGAGCTGCAAGGCTTGAATTGCGCGAACCGCCCCGTTCCTGAATCGCCTAAGTACTTAGGGATCAGGGAAACACAGCTCGTCCTCAAACTGCTCAGTCACTTTCAATTAGAAAATCTTTGCTGCCTCGGGCTTATCCCCCGGACAGGGTGAAGTTCACCGTAATCTGCGTTTCCACCTCGACCGGCTCGCCGTTCAGAATATACGGTTTGTACTTCCACTGCTTTACGGCTTCGATCGCTGCCGGCGCCAGCATGGGGTGACCACTGATCAGATGCAGGTTCTCGATGGCTCCGTCCTTGCTGATCTCGGCTTGCAGCAGCACACTTCCTTGGATGCGGGCTTGCCGGGCCAAGGGTGGATAGTTCGGCTGAATTTTACGGATCAGCAGCCCCTGGGTCACACCCTGGGACACGCGAACGCGGGTCGGCGTAGCGACTTTGGGCACGGCGACCGGGGTCGAGCTGATAATGCCGCCAATGACTCCACCCATTTGTCCACCGGGGATGCCGCCGGGAACGCCGCCAACCACGCCGGCCGACATCACCGGTGGTGGGGCTTCATCTTCCTTGATCATTTGGACTTTCTCAGGAATCTTGGTGGGCGTGCGCAGCTGGTTGTTGATGATATTGGTCTGCACTTGCTTCACGATCTTGACCGGAGCCGCGGCGGGTGGCGGGGGTGGCGGCGGTGGCGGGGGCGGCGCCACTAGAAAGGTCATCAACTGGGTTTTGGGTAAAGCCTCGGTGAACAGCAGTGGAATCAGCACCAAAACTCCGACCAGTACGGCCTCAAAAATAAACGAGAGGAAAGTCCAGACGCCCCTCTTCGTTTTGAGTCTTCCACCGGACTCTATCAGGCTGTCTTCAAACATAAGGTTTCTCCTACATCAGACCCTAACTACCCTACTACCCTTTAGACACCGACTGCCCTTGATTTGCTCCCGGCAATGATGTTTTACGGCCACCAAATCGAAAACCGGACGATACTACCTCAAATCCCGGCCAATCACAAACTTATACTGCCCTCAAGGCAGGAACGGTATTTTAGGCCTTAGCCTTCACCTTTTCCCGGCGGCCTGCGTCCTTGCCGACCGGGACCATCACCTGCGGCCTGTCGCGGTTCGACCGCCAATCCTGATAGGCCACCAGAATCGGCGCCGCAATGGCGATCGACGAATAGGTCCCAATTAAGATACCGATTACCAGGGCCAACGAGAAGCCCTTCAACACTTCGCCGCCGAAGAGATACAGAGCCAAGACTGTGAGGAATGTTAAACCCGCTGTCAAGATGGTCCGGCTCAGGGTCTGGTTGATGCTGCGGTTGACGATGTCCGATAGCTTCTCCCGCCGCATCAGCTTCAGGTTCTCACGGATGCGGTCAAAAACAACGATGGTGTCGTTGTTGGAATAGCCGATCAGGGTCAGGATGGCGGCGATTACGGTTAACGAAATCTCTTTGTTCATCAAAGAAAATGCGCCTACGGTAATCAAGGTGTCGTGGAACACCGTAATCACTGCAGCGACGCCGTAAATCCATTCGAAGCGGAAGGCCAGATAAACCAACATCCCGGCCAGCGAGTAAACCGTCGCCAGCAAGGCCTGCTTGCGCAACTGCGCTCCCACTTGTGGACCCACGATTTCCACGTTGCGTACGCCGAAATCGGAAAGGAAGAAGCCATCTGACAAGGAAGCCACCACCGCCGGATCGGCTGCCGCCTTCAGTTCGTCGAGGGAATGCAGCACGCCACTTTTTACCTTGTCGCGGTAGTTGACGATTGCCTGGGCTTGGGCTGTGTATCGCTGTTCCGCGTCGGTCCCGAGGCGGAGTGGGTCCTTCTGCAGCAAGAAGTTCTTAATGGTCAAGAAACTCGAGTTGTTCAGATCCTGCTTATCGGCGGGCGCATTGGTTTCCAGTGCGTTAATGATCTGGGTCTTGCTCCGGTCGAGCGCCTGCTCGCTGGTCTCCTGTTCGGAAACATCGATCAGCACTTCGTTGCTGCCCGGCGAACCGTAGCTCTGGATCCGGGCGTTGTGGAGGCCCACGCGGTCCATCGAGGCACGGATAGCGTTGTTATCCGGCGTCTCGGCGAACTTCACGTAAACCAGCGTGCCACCACGAAAGTCGACACCGTAAGGGATGTGGTGCCAGAACAGCATGGAGAACACACCGGCCACGCTGAAGACCAGCGAGAAAGCGAGGAAGTACCACTTCTTGCCGAGGAAATCTATGTTTGGATTGCGAAAAAATTCCACGCCGCTTAGAACTCCTTTTCTTTTGCGATGTCCACGTAGCCCCGGACGTCTCGTCCGGGTTCAACTGCCCGCCTCGCTACGTGTTCATTTGCCCGCTAATTCCAATTAACGCCTTCTCGCTGCGCCCGGGACGAGGCGTCCGTGGCTACACGTTTTACCCAATGCTTAACGCTTCGCCGCGCTGCTTGCGGCTCAACAACCAGTCGAAAATCACACGCGATACGAACACAGCCGTGAACAGATTCGCAAACAGACCAAAGCTGAGCGTGACCGCGAAGCCGCGCACTGGACCGGTGCCGAAGATGAACAAAATGATTGCTGAAACGATCGTGGTGACGTGCGTGTCCACAATCGTAATCCAGGCATGGCCGAAGCCCTGCTCCACTGCCGAGGGCGGCGTTTTTCCATTGCGCAATTCCTCGCGGATGCGCTCAAAGATCAGCACGTTTGAGTCCACGCCCATGCCGACGGTCAATATCACTCCCGCAATTCCCGGGAGCGTTAGAGTCGCGCCGCTGAATCCAAGGAAGCCAAGCAGGATGACCAGGTTCAGAATCAAAGCGATGTCCGCGTTGATTCCGGCGGCGTGATAGTAAACCAGCATAAAGATAAGTACGGCCAACATGCCGATCACCGCAGCCGTCACTCCGGCGCGGATGGAATCGCTGCCTAACGACGGACCCACGGTACGCTCTTCCAGATATTTGATGCCGGCCGGCAAAGCGCCAGAGCGCAGAATCATGGCGAGGTCTTTGGCTTGCTGCTCGGTGAAGCGCCCATTGATTACGCCTTGATCGTGGATCTGGTCTTTGATGACGGCAACTTCCTGCACTTTATTGTCGAGCACGACGGCAAGGTTGTCGCCGACGTGGGCGCCGGTGAAGCTGGCGAAACGTCGGCCACCTTCGCCAGTCAGAGTGAAACTAACCGAAGGCTGCCCGTTCTCGTCGCGCGACTGGTCGGCGGCGCGCAGGTCGCGGCCGGTGACCGCCGATGCACGCGATATCAGGTACCAGGCTTGCCCGCCTTCGCCAGCGTTCGTACCAACGCTGCGGCCCGGCATCAGCATCTGATCCGGAGGCAACACTCCGCCTTTATCCTGCAAGGCTTGCTGCTCGCTGGGGTATGGTCCACCGAACGATTGCCGGATTTCCAGCATGGCGGTGGACTGCATAATTTCCTTCACCCGGGCCGGATCGTCCACGCCCGGCAACTGCACCAGGATCTGATACTGCCCGAG
>DATNHO010000036.1:0-41096 GCA_035604895.1 Terriglobales bacterium | reverse complement strand
GTCCGCTTGCTGTCATCAATCCACGCGTTTTGGAATTGCAGTTCTCCCTTTTCCACCATACCGGCTACCAAATCAACCACTGACTTGAGTTGGCGGCCGCGAATTTTCGCAATCTCTTCGAAGGAGCGGCCATCAGACAGCAATCGCATGGTTTCCTCCGCGGGCTTTGATCTTTTATCGAGCAGAGTCGGGGCTCGCGCACCATTGCGGAAGCGCTCCAGTGCGTCGAGAATCTGCTGGCCGTAGCGCTCAGTTTTGCGCTCGCCGAAGCCGGAGACGCCTCGAATTTCCGCCAGAGACGACGGGCGCTTGCGGCAAATCTCTGCGAGCGAAGTATCGTGCATGACAACAAAAGCGGCAACATTTTCCTGGTTCGCTACTGCACTCCGCCACTGGCGAAGATACTCACGAAGTTCAGGATCGAAATCCGGCGCAGCCGACTCTACCTGCCCAGCCAGCCGCGGTAGAGCCGCCACTGCGGACACTGTTGAAGACTTTCTCCGCTTGGCTTGCTTGGTTTCTGACAACCACTCCGGCGTGCCGCTGCAAACGTCACAGGCGTCGCACTCCGTCCACTTCGGTGTCTCGCCAAAATGCAAGCAGATCTGCCGATGGCGGCAGCTGTTCGATTCCACAAACCTGCGAATCGTGTGGTAACGCTGCCAGGCGCGCTCCTTCTCGGCAGGATCAGCCACTTGCCCGATGAAGTGCGCCAGCAGGCCAGCGTCACGCTTTTGCCAGAGCAGAATGCAATCTGCTGGAAGCCCGTCGCGTCCGGCCCGTCCTGCTTCCTGGTAATACTGTTCGATCGACTTGGGCAACGAAAGATGAATCACTGCGCGCACGGAAGCTTTGTTAATGCCTAACCCGAAAGCGATCGTGCCCACGAGCACACGGACTTCATCGGCCATCCAGCTTTCCTGATTGCGCCTGCGCAGGTCCGATTCCATCTTGCCGTGATAAGCGATGGCGGGAATCCCTTGTTCCTCAAGAAAATCAACGGTCTCTTCGACCCTGACGATCGTCGGCGCATAAACGATCACATTATCGGCCGCATGATTTCGCAGCGCGCTGAGAAGCAGGTTGGACTGCGAGCGGCCTTCGCACTCCTTGACGATGTATCGCAGGTTGGATCGATGAAAGCTGGCGATGTATTTTGCCGGGTCACGCAGTTGGAGCTGACTGAGAATGTCGTGACGAACCCGGCGTGTCGCACTTGCGGTAAATGCCGCGATCGGGCGATCGGGAAAATGGACCCGCAAACTGCTCAACTGCCGGTATTCGGGACGAAACTCGTGCCCCCATTCTGAGATGCAGTGGGCTTCATCAATCGCGAAAAAGGCGATGGGTACGCGCTGCAACCATCCGATAGTGTCAGCCCGCGCCAATCGCTCTGGCGAAAGATAGAGCAGCCGGTATTCGCCCGCGCGCGCCTTCCGCATCACGGAGGATTGCTGTTCGCTGGTTAGCGAACTATTCAGCACGGCGGCTGGGATTCCCATCTGCGCAAGCTGCGCTGCCTGGTCTTGCATCAACGCGATCAATGGCGAAATCACGATAGCAGTTTGTCCCGATACCAGCGCCGGCAGTTGGTAGCAGAGTGATTTGCCGCCGCCGGTCGGCATGACCACGCAGGTGTCGCGGGCTCCGAGCAGGCTGCGCACAATTTGCTCTTGCAACGGGCGAAACGAATCGTAGCCCCAGTAACGCAGCAAGGGAGCCAGCAGATCCGTTTCAGGGGGCATAGCATCAGTATAAGTGGGGAACGCACAGACGCGGCGCGTGCTGGAGCGATGTGCAACGGAGTATGCGAAAAGAGCAAGCTATAATCAGGTTCACGCGATGAAGTCCTTCTTCCGCTTCGTTTTGCTTGCGCTGACGCTGCTGGTGGTGGCGCTAGTGTCGGCGTTGACGGCGATGCGGTTTGCCATTCATGGACGCGAGGTCGCTGTCCCCGACTTGGTGGGCAAGACTCCGATCGAAGCGCGGAGAATCGCCGATTCCGCCGGTTTTCAGATGGATGTTGAACGTCAGTACTACAGTGCCACAATTGCCGAAGGGAAAATTCTCTCGCAACTCCCCCCTCCCGGTACGCAGGTGCGCCGCGGCTGGCAGATCAGGGTTGCCGAGAGCCTGGGGCCGCAGCGAGTGGTGATTCCAAACGTGCTCGGGGAAAGCCAACGGGCCGCTGAAATCAACATAGTGCGCCGAGGATTGGACGTGGGTGCAGTGGCGCGAATCGAAATGCGAGACACGCCAGCGGATCAAGTCCTGGGCCAAAACCCGCCGCCGAACGCCAGTGGTGTCGCGGCGCCGAAGATCAGCTTGCTAACGACTGAATCCGCGCTGCCACAAGCGTTCCTAATGCCCAACTTCACTGGCCAGGCGCTGGGTGGCGTGACGCTGGTTTTGCAGGATGCGGGATTTCGATTAGGCAATGTCAGCGTTGCTCCAACTTTTTCATCTGCGGCGTCTCCACCTCCGATCGCAGATTCTTCCGTCGCAACTCTGTCGGCCACGCCACCTGCACCTCCGCCGCAGCCCACGCCGGCGAGCGTCATCGTTTCGCAGAATCCGGCGCCTGGGGCGAAGCTTGTGGCGGGGTCGGCGGTGAACTTCGAAGTGCGGTGAAAAACCTGGCCACCGATTTTAGCGGATCGACGCGGATCACGAAATTAGACATGTGAATCCGCAGCTAGATTTTCTCCAGGATTGCGGCGAAGAATCCATCGCAGGGATGCAGTCCCGGAATCGTTCGCAAGTACAGTCCGCTGATGAGCGAATCGACATGTTCCCAGCGCAGTTCACCTTGGGCGCGGAGTCGCTCCAGTTCTGCCCGGCAATCGAGCACGCGGAACGATCGGTCAACTGACATTGCCTTCTCTACGACTACCGAGTTTTCTTCTTTTTCAAGTGAGCAGGTCGAATAGACCAGCCTGCCGCCAGAGGAGACGCGCTGCATTGCCGATTGCAGGATGGCTAACTGGCGAGCCTGGAGGTCTGCGAGATCTTCGAGTCGGAGCCGCCATTTGATTTCGGGATTGCGAGCCAGCGTTCCGGTGCCGGAGCAAGGCACATCGGCCAGTACGCGATCGAAAAGAGTATTGAGCGGGAGATGGCGGACATCGGCTGCGATCACCTGGACATTGGGCGCGACGACGAGTTTGCGCAGCAAGCGCGCACGGTGCGGATGCAAATCCATCGCAACTATGCTGGCGTTAGGGTTGCGCTCGGCTAGGGTTCGCGTTTTCCCGCCGGGAGCCGCACAGCAGTCGAGAATGTTCTTGCCCTGGCCGACGAGGAGCGAAACCAGTTGCGATCCTTCATCCTGGACTACGACCTGACCGTCACGAAACGGGCGGGTACTGGCGAGGTCTCCCGACACGACGCGATATGCAGATGCCAGCAAGCGACCTGGAGACAGCTGGATCTTGTGGCGCCGGAGTTCATCAGCAATGGCGGGGTCAGAAACGCTGATAGTTGTCACCGGGACACGCTGGTCGTAAGCGCAGACTTCCTTGGCGGCTTCAAATCCGAATTCCTGAATCCAGCGCTCGACTAGCCAATTCGGATGCGCGGAATAGTCTGCCAACTCCGAGGACATTTTGGCGTTGGCGATAGTCGCAGCATGATCACGGTCTCTTGTGACTGCCGCGAATTTCCTCAAAACGGCGTTGGCGAAAGGCACGGCCGAACGCTTTCTGGCGCGTTTCACCAACTCCACACTCTCGTGCACGGCGGCGCGCTCGGGCACACGATTCAGAAACAGCAATTGGTAAGCAGCGAGGCGCAGGGCGATAAGCACTGCGAGATCGAGGCGGGCGATTTTCTGCGAAGAACGCTCTGCAATTTGCTTATCCAGCAAGGATCGCCAGCGGAGAACGCCCATGACTAACTCGGTTGTCAGCCCGTGATCGGCAGAGGAAAGAATTGCGTAATGTGACGAGTGCAGCAGTTCTGACGCGTAGGAGTCCTCTCGCTCCAGTCGAAGCAGAATGTCGAAGGCCGCGATGCGGGCAGGAGAAATGGGCATTTAGTTCTCGGTGGTAAGTTACGAACCCATCTTCTCACCGGTTTGAGGACGATAGCCGTGGACGAAGTCGCGTATGGCCATGTGCTTTTTGCCTTCCGGTTGGACTTCGAGCAGCGCCAGGGAGTTTCCTCCACATCCCACAAACAAAAGATCACCTCCGACAAGGAGTTCTCCCGGCGGGATCGTTTTCTGCGACACCTCTGCCTCCCAGACGTGCAGATTCTTGCCGCGAAAAGTGGTGGAAGCGCCGGGCCATGGCTGGAACCCACGTAAGCGATTGCAGATCTCTCGTGCAGCAAAGTGAAAATCGATTCGGCCATCTTCTTTTTTGAGGATGGGTGCGAGAGTTGCTTTTTCGTCATCCTGCTGCTGCGGACGAACTGTATCCGCCTGCAGTCCCCGCAAGGTTTCGACTACAAGGTCCGCGCCGATTGCAGCCAGCGTGGGCGCAAGAGTTTCGGAAGTATCCGTGGGCTCGATTGCAATCTCTTTCTGCAAAAGAATATCGCCGGTGTCGAGTCCCGCGTCGATTCGCATGGTGGTGACGCCCGTCATACTCTCTCCACGAGCAATTGCCCATTGAATGGGCGCGGCCCCGCGATACTTGGGCAATAACGATGCGTGGAGATTGATGTTGCCGAAGCGCGGCAAGGCGATCATCCAGTGGGGAATGATGCGCCCATAGCCAACGACGATGATTGCTTCTGGCGTGAGGGCCGTAAGTTGGGCGCGGAACTCGTCGTTGTTCTTAATGCTCTCGGGTTGCGTGATCGGCAAATTCAGCGCCAGCGCCGACTGCTTTACCGGAGATGGAGCAAGCACCAGGCCGCGTCCCCGAGGTCTGTCGGGTTGCGTAACCACCAGACGCACCTCGAAGCCCGCATGAACCAGCCTTTCGAGAGTAGGCACAGCAAAGTGAGGCGTGCCGCAGAAGACAAGAGAAGACATTGGGTAATTGAGTAACTGTGAAATTGAGTGATTTGACTGCTTCCGGCTTTCAATTGCTCAATTACAGAATTACCCAATTACTCAATCTCTACCACTCTCCAGTTTTCATCAGCTTGCGGATCTTGCGTTTCATCAAATCGCGTTTCAGCGCGCTGATGTGGCTGATGTAAAGCTTGCCATTCAGGTGTTCGATCTCATGCATAAAGGCGCGGGCGAGTAGTTCTTCCCCTTCTTTGCTGGTTCTCTCGTACCACTTTCCGTTCACGTCCTGGGCGCGAATAGTCACCTTGCGCGGCCGTCCCACCGGCTCACGAAATTCGGGGATGCTGAGGCAGCCCTCCGGTTGGGTGTGTTTGCCCTCGGTGTGGAGAATCTCGGGATTCACCAACACCAACTGGGCATCGGGATCTTCCTTGAAGGTAACATCGATGACCGCGAGTCGCTTCGAGATCCCGATTTGCGGCGCCGCCAGGCCGACTCCGTGAGCTTCATACATCGACTCGAACATGTCCTCGACCAGTGTCTTCAATTCACGGTCAAAAACCGTAACCGGCTCGGCCGGCTTTTCCAAGACAGGATTTCCAAACTTCACGATGGGATAGATCATTGAATAGTTAGTCGCTAGTATTGTTTTAACTGTTCCAAATAGCCTTTGAAATTGCGCAATGTTTCCACCATGGAATCGCCGCCAAACTTTTCCAGGGCGCAGCGAACCAGGGTTAACGCCACCATGGATTCGGCGGCCACGCCAGCCGCTGGCACCACGCACACGTCGGAGCGTTCGTACGCAGCTTTGACCGGCTCGCGCGTGGCAAAGTCCACGGACTGCAGCGGACGGCGCAGCGTAGAAATCGGTTTAAGGTAGCCGCGCACGCGGATGTCCTCTCCGTTCGACACGCCGCCTTCGATTCCACCCGCATTGTTGCGACTGCGAGTGAATCCGGCAAACCTGGTTGACTCGCTGTAGCCTATTTCATCATGCACCGCAGAGCCTGCGGAAGCGGCCGACGTGACGCCCGCGCCGATTTCCACTGCTTTAACCGCTTGCAGCGACATTACCGCAGCTGCCAACAAGGCGTCCAGGCGCTCGTCCCATTGCGCATAAGTGCCCAGACCGGGGGGCACGTTGTGGGCAACCACTTCAAAAACGCCACCGACGGAATCTCCGGTTTTGAGCGCATGGTCCACTTCTTCCTTCATTCGCGGTTCCACATCCGCATCCACGCAGTTGAGAAGAACCTCGTCGCGGTCCCGCAGAGGAGCGATACGCTCCCAGGGAATTTCCGCGTTGCCAATCGACGCGTTGCCCACGGCCACGACGTGGCTCAAAACTTCAATTCCCAATTCGCGCGCCAACAGTTTCGCCAAGCCACCAATCGCCACTCGTGCCGCGGATTCGCGAGCGGAGGCGCGTTCAAGCACATAGCGAGCATCGGTGAAGTTGTATTTCAGCGCTCCGGCGAGATCCGCGTGTCCCGGACGCGGCGAAGCCACGCGTTTGTGTTTGGCCGGATCCCCTTCTTCGACCGGAAGCGACTCCTGCCAGTTCTTCCAATCTTTATTTTCCAGCAGGACAGCGATGGGTGAGCCGATTGTCATCCCGTGGCGCACTCCGGAGAGGATATGGGCAGTATCGTGTTCGATCTTCATACGGCCGCCCCGGCCGTAGCCCTGCTGCCGGCGCCAGAGTTCGCGATCCAGAAAGGCCTGATCAACTTTCAACCCCGCGGGCAGCCCCGAAAGAAAAGCGACGAGAGCTTCCCCGTGAGATTCCCCGGACGTGAAGTAGCGCAGCATTGCTGGATTGTATCCGATGAAGTAAGAAGTTTGTTCTCTTCAGGTTATGTTCCTTATTCGAACTTCCCCCGTGACGAATCGAGTAGAAGCACTGTACAATTATGTTTAAGTTTTGGGGGACGTCTCGGGCCGTCCGGCGCGCCTTTTCGCCGTCAGGAACGCCGCTTCCGTATTTTAGAATCAAGGGGGTTGTGTCTGTGGAGCACCATGCAAATTCACGCCGTTCTACCCTGACACCTCGAGAGCATGAAGTTGTGAAAATGATTGCGCAGGGCAACTCAGCGAGGAAAATCGCGAGTTTGCTGGGCCTCAGTGTCAAGACGGTCGAAGCTCATAGGTTCAATCTGATGCGGAAGTTGGACATCCACAACCGAGCGCAACTGGTAACCTATGCCATCCAGAAGAAAATTGTAACCGTGCCCGCTGAGGCTTAGCGGCGCTTTAGTACTTCTGGCCTATCTTGTTCCGTTCGGGTAGACCAGGATTTTGCTGGCCTCTCCCGTCTTCAAGCGCTCCATCGCTTTTGAAAAATCCTTCATCGCGATCCGATCTGTGATCACCGGATGGAGATCGAGCTTGCCGTTCTTCAACAGCGCGGTCATCTGATACCAGGTCTGGTACATGCGTCGGCCGTTGATGCCCTGGATGGTGATGCCCTTGAAGATAATGTCTTCGGAAAAGTTGAGGGAGATTGGCTTGGAAGTGAGACCGAGGAGGGAAATGCGGCCGCCGCGCCGCACGATGTCGAAAGCTGTTCGAATGGCGTCGGGATGTCCTGCCATCTCGAGCACCGCGTCCACACCCAGGCCGTCGGTTCGCTCCATGATGACGGCCTTCACGTCCTCTTTCGACGGATCGAGCGCCAGATCGGCGTGCATCTGCTTCGCGAGTCGTCGTCGGTGCTCATTGACCTCGATTGCAAAAACTTGCGCCGCGCCGACAGCTCGCGCCACAGCGATGGAAAACAAGCCAATAGGACCACAGCCGGTAATCGCCACGGTTTTCGCCGCAACCTCGCCCGCCAGCACAGTGTGAACGGCGTTGCCCAGCGGATCGAGGATGGAAGCGTACTCCTGCGGAATGGCGGGATCGAGTTTCCAGATATTTGATTCGGGAATGACTACGTACTCTGCGAACGCCCCGTCGGTATCGACACCAATGATCTTCACGTTCTGGCAGATGTGCGCTTCGCCAGTGCGGCATAGCAGGCACTTCCCGCAAGCCACGTGCATTTCAGCCGAAACGAAATCGCCTTTCTTGACGCTGGTGACCTCATCGCCAAAAGCCGCCACTTCACCGCAGAATTCGTGCCCGGGAATGAGTGGCGGATGAATGCGATTTTGCGCCCAACGGTCCCATTCGTAAATATGCAGGTCCGTGCCGCAAATCGACGCGACCTTGACCTTCACCAAAACGTCGGTGGGACCAAAAGCCGGAACCTTGACTTCTCGAATCTCCGCGCCGGGCGCGGCTTTTGCTTTTACGACCGCCTGCATGGTATCGGGCATGTACCTACCTTAACTTATAAAACCAGATTCAAAACCAAAACCATGAATTTTAGCATCCCTCTCTTGACGCCAACTGAAAGCTTTGTTCGACCGTGCTTAACGACCTTGCGCTGGCTATCGCGGCGCGCCCTTCTCAGGTTTCGTGGCCATCTGGGCATTGAAGTCTTTCGACTTCCCGCGGGGGACGCTCAGCGTCTTCCACTCGCTCGACCGGAGGTGTTTGGCCAGGAAAACGATCTGCCCGGTGTGCTGAGCGTAGTGCGCGATTTGTCGATTGATGGCCTGCAGCACAGTATGGGGCTCGCCGCGGACCGTCACCGTGCGCATGACGTCCTCCGGTTTGAGCGCTTCGACGGCTGCGAACACACGCGCCCAACCTTCCTCCCACCAGCCCATTATGTCGGCGCGGGTTGTCGTTGAGTTCATTTCAAATTCGCGGTCACGGTCGCGATTCGGCTTCTCGCCATCAGTGGTCAGGAACTCGGTGAAGCGCGAGCGCATGTTGCCAGCCAGGTGCTTGACCAGAACTGCGATTGAATTTGACTCCGGATCGAGCGTGATAAACAGTTCTTCGTCTTTGAGTTGTGCAATTGCGCCTTCGGCAAGGCGTTTGTGCCCGCGGAACTGACGGCGGACTTCCTCAAGGTAGTGGGTGGCAATGTCGGCATTCATTGACTATTCCTCGCGAGCTGGGGTATGAAATTCGATCTTTGAATTGGATTCGTTTCAAAAGCAGGCGGATTCCCGTTCACCACCGGACAGTCATTTACCCCAACCGCCGCCGCCCGGCGTTTCAATTCGAATTCGTTCACCCTTACGCAGCCGAACATTAAATTTCCCCGGCAACTCGCGCGACGACCCGTCTTCGGCGATCACTGCCGCCATCCCTGGTGCACCATCTTTTCCGCCTGCCAGCCCATACGGCCCGCGTTCGCGGCGGTCTGCCAGCAACGTGACTTCGGCATCCGCAAGGACTTCGATTTCTCGAATGATGCCATCTCCCCCACGATACTTACCTTCGCCCCCGCTGCCGGGCCGCAGAGAATATTTCCGCACGCGCAGCGGATATGCATATTCCAACGCCTCAACCGGTGTATTCAGCGAGTTGGTCATGTGCGTGTGTACACCCGATACTCCAGCTTTCGATGGGCGTGCTCCCATGCCGCCCGCTATGGTCTCGTAGTAGGCGAAAGGCTCGTTCGTTCGAGGATCAACCCCTCCGATTGTAAGATTGTTCATGCTTCCCGATGCCGCTGCGGGAATCCGTTCTGGCATCGCTTGCGCCAGCGCAAGCAGCAACACATCCACAATGCGCTGTGATGTCTCCACGTTTCCGCCGGCGACGGCGGCCGGGGGTCGGGCATTCACCACGGTTCCTTCCGGCGCGATCACCGCAATCGGGCGCATGAGCCCCGCAGCCGCAGGGACATCTTCGGCCAGCAGACAGCGGAAGACATAAAAGCACGCTGAGCACGTAATCGCCTCCACGGCGTTCACACTACCTTCGACCTGCGGATCGCTGCCGGTAAAGTCGACGGTTACTGCTCGACCCTGAACTTGTTTCATAAATCGCAACGTTACCGCAATCTTCACCGGCCTCGGACTGATTCCGTCGTTGTCCAGAAAGTCTTCCGCACCATAGGTCCCGCCGGGTACCTGGTTGAGAAATGCTCGCATTATCTCCTCGGAGTAATCGAGTAACTCGCATACTGCTTTCTTGGCTCGCTCCAAACCGTAGCGACCGCAGACCTCGCGAAGTCGCTCTGCGCCGATATGACACGCGGCGATCTGGGCGCCCAGGTCACCCTCGCGCTCGTGCGGTGTGCGCACATTGTTCAGCAACAACGCAAGAATGTCTATTTGCATCTTCCCAGCGCGCATGATCTTCACCGGGGGAATGCGAAATCCTTCCTGATAGATCTCCCGGCAAAGACCCATCGATCCCGGATAGGTACCGCCGATGTCGGCGTGGTGGGCTCGCGAAGCAACGTAAAAATCAGGCCGACGGCCCTTGGCTTGTCGACGAGCGCGACTGGATTCCACGTACACCGGAGCCACAAGAGTAATGTCCGGCAGATGCGTTCCGCCGCGAAACGGGTCGTTCAACATCGCGATGTCTCCGGGATCAAGTTCGAACTGATTGATTGCAGCGCGCACCGACATCGGCATCGAACCCAGGTGAACCGGCATGTGATCGCCCATGGCAATCACTTCACCGTCCCCATCGAACACCGCGCAAGAATAGTCGCGGCGCTCTTTGATATTGGGCGAAAAAGCCGTGCGACGCAGAGCCGCGCCCATCTCCTCCGCAACTGAGTGATAGATGTTCTTGAATATTTCCAGTTCGACGGGATCGCGTCTGACGGGGGCGAAACGCATGATGGAATGAGACTGTGGCACCCAAGTGTACGATACGTTTGCGAATCGGTTGCTCAAATGGAAACCTCGACAATGAAGAATTCTATTGACAATGAAAGTAATAGTCCTCAATATCTTGGGGTGGAGTCGTCGCCGCTACTACAATTGGGCTATGACTTCGAATCAAGGGTCCCCTTCAAGGGAAAAATTGTTCACGGAGGAAACTTCATGCCAGCAAAGAAAAAGGCTGCCAAGAAAAAGAAGCACTAACCGTACGCGAGACAATACTTCGGACACAGATGTTCAGAAAAGCCTCTCGAGAGAAGCACCTCTCCGGGGGTTTTTTTATCATTCTCGAATAGCGGAGACTCAAGGACTCAGCGCCGCCGAAAATGAGGGGTTGTCCGGAACGCCAGGTCGTGCTAGAAACGCGGATGGGGAGTGAGGGCATTGCCGGCCACTTCTGAAACCTTGATGAGTTCGCGCAACAAAGCCGCGTCCAAATCTGCCAAGACCACCGACGTGGTGATCCCGGACAAACTCTATTTCCGGATCGGAGAGGTTGCCCAGCTGTGCCGTTTGCCAGCCTATGTCCTGCGTTTCTGGGAAACTGAGTTTCCGCAACTCAAACCGGTCAAGGGCAGCACCGGACAGCGCATGTATCGCCATAAAGATGTAGAAAGTGTGCTGCGGATAAAAAAGCTTCTGTATGAAGAAGGTTTCACCATAGCCGGCGCACGGCAACATTTACGCTCGGAGAACAAGGTCGATAAGAAACAAACTCCTCTGCCTTTTCCAGAACGCACTGCGCCTGACTTGAAACAAATCCGGCAGGGACTCCGCGAAATTCTCGCTTTGCTCTCACCCAGGCAGAAACGAGCTTAGTCCGGAATAAAGTTCAGCCCACATCGCAGGCCACTCGGAATCCATAATCCGCATAGTGGAACTCCGGAGGGATGCTGGAGCGCGCGGCGCAACGCGTAACCTTAATGTGATGTCGCCACGAACCTCCGCGAGAAGCACGGCGCTCGCCGGCTTCCGGACCGCGCGGATTGCGATCCTGCGAGACGGCGTAATAGCCGGGCTGATACCAGTCACTGCACCATTCGTGCACATTCTGGCAGACGTCGTAAAGGCCGTACGCGTTGGGCGTTGAGCGGCCAACTGGTTCAGGGCCCGTCTTCCAGCGCTCTCCGTAGTTGGGCAATGATTGGGGCGGGTCGTTGCCCCAGGGGAAAAGTTTGTCTTCCACTCCGCCGCGTGCAGCCCGCTCCCACTCAGCCTCGGTGGGAAGGCGATATTTGCGGGCGGCAATTCCGCTGAGCCATTCGCAGTAGTTGACGGCCTCGAACCACGACACGGCGACGACTGGTTGCTCGGGATGATTGAAATTCGGATCATTGCAAAATGGAGCCGCATCGCCTGCGGTCGCGAGCAGAAAAAGAGAGTACTCCGCATTTGTTACTTGGCAAGCGGCCAGGTAGAAAGCATCGACCCAAACCCGGTGCACAGGACGCTCGTTTTCTTGGCCCGCGTCCGATCCCATGCGGAACCAGCCAGCGGGAATGAGCACCAGGTTTGGCGCCGTATCCTTCGTGGCTAGAGATGTCGATCGTGAATCGCTCATCTGGTTGATGAGCGTAGCACAATGCCCAGACACTCATTATTTTATCGATTTCCACTTCGGGTTGTGTGCAAGCCTTTGCGGCTTGCATTAATCGGACCGCACACTTATAGTTTTTCCGCTAGTTGCCAATGGAGCGCTACAAAATGAAGAAACTCGAATTCACCACTAAAATAGAAGGAAGAGAAATCGGCGTGGTCGCGGCACTTACCCCGCCGTTTGACGTGTTCGAAGTCTTCGGGACTCGCGCGCGAGTACCCGTGCGAGGCACCATCAATGGCTACCCCTTTCGCTCTTCGTTGATGCCGATGGGCGACTGTTTGCAGGAAAAGGGAAACTCCTCGAAGCCGAGTTCCTCACACATGATGCCCGTGCGGAAATCCTTGCGTGACGGAGCTGGAGTCAAACCCGGGGATACCGTGAGCGTTGTCATGGAGCGCGATGAAGACAAGCGAACGGTTGAAGCGCCGCCACTCTTGAAGAAAGAGTTGGCCAAGAGCAAGACCGTGCAAGCTAATTGGCAAAGGCTCTCGTTTACGAATCAGAAAGAGATCGCTGCTTCGATCAGTGGAGCCAAACAGGAAGAAACGCGTCTGCGCCGTCTCGCGAAGGCCATGGATATCCTGAAAACTGGCAAGAAATGGACGGGCTAGCCCCTCAACCGTCGCACTACTTCGGCGACATCATTCAACTGAAAAAGGCGGATCGCGGCAATGCCAGCCGCGCCCGCATCAAGGCAGGCACGGGCATTCTTGAGCGTGATGCCACCCAAGGCGAGGACGGGAATCCTCTGCCGGCAAGCTTCTCGAAGTCCATCGAGGCCAGCCGGGCTGGCACCTGGAACATCTTTCTTCTCGAAGACTGGAGCGAAAACGGCGAAATCAGCTCTCTCAGAGGCCGCGCGTTCAACGTCAGCAGCGGAATGGCAGGAAACGCTAACCAGCGGCTGGGCGGGAGGTGTGGGCTGCGTCCAAATCTTCCGCACCTCCGACGGCGAAATATCGTCAGCGCGCAAGTGCACACCATCCGCGCCGCACGCCGCAGCAACGTCAGTTCGTGAGTTAATCAGGACGCGAGTTGCCGGTTCCCGCTTCTCAGTTCCTGATAGAGAATTCTCGCGAATGATACGGACCGCCGTGTGGGCGAGAGCTTCGAGTTCGCGAGTGGAGAGATCTTTCTCCCGCAATTGAATGAAATCAATGCCACAGCGAGTTGCTTCCGCGATCTTCGCGAGTAGAGCGCGCTGGCGCGCGTTCTCGTCGCCGGGAAACTGGGCGCAGTCGGTGATGTAGAAAAGAAGCAAGAGTTATGGGTTTGTTTTCGCGATTTCTGGAACTCGCTCGCCCTTGTGCTTCGGTTCCGGCCCAAGATGATGTTTCGTCAGGCCGTCGCGCAGAAATTCAAAACCTTCTTCTGGCGAGTCCACGATCTTGAAAAGTTCCAAATCCTCGGGAGAAATTGTTCCCGCATCCACCATGGTTTGGAAGTTGATTAGCCGGTTCCAGTACTCGCTTCCATAAATGACGACGAGAATTTTCTTGGCCAGTTTCTGCGTCTGCGCCAGGGTGAGAATTTCGAAAAGTTCGTCGAACGTCCCAAATCCGCCGGGGAAAATCACCAATGCCTTGGACAAGTAGGCGAACCAGAACTTGCGCATGAAGAAGTAATGAAACTCGAAATTCAGCGACGGAGTAATGTAGGGATTGGGGCTCTGCTCGAACGGCAGGGCAATGTTCAAGCCTATTGTCTTCGCACCCGCCTCCTCTGCACCTAGATTCGCGGCTTCCATGATGCCGGGCCCTCCGCCAGTCGTGACCACGAAACGCCGCCGGCGCGCCGGAATCTGAATGGACCACTGGCTCAAGAGAAAAGCCATGCGACGCGCATCTTCGTAGTAACGCGCCATGTCCACCGCCGCGAGCGCACGTTTCCTTGAGGTCTCAAGCTGACTGCCGGAAAGCTGCGAGCAGCTTGATTCGAATTCGGCCAGCTTGTCCTTCGCGGCGGCGCGGCTGTGAAATCGCGCCGAGCCGAAAAACACAACCGTGTCCTGAATCTGTTCGCGACGAAAGCGGGAAATCGGTTCGGTATATTCGGACAGGATGCGCAGGATGCGCCCGTCCGGGCTGTTCAGAAATGCTTCGTTTTCGTACGCCAGCGGCGCACGCTTCACACCGTCATTCATAGTCACGTCTTTCCATGATTCCGTCGGGCTTTAGTAACCGCCATGCCAGGCGGAATGATTGGGAGGCTTTTGTTTTAGGAGCGTTTTTCCTCGTGGTAGTGAAGTGCTTCCGAGAATCCAATCCAGATGTCCAGCAAACCCAGCCCGCTGCAGATTCCGCGAACAAAACCGTTGGCAACGAACGTCCGCAATCCCGGGGAAGCCATTAGCAGATAGTTGTCGGTCCATTCCGGCCGCCAGGGAAGAATCACCAGCAGCACGCCAACCACCGCGCAGACCAACCCGAACATCAACACCGTCGCCCGATGCAGCCAGAGTTCTAATCCCGCGTAGCGGCTAACTTCGGGATGTCGAGGAGGTATTTGCACGACTGTGGCAGAAGCATCGCCGCCGTCTGAGGAAGGCACCTTCGCCCCCAACGATCCCGATGGAATTGTCTGGGGTGTATTCGGATCCGCCGTCACCGCGAGCACCCGAAAAGCCCGAGCACTGCGGGCCTGGTTTTGCAAATGCACGGGCCCAGCGTCAGAGTGTGAAAACCCATTCCGACATTCTACGACTTCAGGGTCTTAATGCGCTCGGCCACGTCCCTGTAATCGATATTGCTGCCATACACCTGCATGAAATGGCTCAGGGCTGAAGCTTTGTCCCCCGCAATCTCGTAAGAAGATGCCAGCTCGTAGTGCAGCGCGGTGCGAGTGTCGGCGTCGATTGTGGTCAACTTCAGCGCCTGTTCATACCAGCGGATGGCGGCTTCCGGAATGCCCTTGTCGAGGAAACACTGCGACAGCCACGTATACGTCTGCATGATGTGCGGAAAGGGATGACCACGATCTACTGCCTGGCACACTTTCTGCAACTCTCCGATGGCCTCGTCCAAAAGTCCCATTTCGCGGAAAGCGACTCCAAGGTTGTAGTGCGTCTCCGGATCCTCGTCGGTAGCGTTTGAATCTTCCTCAAGCTCGTGCTTTAACTCGCCGAACATGTCGGCAAGATCCACGCCGGGGCCGGAGTCGAACTTCGGTGGTGTCGCGCCCGGTGCGTGCGTAGGGGAAGTCCGAACTGTTGAAGGATGATAAGTGAAAGTGGGCGGAGCACTCGCTGGCTCCTGCGCTGCCCCAGGCGGTGTTCGAACGGCCTGGGTCGTAACGGATTGGGTTGCCGCCGCCGCTGCCATCGCAGCCGGAACTTGCGCCGGCGCGGACTTGACCGGGATGGGCATCTGGGCCTTCGCCGAAGCTACCTCGGGTTCCGGCTCGGGATCGCGGATCACGCGCTGCTTACTTGGAGGTTCGGCCTTCGCCACGGGCGCTTCCGCCAGGAAACTGTCCCCGAGGGATGCTTCAAGGTCCGAGACGAAGCTGCTCAGCTTGCCAGCCGGCTGAGGCTCCGACTGAGGTTCAGGATGACGTACAGGATGATGTGCAGCGGCAGAGGCGGCGGTCGGTTCCGTTGCCTGCGGTTCGGGCTCCGGTTCCGGGGCTACTTCATGCGCCGCAGCTTCCGGCAGGAATCCATCTCCCAGCGAAGATTCCAGGTCACTGACCAGCGCATCCAGCACCCCGGATTTTGGTTCGGGAACTAATGCGACTTCTTCCTCGGGCGCAGGGATGTCTTCAGCGGAAATTTCCTCAACCGCCTCGACCGCTGCGACCGGAGGCTTAGCGGAAGCAGCTTCGATCTCGTCGTGCAGAGCTGACAACAACGACGGCTCTGGTTTCATTCGCTTCAGCTTGCTGTAAGCTGCGCGAGCCTCCTCGTGCATACCATTCGAGAGGTAGAAGCGAACTTCTTCCACCGCGTCCTTGATCGCCTCGGGATCGGTGGAACTTTCCTGGTGACTGGGTGCGGCAACTTCGACTGCATGCTGTTGAGGCGTGGAAGCTGGTTCGGGTTCGTCCGAAAGAGTACCTTCCCACTCTGCCGAGAGATCGATTTCCTTCTCTTGCGCTGCCGCAGACTGGATTTCAAACTCCGCCGGCTCCGCTGCATCCAAGGTAGAATCCGCCACTGCAGGAGCATGGAACGAGTGGGTCGTCGATGGAGCGGGCGCTTCTGTTACATCTACATCGGCCGGCGCATCCGCCGCAATCGGAGCTTCAGGGATAGCCTCGTCGACCAGGGCCCCAGGCGCTACCGCCTTCGGCTCCACGTGCATTACCGCAGGCTGTCCATGCTCCGCTGGGCCTGCGGAACCGCGTTCCTCATACTTGGCCGCGAGTTCTCCATAACGAGTTGCTTCATCGGGATATCCGGCGTCGTGGTAGATGCTTTCCAAGGTGCGGCAGCAAACGGCAGCCTCGGTAAATCGTGCAGCTCGCGTGTGCAACGCGGCAAGCCGCTGATTGACGCGCAGGTCGCGCGGCGCCTGGGGCAATGCGGAAAGCAATGGCCCGAGCGCCTTTGACGGCATGTTGTAGGAAATGAAAAGCTCGGCATCGGTCAAAGCCGCACGAACGAAGAGCGCTACATCATCGGGGTAGCGCTGATCGATAAACGGCGCCGTGGCCTCAAGTTCGTCGACCAAAACCGCGCCTTCTTCGGGAGTGATCAGGTGCGAACCGGAGGGAGTGCCAAGCCGGCCGGCCACTTGCTGATAGTTGCGGGCGTGCAACTGATTCTCAGGCTCAAGTTGCGTTAGCTTGAGATAGTAGTCGCGAGCTTTTTCCAGTTCACCCGCTTGCACGTAGGCGTGGGCTAGCAGTTCGTAGACCTCGGTAAGATGGGTGTTGTCTCCCGCCTTGGTCAACAGATCGAGCAGCATCTCCAGCGCGGTTGTATTTTCCCGCACGTGCCCGATGAGGGAATGCAGGTTATCCAGTATTTTCGCGGAGTCCGCTGCCAGGAGCCGATCGGAGTGTTGCTGATACAGATGCAGAGCGTCCTCAAACTGGCCGACCGCGATCAAAGCGTCCGCATAAGACAGGAGAGCACCGATGTCATTGTGAACCGAGAACAACTTCGCCGCCAGCGTGCCCGCCTCGGGCAAACGTCCGGTCTGCAAATAGGCTTGCAGCAGAGTTCGCAATCCGTCGGGATGGCTATCCAGGTCCGCAACTTTCTCCAGACTCTGAACCGCAGCCGCCATATCCCCGGCATCGAATGCATTCCGTCCGCGCATCAGCAACGCATAACCATTGCCTGGATCCAGGGTCATCATGCGCTGCAGAATTTCTTCTGCTGGACCCAGCTGACCTTTGGCCCGCAAAGTCTCGGCGGCCGCGGAGAAAATCTGCCAGGCCTCAGTCTTTTTGCCTAAGCGGACGTAAACTTCAGCCAACCGCGTCCGCATAGCGACGTTTTCGGGATCCATTTCCAGAGTTTTCTGGAAGATTCGCACCGCCTGCTCCAGTTGCCCCTCACGCAAGAATTCTTCCGCCACTTGCAGGTACTGAGCCCGCGCGTCATTGAACAGACCCTGCTGCGTGTAAAGCTCGGCCAGCCGGAGCGACCCTTCCAGGGACGACTTCAGCTTGCTGAGTTTCTTGTACATGGCAATCGCCTTGACCGTGAAGCCTTGCGAGGCGTAAGCATCGCCCACGCTTTTGAAACACTCCACGGCTTTTTCGCTGTTGCCGAGACGCGAGTAGAGGTCGCCCACGGTGTTCATCACCGTGAGATCCTTGGGGTCGGCTTTGAGGACTTTTTCGTACTCAGCGATCGCGTTTGGCAATTTGCCCTGTTGGACAAACTTCTCCGCAGCACTGAGAACCTTCTGCTTATTGAAGCCAAAACCAAACGCCATAAAAGTGCGGACTCCAACTCCGGTTTCGTCTCTCGCCGGAAAGCATTCTCTCCCGCACGAGAGTCCGTGGCCAAATTGACCATTCCATCGGCATTGCGCCGGGTGTCAGGAGATGGTCTTTAGGACAAGGGTAATTGTACGGCTGGGTACTCAGAATCGTATGGTTACTAAGGGTTACCGAAAGGGAGTGTACGACCGGGTAACCGCCGGGCATTTGTGTTAGATGGATAAAACTCCGCTCGAGCTGTAGGGACGTAGCTCGCTACGTCTCAGACTTCATACAATCTCATGATTCGTGTCGGGATATGCTTCAGCCATATCGCAAGCACGCTCGAATCAACTCGGCTTCAGCCGCTTCTCTGTCTTTGGAGGGTCAATAAACATCGCGTGATAAATAAGGTGCGTAGCCGAATCGATCCACTGATTCAACTCCAACGCGGGCATGCTCACGGCCCGCGCGAGCAGGCTCCAGAAGAAGCTATCCATCACCCGCGCCAGCCCAGGAACGTCCACTCCGGGCCGCGCACCAGGCAATCGTTGCAGAAGCTGAAACACAGTCGTGACTCGGCCAGTCGTCCAATCGTGAATCTCCAGTTGCTTTTGCGCCAGGCCCGGATCGGAAAGCGCGGCCTCCTGCCATGCACGATAAGCTCCCAGGTACTGGAGATCGTGAGAGAAAGCGCGCGACAACAAATCATGGACAACCGCCCGAACATCGGACGCATTCCCCGGCCGAAATTCAAGCTGGCTCAACTTCTCCAACAACTCATCCATGAGCGCCAGCAACAACTGCCGCTTCGAGCGGAAGTGCTGGTAGAAACTTCCCACCGCGAGCTTCGCTCGCCGCGCGATCTCGTCGACCGAAGTGCTCTCGTAACCTTTCTCGCCAAACAGCGAAAGCCCGGCGGCTTTCAATCGCGCGCGTTTCTCCAGACTCCGCTTCTGCTGCGGCTCCGGTGGAAGGTCTTCACCGGCTAGCAGCTTCGGACGCACATTCACGAGCGTTTTCCTGGACGGATAATACCTCCGACCAGGGCGCCGGCACAGCACCAAAGCATCCAACCTCCAAATAGCCCGGACGCTTCAGGAGAGATGTTCGGAAACACAATTGGAAAAAATGCACTGGAAAATGGATCGAGCAACAGCGTCGGTAGCGCGATCGAGACCGCGCCCGCCGGCCACTGCTCCGGCGGCAACCGAAACCGGTTGCACAGACGCCGAACTAACCAAGCCATCAGGGGAAAACTGACCGCAAAGAGGATGAGCGTTCCCTTCCAATTACCAGGATGCAGCAGATGCTGTCCCGCGAGCCGCAAACCGACGGTGGCGCCGAGCCAGATTCCAAGACCACAGAGGAGTAGGCGGGTCTTCATAATATGAACCTGAACATTTGTTCATTTTATCCGATAATCAAACCAGACGCAACTCCCCATGGTGCGACCATGGCCGACTATCGTTTCCTTAAGAAGTCTCCGACGAGGGCTGCGCAGGCGGCAACAAACTCTTGCTCTGCTTCAGTGAATGTGCCGGCAAAATAGCTCTCGACATCGAGCTCCCCGGCGAGTTTCTTGTTCACGAAGATGGGCACAACAATTTCGCACTTCACCATGGGTGAGCCTGCAAGATACCGTGGGTCTGCGGAAACATCATGCACGACTACGATCTGCCCGCTGCTGGCTGCGGCGCCACAGAGTCCCTTGCTGAGCGGAATACGAGCGTTGGGCGTAAAGCTGCCGACGAAAGGTCCGACCAGCAGGAAGCCGGCGTCCGCCGGATCGACCAGATAAAATCCCACCCAGTTGTAGCGCGTCATTTTTTCGTGAAGACTCTGGGCAATGTGCTCCATGACGGACTTGGCCGCAGGAGCGGTTCGAGCGAAATCTTGAAATTCGCGGAGAAGTTCTTCATGCACCGGCATTGTGTCTCGGCCCTCGCGCTAAAGTTTCGGCTAGGCTTGGGTGACTGTGTTGTTCAAGCCACCGTAATACAATTCGGGTATCGGCCCTTACGTCGTGTCTCAAGAAATACTTACTGGCCACGAAGTGTACGGCAAAACTGGCGATTGAAGGCAAGTTTCTTATGACCTGGATTCGTACCGTCCCTCTCACCGATGCTAATGCGCAGCTGCGCAAGGCCATGGAAGACCAGAAACTGCTCTATCCCAAGGAATACGCGATGCCGGTGCATCCGGTCGAGGGCGGCGGTTCTCAGATTGTCGCTTCCCACAGCCTCATCCCCGATGCCCTCTACCACGCCTTCGCGACCTTTGGCGTTCTCATGTCACCAGATTTGCCGCTCGGCCGCCGCCAACACGAAATGATCACGACCATGGTATCCGTCACCAACCGGTGCGTTTATTGAATCGACTCTCACGCAGAGTTTCTGCGTCGCGTAACGTTGGATGAACCTCTCGTCGAAGCACTAAAGCAGGACTACACCACTGCTCCTATAACCGCGCAAGAGCGCGCGATGCTGGACTACGTAGTGAAACTTACCAGGGACGCGACCAAAATCCGGAAAGATGACCACGAGTGCCTGCGCACAGTTGGATTCGACGATAAAGCAATCCTGCAGATCACGCTGATCGCGTCCTGGTTCAACTACATCAATCGCGTGGCCGACGCCCTCGGCGTGGGACGCGAATAGTTACCCGCTGGAAACATCGTCCTCTGCTCTAACTAAGAAGCTCAAGCCCGCAAAGCGCTAATATCGGATATGTGGAACCTTGCTCAATTGTCGGCTACCTCGAACATTTTCTGCGAGGGAGCAAGGAGACTGCGTACGTGCAGCGCCAGGGATATCGCACTGTGCGCTGGTCGTATCGGCAAGTCGCCGACACTGCATTTCAGTTTGCGCGCGAATTGGATGCTCGCGGGATCACCAAGGGCGATCGTGTTCTGATCTGGGGGCCGAACTCGGCCGAGTGGGTCGCAGTATTTCTCGGATGCGTTTTGCGCGGCGTCGTGGTCGTCCCCATGGACGACGTAGCCACGCCGGATTTTGCGTGGCGCGTGCATCAGCAGGTCGGAGCCAAGTTGGTAGTGTGCTCGCGAGAACACGTGCGGCAGTCGATTCCAACGCTTGCCCTAGAGGATTTGGCGAACACATTGGCAGAGCACTCGCCGTCGGCCTACCAATCCGTCGAACTCGAACCTGCGGACACTCTTGAGATCGTCTTCACCTCCGGCACCACCGCCGAGCCCAAGGGAGTTGTGATTTCCCATGGCAATGTTCTTGCCAATATCGCGCCCCTGGAATTGGAGATTCGGAAATATCTCAAGTACGAACGCTGGGTGCATCCCGTTCGCTTCTTGAATCTGTTGCCGCTCAGCCATGTCTTCGGGCAATTTCTCGGGATTTTTCTGCCGCAACTGATGGGCGGAACGGTGATCTTCCAGGACACATTCAAGCCCGCCGATGTGATCGGAACCATTCATCGCGAGCGCGTTTCGGTGCTGGTCGCGGTGCCGCGCATGCTGCAATCGCTCAAAGAGAAAATCGAGCGCGATCTCGACGACGAGGGCCATCGCGAACCATTCCGGCAGACCTTTCGAACCGCCGAAGGCAAACACTTTCTGCACCGCTGGTGGGTTTTCCGCCGCATCCATCGTCAGTTCGGATGGAAGTTCTGGGCGTTCATCTCAGGCGGCGCCGCGCTTGATCGCAACACCGAAGAATTCTGGGGACGCCTCGGGTACGCCGCCATTCAAGGCTACGGCCTCACTGAAACTACGTCGCTTATTAGCGTGAACCATCCTTTTCGGCTGGGCAAAGGTTCGATTGGAAAAGTTCTCGCTGGACGTGAGATCAAACTGGCTCCCGATAAAGAAATTCTGGTACGCGGAGGTGGAGTCGCCGCCGGCTACTGGAACGGAAAAGATCTGCTCCCACTCGCCGGCGCAGACGGCTGGTGCGGTACCGGCGATGTGGGCGAACTCGATGCCGAAGGGAATCTCTACTTCAAAGGAAGAAAGAAAGACGTCATCGTCACGCCTGCGGGAATGAACGTCTATCCCGATGATCTGGAAGGTGCTCTCCGGCTCCAGCCGGAGGTGAAAGATGTCGTGGTGGTCCCGCTTCCGCGCAACGGAAATGCAGAACCCTGCGCGGCGATCATTCTGCGGGACCCTGACCTCGATCCCGAAGCCATTGTGAAACGAGCGAACGAATCTCTGGCCGAGCATCAGCGCCTGCACAACTGGGTCGTATGGCCGGAGGAAGATTTCCCGCGCACCTCTACGCAGAAGCCGCTGCGGAATGTTATTCAGCAGTCGGTGCAGGCACAGTTGGCAAAGCAATCTCCCAGCCAGATCTCTTCGAGTCCCCTTGCAGAATTGATTGCGCGAGTAACAGGGCGTTTGCCCGCTCGGCTCTCGCCCAATGCGAATCTCGAATCTGAGCTAAACCTTAGTTCGCTCGACCGGGTGGAACTATTGAGCGCGCTCGAAGACCGCTATCAGATCGATCTCAGCGAGACGCGCTTCGCGGCCGTGAACACGGTTGGTGACCTCGAGCGCATGCTGCAAGGCTCGCGTCCGCCGCGAACGCCCTACCACTATCCGCGGTGGGCACAGCGCTGGCCGGTCGCTTGGGTGCGCGTAGCCGTTCATTACTTGCTTTTGCGCCCCGCGGTATTCTTCTTGGGATCGCCGCACGTCGAGGGCAGACAAAATCTGCACAAAACGGCCGGGCCAGTTCTGGTGATCTGCAATCACATCAGCGACGTCGACCCGGGATTCGTGTTGACCGCTCTTCCCACTCGTCTGTGGCACAAGCTGGCAATCGCCACGGGCGGCGAAGCGCTCGAACTCCTGCGCACTCCGCCAGCAACTCGAAGCGTCGTGGCACGAACCTACGACCTTGTGAAGTGGACTCTGGGCGTGTCGTTGCTCAATCTTTTTCCCTTGCCGCGTGAGGCAGGATTCCGCGAGAGCTTTGCCTATGCCGGCGAATCTGTGGATCGCGGCTACAACGTGCTGGTTTTTCCTGAAGGCCGTCACACTACCGATGGCAATCTGCTTCCCTTCCGCTCCGGTGTTGGCCTTCTGGCGAACAACCTGCAAATTCCTATCGTGCCCCTGCGCATTGACGGACTGTTCGAACTGAAGCAGGCAGGAAAGAAATTTGCCCGGCCGGGTCACGTGAAGGTAAAGATCGGCGTCCCAGTTCAATTCAAACCCGGAAGCGATCCCGAATGGATTGCTCGGAAATTACAGAGGATTGTGGAGCAGTTGTGAAATCGGCGGCGCGAAATAGCCGGTGCGACGAAAGCTTGGTTATAATCTGTGGCTATGAAATACAAAACATTGTTCATTGCAGCGGTATCGTCCGCGATCATTTTCTTTTCGCTCTCCAGTTCCGCCAAGACTGTGGTTGAGATGAAAGATGCCCAAGGCAAGAGCGTGGGGACCATCACTCTGAAGGAAAGCAGGATGGGCGCAAAGGGCGTGGGCATGGGCCTTGACCTTAACCTGCATGACCTGCCGCCGGGAACACACGGCATCCACTTTCATCAGAACGCAAAGTGCGATGGCCCGGATTTCAAGTCCGCGGGACCGCATTTCAATCCCGATGGAAAGAAGCACGGCCTCGAGAATCCTAACGGGCACCATGCCGGCGATATGATGAACTTCACCGTCGACGCAAAAGGCAAAGCCAAGCTCAAGCTGACTGACAGCGACGTCGGCCTGGGAGACGGAACCAATAGCCACTCGCTCTTCAGTAACGGCGGGACTGCCTTGGTCATTCATGCCAAAGAGGACGACATGAAGACCGATCCGTCGGGAAACTCCGGCGATCGCATTGCCTGCGGCGTGATCACGAAATAGGTTGCAATTAGTGGGCGGGCGCGGGCTGAGTGGTCTTGGCCGGCGCAATGTCAACCTGGACTGCGGGTGTGCTGTTTTGTTTTCGAGTGTCGACTGATACCACCCCGAGGCTGCCGTTGGAATCCAGCGATCGAAGCGTCTGGGTCTCACGAGTGACACCGCCGAGCCCAGGTCGGACAATGTCGATGGCCTGCTCGGTAACCCGCGGGCTATCGCTCGGCTGCGCAGGGTTTCGCTGTTCCACCTGCTTTTCGGTAGATTGCGCGCCGTTTCCGTCCTTGCGCTGAATCGTCGTAACCCGCTGGTTCAGGCGCAAAGTCCCGTCAATCGGAGTTCCCGGAAGATCGGTGGAGTAGGTTTCCACGGTGTTGCGTTTGTCGCCGGCGGCATTCTGCGATTCCTTGCTTACCGTCCGCTCAACCAGTGACAAGTTCCCGTCGGTGCCAGTTCGCAGCACCCGCTCATCTTTGGTGCGATCTTTGCCATCGTCCTTGATCGTGCCCTCCCGGACTTCGCTGAGTTGCCAGTTGCCGTTAGAGTCGGGCAAAAGAGTGGACTTGCGAAATTCAACATTGTGCTCACCAGTTTTCGTTTCGCGGTCAGTGGTCTGCATCGACGCGGTCAAACCGCCATTCGGCGAGGGCGTGAGCAGCGTGCTCTTCGTCTCCTGCACGTTAGGATTGATCTGCCGGGTATCTTGCTCCTCGCGTTGCGCGATCTGCAAAGCGCCGTTGCCGTCGGGATTGGAGGTCGTGCGCACGACCTTCACTTCGCCTCCCGGCAAGCTGCGTTTTTCTTCTTCGGTAACCTGAACCAGCGTTTGCCGGCCATCGGGATCACGAGCGAATTTCCGCTCAACTGTGCGGACCGTGTTGGCGTTCACTTTTACGGTTTCCTTTTGCACATCCAGATAAGGCTCGTAACGGCCGTCCACTCCCATGTGTTCGACGCTTTGCTTATCAACAACGCGCCCAGCAGACTCGGTATGAGTTTCAGATGTCCTGATCGGATTCAAATTGCCGGGCAGTTGCTGCTGGGTCGTGGACGTCCAGGATTTGTTGGCGTCATCGGCAGATCCGTCGGCGCCCTGGGTTTGCGCGTGCGCACCCAGTTGGGTCAGTAAAACGACAAAGAGAACGGCCCGCAGAAAATGATCGGATTTCATGATTCTTCTCAATAAGCCACCCCGCAGTTTCGCAATTCCGAGCTAGCTTACCTCCGGTACGTTAAGGATAAACCTTTCGGAACCGGTCCAAGCGGCGATGTAAACTAATAAAGATCGGGCCGGAGGGATGCGTGAGCGGTTGAAACGGGCGGTCTTGAAAACCGTTGTACCCGAAAGGGTACCGGGGGTTCGAATCCCTCTCCCTCCGCCATTGTTGCCCGGGTCAGCGATTTGGGTCTGGGCCATTCTTTATTTTGCGTCTTTTCTCGGTTCTCATTCTCCGCTCTCTAACGCGCGCGGTCGGCGACCCTGACCATGATCAAACCCGGCTCCTTGCGGAACCATTTTTCCTCGACTGAAACATCGAGGGATACCTGCAGTTTGCCGCTGAATCCGGATTGGACCTTTTCCACCCTTAGAGGCGAGATCACAACCTGTCCGAGGGTCTTGCCCACTCTGTAGTTCACGCAAAAGCCGTCGCGCGCATCGCCGCTCTGATCGAGAATCTGGGCGCCGTAGCGGGAGAGTTGGGCCGACAGGTCATCGCTCACAGAGGACATCAGGGACACCCAGTCCTTGGGGTCGATCGCAATCTGGCCAGAGAAGCTGTGCTGATGGCTGGCGAATTCCCTTCCCGCTCCGGCGGTCACGGTGCTACCCCATTGTCCATAGCTCTCTTTCACGTGGAACTGATCGACGGCCGGCTCGGGGGTGTAGTTTTTCAGGAACGCGCTCTCCGTTTCGGACGTGGGATAGACCGTAAGCAAACGCTGCAGAATCGCAGGTACGAAGACAGCAAGGCCGACCAGCGCGAGAACCGAAAGCGCGATCAGTTTCCGTTTAGAGATCATGGCCAACCCCTCAGAATACGCCCGCGTACATCACCGGATCAGGCCTGAGGGCGTCCTTCGTCTCAAGTCTTCCTGTCCAGTTTTCCACAGGACACCCATAACAAATTCTAACGGGAATGTTACATTGCTGTGCTATAAAAGCCACTTTCCCGTTACAGGAGGCTTTCCCCCAATGAACCCTCGTCGCCTGTCGCTAGCCCTTTGTCCTTCAAAGCTTCTAGCTCCGCTCCTGGCCGCACTCTTGAGTTTCACCTTTCTGCCTCACCTGGCATTTGGGCAACAGACGCTGGGATCGCTGAACGGCACGGTGACGGACGTTAGCGGCGCCGTGGTACAGAAAGCTGCGGTCAAGATTCGCAATTTGGCCACCAATCTCGAAGTGGCTGCGGAATCGAAAAACGACGGTTCGTTCAGCTTCTCCGATCTTCCTATTGGGACCTACGAAGTCACTTTTACCCGGGATGGTTTTAAGACCGCCATCTACAACAAGATTCTCGTACAGGGCGATCGAACGGCGACGGTCAACGCCAAGCTTCAGCCGGGCGCCGTCGCAACTACGGTTACCGTCGCGGCTACACCGCTGCTCAACGTGACCGACAGCACGACCGGCTACACGCTTGACGACAAGCAAATCGCGGAAATACCGCTGGGGACGGGCAGTTTTACTCAGGCTGCCATTCTGAGTCCCGGTGTCAGCGCCGACTTTCTGAACACCGCCGGCACAAATGCAGGCTTGGGCAATCAGGCCATCTGGGCCAACGGACAGCGCGACACCAGCAATAGTTTCTCGGTCAATGGGATCTTGGCGAACAACATTTTCAATGGCAAATCCACCAGCCAGGTTACGTCAAGTCGCGTGGCTGTAAACATCGGGCAAAACGGAAATGGCAACAATCCCAGTGGCGAGATCGTGACCAGCACCTCGGTTTACGGCGCTATCGGCCAGGCCCTGCCCAGCCCGCCGCCGGAAACCATCCAGGAAATGCACGTTAATTCTTCCATGTACGATGCGTCGCAAGGAGCCAACAGCGGGGCACAGATCGCGGTCACGACCAAGTCAGGGACGAACGATCTTCACGGCGGTGCCTACGAAACTCATCAGCAAACGGGTTGGAACGCCAATCAGTGGTTCTTTGATCACAACCAGTTGAGTCGGCCGTCGATGCACCGCGATGTTTTCGGTGCTTACGTGGGCGGACCCATCAAGAAGGACAAGCTTTTCTTCTTCGGCTCGTATCAGGGACAGCGGGTGACGGATCAGTTGTTGGCGACTTCCCTGGTAGCTGTTCCACCCGGCTTGACCAACGATCGGAGCGCCGCCACGCTGGCTAATCTGGCAAACACGGATTTCGATCTGAACGGACAAAACGGAAATCCGCCGCCTATTACCGCGAGCCAAATCACACCCCAGGCGCTCGCCATTATGCAGATGAAGGCGCCGGACGGAAGTTTCTGGGTACCGAACGCCGCTACCGGCAGCCAGCTAGCTACTCTGCAGACTCAGAACGCTGATACCGTAGTCCAAGGGCCGGGCTCCAGGTTCGCCGCCGATCAGGTAAACGGCAATCTGGATTACAACTTCAGCGCTAAGGATCGTTTATCGTCGAAATACTATTATCAGCGGGATCCGAATGTTACTCCCTTCGCCGAGAGCGAACTTCTAGGATTCCCGCAGACCATGCAGGCGGGAAGCCAGACAGTTTCCATCGACAACACAACCGCTCTGACGCCCAATTTGTCCTGGGAGCAGCGCTTCGGTTTCATTCGCGAGAAGGCATACTCGAGCACCAGCCAATTCATAGGACCGTCAGCCGTGGGAATGAATCTGCTGGGGATTGGTCTCTTCCCGCAGATGAACATCCGCAACGCGGACAACAATCCCAACGCGATTGATTCTCTGTCCATTGGTCCCACGAATAACTTCGCCAATGCCGGCATCTTTCAAAACAATTTTGAAGGGGCCAGCAACCTCAAGTGGGTCCGGGGAAAGCAATCGATCTCGACTGGATTCAACTTCGACTACACGCAGTTGAATGTAATCAACAAAGAGAACCAGGTGGCGCGAGTCACCTTCGCCGATTTCCCCGGTTTTCTGCAAGGCCAGATTTGTGGACCGAACACGGTCACCTGCAGCGGGCAGGATGTATCGCAACTCCTGAATGGCGCCAGCAACCGCTACTATCGCACCAAGCAGGCCGGTGCTTATGTGCAGGACGATATCCGCGTGGCCTCGAATTTGACTTTGGATATCGGTCTGCGCTGGGATTGGGATGGTCCGCTCTCTGAAAAGAACGGAATGCTCACGAACTTCTACCCGCAGGATTACTCCTACAACGTGGCCACCGACACGATAAATAACATCGGTTTGGTCGTAGCCGGGAACAATCCCACGTTCGGCACCAGAGGTGTGAGCGCCTCGACGCTGACCGGCCGACAGTGGGGTTTTGCTCCCCGGATTGGGTTTGCCTACAGCCCATCTATGAATGTGGTTGTCCGGGGCGGATTCGGGATGTATTACGACCGCGGGGAGTACTTCGCGGAACTTTCTCCGCCGGCAGGTGGCGGGATCAGCGGCCCATTCGGCGTGACCGTCGAACAGCCTTTTGTTACACCGTTCTACCCCGTCAAGGGTGCAACACTTGCTACGCCGTTCGGAACCGCGCCTCCGCCGCCTCCACCGGCGAATCTGTCTTCGGTTCAGGAGCTCATTCCGAATGCAACGCAGCTCATCAACAACACCACGAACTTCTGCCAGGCGACCAACCAAACCGGATGTGGCCCATTCTTCTTTGGCGGCTACGATCCCAGAAACACGCTTCCTTATTCCGAGAACTGGACTCTTGACCTGCAGTGGCAACCGAAAAACTCACTGGTGTTCACTCTGGGCTATGTGGGCAATCACGGCGTACACGACACCATTCCAGTTCCGTTCAACCAGGCTCAGATCGCCACGCCCCAGCATCCGGTTCTCGCGGGTGGGCCGAACGAACAGATCTATTCTTACGGCTACAACGTCAGCAATAGTGAGAACGTCTTCGCTTTGGTCGACGGCTTCCCCACGGGCAACGCAGCTCTGCGCGCGCCTTTCCTGGGGTACGATCCAAATTCGGATTTCAATCGTACCATTGGCATCTCCAACTACGACGCCTTGCAAGTCCACGTGGACAAGCGCTTCAGCCACGGCCTTCAGGTAACCGGTTCCTACACGTATTCGCACACTCTCGATGAACAGAGCGGCCTGGGGCTTTTCTACAATGGCAACGACCCCAACAATCCCGAAACTTCTTACGGCAACTCGGACTACGACCGAACTCACGTCTTCACCGTTAGCTACCACTATGAGCTGCCCACGATCGCGAATGGGAATGCATGGGTGAAGCAGATTGCCAACGGGTGGGGCTTCAACGGCGTAACCGTTCTGCAAAGTGGCCAGCCCTATAGCGTGATCGATTTCAGCGGAGGCGCCGCCAGCATCTACTGGGGCGGAGGCCAGGACGCCATAACTAATCCGATCGTCCCGGTTGGAGGGGTTGGGGCTACGGCGAGCAATCCCATACTTCAGGGCACGACTGGCGTGAACGGGAACAAGCCAGTATTGAACGCCGCCGCATTCGGCATCCCTGCGCCGTTCGCTCCTGGAACTAATGGCGTGCCGCCGTGCGATGCCGGCGGGTGCGACAACTATGAAACCGGGTATACCACCGGCGGTCGCAATATTTTTCGTGCTCCGTTCCAGGAACGCTTCGATTTCGGAATGTTCAAGAATTTTAAGATCAAGGAACGATTCTCCCTGCGCTATGACGTAACCGCGTTCAACATCTTCAACCATCCGAGTTTCGACATTCCCAGCAACGATGTCGAGTTTAATCCGTTCTTCTCCAACCCACCGATTTATGGATTTTCCGGGTTCCCGGCGTGTGTTCCGAGCACGGGTGCTTATACCTGCCCGCCATCCGGGAACCTGGGGATACTGCAGCACACGGTTGGTAGCCCACGCTTCATTCAGATGGCGCTGCATCTGGAGTTCTAAGGCTGACGGAAGGCTAAGGCAAATCCGGTTGTATCGATCTGAGCCCGATTGGAGCGGACCGACTTTGAGAAGCAAGCTGATCAGCACCGCGCTCATCGCTCTGCTCTGGTTCCAGAGCGCAAATGTTTTTGGATGGGGCAACGAAGGCCACGAATACGTAAATCGCGTTGCCGCCGAAAGAATCCCCGCGGAAATGCCTCGCTTCCTTCGGCATGCAGTCGCGGAACTCACCTACCTCGGTCCTGAACCAGACCGCTGGCGAAGTCCATCCGAGTACTCACTCAAGAATGCGCAGGAGCCCGACCACTATATCGATCTGGAGCGGGTTGAGTGGCTCAAGCCGCTTCCCCGAGGCCGGTATGAGTTTTACCGCAAACTTTACGAGAAGCGAGCAGCGACAACTGATCATCTCGACGATTACCTTCCCGAGCACGTGGGCCTTCAGCCGTACATCACGATGGAAGTCTTCGGCCGGTTAAAGGCGGCTTTCAGAGAATATCGGCATCGGCGTGAACAGCATCAGCCAACCGCTTCTGTGGAGCGCGCCCTTGTGTTCTACGCCGGCTGGCTCGGCCACTATGTGGCAGATGGCTCCCAACCGCTGCACACTACGATTCAGTACAACGGGTGGGTGGGACCGAACCCGAAAGGCTACACCACCGAGCATGGAATTCATGCCGCCTTCGAGAGTGCCTATGTGGCACAGAACATAACGGCCAAAGACTTTGCCAGGCTGGTGCAGGCTCCCGAGCGTTTGGCCGACCCGTTTGTCGATTACGTCGAATACCTCAGAGAGTCGAATCGGCAGGTTGAAAATGTTTATCGAATCGAGAAGGCCGGTGGCTTCGCTGGCAAAGGTTCCCCCGAAGCCTTTGACTTCACGACCCACAGGCTGGCAGCTGGCTCTCAGATGCTGTTGAATCTTTGGTACACAGCGTGGCTTGAAAGCGCAACCCCACCAGAGCCTGCGCCGGGCACGCCTGCAGTTCCGCCCGGTAAGTAGACGCACACCGCGCGTTTTGGCCGTTCGTTCATCTGCGGTTGCACTCGAAACTGCGGAATGTGCAAATCTCGAAGGTTGCTTGAAATCTTCAGTCAGTGCCCAACTCGCCAATCCGAACACCCCAAAAATCCGATAACGCTATATGCCGTAATCACTTGCAGGCGTAGTGACAGTCGCACCAAAGCTTGTGATGAGAACGCCCGCCGAGCTGAAAGATGGAGTTATACATGCTTCCACAGTCTTTTGCACAGCCAAAATGTCACTTCACGTGACACAAAACCACGCTATTCCGGCGGCGCCATTCCGTCCGCAAGCATCGATTCGAAGCGGGTCGAATTCTTCAGGAATGCCAGGTTCACCCGGCCGGTTGGCCCATTGCGCTGTTTGGCGATAATGAGTTCCGCTTTGCCCTGCAGATCGGGATCATCCTGCTTGTAAACCTCCTCGCGGAAGATGAAGGCCACGACATCGGCGTCCTGTTCGATCGATCCCGATTCGCGCAGGTCGGATAGCTGCGGACGATGGTCACCACCCCGGCTTTCGGGAGCACGGCTCAACTGAGAGAGCGCAACTACAGGCACGCTCAACTCCTTAGCCAGAGCTTTCAGGCCACGCGAAATTGCGGAAACTTCCTGGGTGCGGTTTTCATAGCGGCGTCCGCCGCCCGACATCAGTTGCAAATAGTCCACGATCAACAAGTCAAGCTTCCCTTGTGATTGTTGTAAGCGACGCGCCTTGGCTCGCATTTCACTCAACGCGATGCCGGGCGTGTCGTCGATGAAAATCGGGGCGTGCGCTAGTTGCTCCATGGCATTCACGACTTTGGTCATGTCGTCGCGCCAGAGCGAACCGGTACGCATTTTGTGCGAGTCCACCCGAGCTCGCGAACACAAGAGGCGCAATAGCAAAGCCTCGCGCGACATTTCCAGCGAGAACATGCCGACAACCTTCTGGTCCTCGATCGACGCGTTCTCGGCGATGTTCATGGCGAAGGCAGTCTTCCCCATTGAGGGTCGGGCGGCGATGATGATCAGGTCCGAACGCTGGAAGCCGCTAGTCATCTCGTCCAGATCGGTATAGTGCGTAGCCAGACCGGTGATGCGCTGGCCGCGCTGCAGCAAGGCGTCAACCGAACCGAAAGATTCTTTGACGATCTCCTGCACGCCCATGAACCCGCGGCCAATCCGCTTTTCGGAAAGTTGAAAGAGGGCGGCTTCTGCGTCATTCAGGATTTCTTCGGCGGGATCGCCTTGATCCGAGGCGCGGGCAATAGCGGCGTTGGCGGCGTGAATCAGTCCGCGCAGCAGCGCCTTGTCGCGGACGATCTTAATGTAGTGCTCAATGCTCGGCCGGTCGGGAACGCCGTCGACCAATCCGGAAATGTAGCCGACGTCGCCAATCGCCTCCAGTTCCTTGCGCCGATCCAGTTCTTCGACAAGGGTAATCATGTCGATCGGCCGGGAAGATTCGGCCAGGTCCACCATCCGAGTGAACACTCGACGGTGCGAATCGAGAGAAAAGTCCTCCGGCTTTAAGTGCTCGGCAGCTTCGTTGTAGGCCAGATTGTCCAGCAGGATCGCGCCGAGAATGGAGCGTTCGGCTTCAACGCTCGCCGGCAGAGTGTGCGCGGGACTGTAATCAGCAGTTGCCAAAGTTTCCTGCTTGCTGGGCCGAATTGTTTAGGAGCGCGAGAGCATATTACTCACGAACGCGCTGTGAATGTGAAGTAGGGTCTTCGGAAAACGAAGAACAAATCTAATTTTTTCGGCTGCCCAGTTGCGCGGCCAAAGTTGGATTGCCCAGTACCGTTCCATTTAGTCGGAGTATAGGTGAAATAAAAGCGAAGATCAATCGTTAAGCTGATGCCCGAAACACACGGGTTTCTTCTCCGCCACAAAAATAAATGCGGCCCAGGCCAGCCACCCGGGCCGCATTGCTCGTGGATGTCCAGCTTCGCCGGCTCGCTGCCCAAAGCAGCGAGGCGCGCATTTTGAAACCGCATTCGAAGGCGAATGCCCGTTTCTCCACGCACCCCGCGAATCATAGGCCTGAGACGTGAGTCCGCAGACCCTACCCGCAGTGATCGCTCGAGTCGGCGGCTCAGTCCTTCCACTGAGGAGGACTTTCCGAGGAGGCCGCAACGCCCAAGTTTCCCAAACCGCCATGGGCGGGTTCAGGAAACCCACCGGCAGTTCACCCTCGAGAACCGCCGGAAACGCCGACTCTGCCGCAATCCAACAGCGCTACCAAGACATCTCACTTCTGCACTGGCGGTACTGTGCTCCAAGAGCAAAACCGCTGCAACGGAAAATCGATGCTCGCTTGTGCACAAGCTGTGGAGGACGGAAGTTCTTTGTGGAAACCACAGGAAAACCGGAAAAGAATCCACTGGGACGCATGCCCCGAAGCCGTTGACTCCAGAACGACGAAGTCCGTCTAAAAGCGAGAGCTTTATTTGAGAAGCGTTCTCGAGTAGTTAGCGGCTTCCCGTTTTGCCTGCAAACGGCGCCACCACCTGGCTGTGTGTTTCACCGGGAAAAACAACCACAGCAGGATCAGCAAAACCGCAATCAGCAACTTCATACAAACTCCGAAAACATGGCGGTTAATTCGCCAATGACGAATCGCTAAGGCCGCGTATTCTCTTGCTCACCGTCTCCGTTTGCTCAGTCTACGTGCTCACCCACCTCGAACCCTTCTTCGGCCAAAGGAAGCCTATCGCGTTCGCGCGCCACCCACACATACAACGTGGGCAGCAGAAAGATGCTCATCACCAGGTCCGCAATCAATCCGCCCACGATCACGATGGCAAAGGGTCGCTGCGAGTCGGAACCAATGGCGTGCGAGAGAGCGGCCGGCAACAATCCCAAAGTTGCGACCAGCATCGTCATCATGATGGGCCGCAATCTCAGCACGGCCCCTTCCACTGCGGCGTCTTCTATCGAAAACCGGCGGGCTCGGAGTTGGTTGATGTACTCCAGCATGATAACTCCGGTTTGCACGGACACGCCGAACAGCGCCAGGAAACCCACGCCCGAGGACACGCTGAAATTGGTGCCGGTGATCAGAAGGGCCAAAAGGCCGCCAAAGCGGGCCATCGCCACATTGGCTAGGATCAACAAAGCCCATTTGAAAGACTTGAACATCGTGTAAAGAATCACGAAGATCACGAGGATGGTGATGGGGAGCACGATGAGCAACCGCTCGTCCGCCCGCTTCTGGCTTTCGTATTCTCCCGCCCAATCGATGTGATATCCGGGTGGCAGTTTGACCTGCTCGTTGACCTTCTTGATCGCCTCTTCGACCGCGCCGCCCAGGTCACGGCCCCGGACGCTATACTTGATGGCGACATAGCGCTGATTGCCTTCGCGATAGATTTCGGAGCCGCCGTCGGCCTCGCTAATCTTGCAGAGCTGCGCCAACGACACGCGCTCTCCTGACGGGGATAGCAGTCGAATCTTCTCAATCGCTTCCCTGGTATCCCGATATTGCGGGAGATACCGCATCACCAAATCGTATCGTGCCTCGCCTTTGAGGACCTGGGTGAGCGCGTTCCCTCCCACTGCCGTCTGAATCGCGTCCTGCACGTCCGCGACGTTGATCTGGTAACGAGCGGCTGCCTCGCGGTCGACCGTCACATTCAGATTGGGCTGGCCCAGCACGTGAAAGACTCCCAGGTCTTCGACCCCCTTAACCGTTCCCATGATGCTGGCGATTTGAGCGCTCTTTTCTTCCAGCGTCTTCAAGGTATCGCCGTAGACCTTAATGGCCAACTCGCCTTTCACTCCACTGACCGCCTCTTCCATGTTGTCTTCGATGGGTTGAGAAAAGCCCCAGACAACGCCTGGAATCTTGTTGTTGAGTTCTCGATTCATGGCCGCGATCAATTCGTCTTTGTTCTGGTGAAAGACAGGACGCCATTCCTCCTTCGGCTTGAGATCGACGAAGTACTCGGTATTGAAAAAGCTGGTGGTATCCGTGCCGTCATCCGGCCGTCCGGTTTGACTGGTGCATTGCGGGACTTCGGGGAAGGAACAAAGAATGATCCGCGCCTGATTGGAAACGCGGATACCTTCGTCCGGCCCCGCGCTGGGCGCAAGCGTTCCTCGCACCCAGAGCGCGCCTTCATCCAGGTGGGGCAGGAATTCGGAACCGATGACGCCGCTGAACGCGAGGAAAAGTGTAAAGAAAAAGCCGACCACGCCCACACCCAACACCAGTCCACGTCGGCGAATGGCCCACCGAACCGCGCTGCGGTAGTGCCTGACCGAGAACTCCATCGCCGGATTGCGCCATTCCTTCGCTCCTTTCGCGAAGGCGAAACTGGCCAGCACGGGCGCGATCAAAATCGAGAACAGCAACGCCCCGAGCAGCGCAAACGCCACGGTCCAGGCCATGGGATGAAACAGCCGACCCTCCACGCGCTGCAGCGTGAAGATCGGCAAATAAGCGGTAATGATGATGGCAATGGCATAGAACACTGGACGCTGGACTTCATGCGAGGCTTCGCTGATTTTTTCGTTTGGAGTCTTGACGTCCCCATTCTTGTGCCCCAGGTGGCGCACGATGTTTTCAATCATCACCACCGCACCGTCGACAACCATGCCAAAATCCAACGCACCCAGAGACAAAAGGTTCGCGGGAATATGTCTCAAATCCAGGCAAATCGAGGCAAACAACAGCGCAAACGGAATCGTCCCCGCGACAATCAGGGCTCCTCTGATGTTGCCAAGAAATAAGAACAGAATGATCGATACCAAAATCATTCCTTCTGTGAGGTTGTGCAGCACCGTGTGGCTGGTGAAGTGAACCAGATCGCTGCGATCGATGAACGGAACAATCTTCACGCCAGGCGGCAAAATGTGGTCGTTCAGTTCCGCTACTTTCTTATGGATGCCCTGCAGCGCCGTATCTGCCGCCGCGCCTTTCCGCAACAGCACAATGCCTGACACTACGTCATCGTTATCAATGATCTTTCCGTCCTCGCGGTGAATCGCTTTGGCAAATTGGCCCAGTCGAATCTTTGGACCTTGCGAAACGATCGCAATGTCTTTCACCCGGAGCGGCGTGCCATTCTTGGCCGTGATGACCGTCTGTTCGATGTCCTGCGCACGATCGACCAAGCCGACGGAGCGCACGTTGATCTGCTGCAATCCCTCCTGGATGAAGCTTCCGCCGGCATTCGCGTTATTGTTCGTGAGTTGCTGCTCCACCTGGGCGAGATTCAGGCCATAAGCGACCAGCTTGTTCGGGTCCACGCGTACCTGGTATTCGCGCGTGGGACCGCCGAAGCTGGAGACGTCGACAACGTCTGGCACCGCTTTGAAATTTTTCTCGACGACCCAGTCTTCCAGAGACTTCAGTTCCATCGGGTCATACGCTGGATTGGTGCTGCGCAGGGTGAAGAAGAAGATCTGGCCGACCGGGCTCCAATCTGTGCCCATTTGCGGCACGACTCCCGGCGGCAAAGTGACCTGGCTCAACCGTTCGAGAACCCTCTCCCGGTTCCAGTCGTTGTCCGATTCGTCGTCGAAAATCAACTTCAGGTCGGACAGTCCAAAGAGCGAGAACGAACGCAGATGCACAGCATGGGGAATGCCGTTCATCACGATTTCGAGCGGAATCGTTACCTGCTGTTCGATTTGCTCCGCCGAGATCCCAGGCCATTGGGTGATGACCTCAACGTAGTTGTCCGCGACATCGGGATAAGCCTCTATGGGAAGATTGCGGAAGGAAATGAGACCCCAACCGAACAAGACGAGTGCGATCGCCAGCACCATCCAGCGATTGTTGAGAGCAAAATCAACGACTCGGCGAATCATCTATTGCTCCACCGTGTTTTGCAATACCAGAGCATTCGAAACCACTTGATCTCCGGGTTTGATACCGGAAACAACCTCCTGCATGTTGCCGGGAAGCATGTTTCCCGTGACGACTTCCAGGCGCTTGAAATGCCCCGCGCCTATCGGCGCGTAAACCCACTCACGGTCATGCAAGTGCAGAATTGCGGCCGCGGGAACCGCCGCCCGCGTCTCCGCTTGCTTCCCATAAAAAGTCGCGGTAACGAACATGCCCACGCGCATCAGTCCGGGGTTGGGGACTTCGAGTCGAACCTTCGCGGTGCGAATGTTGGGATCGAGAACCGGCAGGATGTTGTCGATCCGGCCTTTCAAGACCTTGTCGGGATAAGCGTTCAGGTGAATATCCGCGAAATCGCCGACGCGCGCGGCGTCTAGATCATTTTCATAAACATCGCAGACAATCCAGACATAAGAAAGGTCAGAAATAGTAAAAGGGTTCGGCGAGCCCAACCCCTGGACACCGCTCGCGTTCGTGACCTGCTGGTCGGTAATGATCCCCGAGATAGGCGCAACGATGTCAACGATGCCCGAAGGGTGATCCTTGTCGATGCCGAGAAGGCGCAATTGCTCAGTCGCGGCGTCCAGATCTGCTTTGGCATCCTGCTCGGTGTCCTCCGCCTGTTCGAGAGCGCTCTTGGCAATCGCACCCTTTTCGAAAAGAGTCTGCGCCCGTTCGAGCTGGATACGGGCCAAGCGCTCGTCGTTCACGGCCTTCCGATAAACTTGGTAGGCTCCGGAGACATCGTTGCTCTGGACCTTCAGCAACAATTGGCCTTTCTGCACCACATCGCCAAGCCTGGCCTTTATCTCCACAACCCGTCCTGAAGCCAGCGAAATCACTGGCACGGCCCGCGCTATATCAGGCTGCACTACGCCGGTAACATTCAGGGCAGGCGCAGCTTTGTACTCAACCGCCGGCACCAGCGGAAATTGTTCCGGATGGTCCACCTTGAAGTTGTTGGCATCCAGATCGGCCGCAACGGTTGCCGGAGGCGGTGCTTCGGCCTTCGGGTCTGCCTTAGTTTCGCCGCACCCAGGCAGCAATAAGGTCAAGGACAGACAAACAATGGCCCCCGGAATCAGGCCAAGAAATTTGGTTTTCACGGGATCACCTCCCGGCCCACGGCCTGATTCAACTGGGCCGCGGCCGTCAAGTACGAACCGACCAGGTTCACATAGTTCAACTGCACGCTGCGGTACTCCGACTGCGCATTCAGAAAATCCAGCAGCGAAGCCCCGCCGCTTTGATAAGAAAAGAAGATCGTGTCTCGCACCCGCACCGACTGCTGCAAATACTTAGCCTTATACGGCCGCAGCAGAGTCAGACTGCTGGCCAGCGTGGCGTAACCGGAATCGACGTCGCTGAGCACTCCGGCTTCGGCGGCGTCGCGCAATCTCTCATTGCGCGTGATGTCGAGTTGCGTGCGCAGTTTCTCTCCCTGATTGCGATCAAAGACGCGCAATGGAACGCTCACACTCGCGCCGACAGTGTTTAGGGCAAATGGGTTGTTGGTAGAAGAGTTGTGTGTGTACCAGACGCTGAACGTCGGATCAGTCGAGCCGTTCGAAACCGCCAGTTGGTGATCGGTCTTCGATTTATCGACAGCTTCCACGGCCGCCTTCAGATCCGGACGCGTATCCAGAGCGATCTTTCGAAACTCATCCCGGGACATCAGCTGGTCGTTGAAATCGAATGGCCCGACCACATCGAATTGTTCAATCGGACTTCGATCGTTCAGCAACGTGAGCAGTTGGATCTTCGCGGTGCGCAGATTGACCTCCGCCGTCTGCTCGTCCGCTTCGTACTGCACGCGCTGCAGTTCCAACCGGTCGAGATCGATTTGCGCAATGTCGCCCGCTTGAAATCGAGTCCTGCTGATCTCGAGCACGTGATCGTAATAGGCAAGATCATCCTTGGCTAACTGCAGCACAGCTTTCGCCTGCATGGTCGATACAAACCCGCTGCGCAAGTTGAAGAGCAGAGTTCTTTCTAAGTCAGCATGAGTCGATTCCGCAATCAGAGTTGCCTTCCGCTGGCTCTCCCGCCGCAGATCGCGTTTGTGCCTTCGCTCGTGCAGATAACTAATGCTGGGCGTCTCAAACGTGCCGGCAAACGGTTTCCAGACCCCTTGACTAGGAGCGATTTGCGTCCCGTCGACCGACAAGCCAAACTCCGGGTTCGGCCGCAGGTAAGCGGTAATCTCCTCGGCTCTCGATTCGTCAATATTCAGGCTGTCCGCCAGCAGCGTGGGGTTGCTCTGCTCGAACCGCGCGCGCACCTGCTCCCAGGTCAAAGCCTGCTGTGCGCCAGCCTTCAGGCCGCAGCCGAGCAGCAGAAAAAGCGCGGAATAGCGCCAAAGCGTTTTCGTCATCTGGTACTCCATCAACTCGTTGCCGGATCAACCAGTAGTTGGCAGGAAACGGCAAAGCACACTGCCTACGGCAGCAACCAAGACTCACTTGAAATCAGGAAAATATGGTCGCAGACTAGGCGGCGAATCCAATGCACATGCTGAGGAAGGAAAACGGCGGGGCACGAGAGGAGGGTTTACCAAGGCGTCTTTGTTCAGTCAATCGGACCAATGCGATCAGCACTTGTCCGCAGACTTCGTCGTTGCGGCCACACGACACCGGGAGAATCAGCGCCGGCAACCCGCCAGCATTGCTAAACCGCACCAGCGATTTGTCGCTGACCGTCTGCTTGACTACCCGTTTCGATGGGCCGGATTCTTCTATCTCCTGCCGCATCGCATGCAGGTCGTCCGTGGCTGAAATCACGGGGAACAGCAGCATCAGGACGCAGCCGAAAAGCACGAAGGAGCGAATTCCGCCGAAACACCGGCAATCCTTGGTGCAGACCGATTCGTGCCGCCACATCCAAATGGCAGGCAACGCCAACATCAGCCATAGAAGATTAAGTGCTAATTCCATTCGATCCGGGACCCGCGCAACCACTATTTGCGATGGGAACAGTCTTGCAAAATATCGAATACAAGTCAACGTAACCGCAAGGGCGTGTACGCCCGTGCGAATCGACTAATCGGGTGGCAATAGCAACAATTAAAGCGACCCATCGCAAGGTAGTGTACTCGTCCAGTAGATGGGTGACAGTTTTCATTCCTTTCGTGGGGATGCGATTTGCCGCAGGAACTGCTGCGGGGTTAGGTAGCCGAGGGCCTGATGGGGACGGACGGTGTTGTAGATCTTTTCCCATTGGCGGAGTTCGCGATTGAGTTTTTTCATTTCCAGGGAACAAGCCGTGACTTGATAGAACTCTTCGGTGTGGGTGCGGTTGGCGCGCTCGACGGCGCCATTGAGTTTGGGAGAGCGCGGAGGCAACACGAACAGATGTAGGCGGCGCTGCTGGCAGGCGAGTTCAAACTCGGCGGCAAACTCGGAACCGCCATCGACTTGCACGGCGCGAATGGGAAAGGGCGTGCGGTGTTGCAGAGTGTCGAGGAACTGAGCCGCGGTTTGGGCGGTGGCGCGAGTGTGAGCTTGAATCACGTCCCAGCGGGAGATCACGTCACGGGCGGTGAACTGTTTGAAGACCACGCCGGGCACTGGACGCACGTCCAAGGTGTCGACCTCGACCAGATCACCGGGCTGGGAGACCGCGTACTGCTTGGGTTTGCGCACGGCGTAGGGACGGGGGCGCAGGGCGCGTCGCGATCCCGGAACGCCGGAGCGGGGTGGTTCCACCAGGCAGCCCTGTCGTTTCAGTTGGGTGAGAATGCGACCCACCATGGAAGTAGAAACCGGCAGGCGTTGGCGGCGCAGGAGCACGGCGAGTTTGTCCTTGCCCCAGCGGGGAAACTGCAAGCGCAAAGTCAAAACCTTTTCCGCGAAAGGAAAAGTCCAAGTCGGCTGGCGTTGGCGATGGGGACGATGCGAGCGAGATTCCAGCGTGCTCAAGTCCAGAGGATCATAGCGGCGCTGCCAGCGATAGAAAGTCTGGCGGCTGATGCCGAAGTGACGGCAAGTACGGGCTGCGTTGTGACTCTCGCGATAGAAATCCATCCAGGCCAACCGAACCCGGGCTTCCCGGCTGAGCTCCACGCCGGTCCGAGCCAGTCGGCTCGAACCGCGTGCTTTTCCGCTGTGAACTTGCATATTGACACTCTATGCGAGTGTCACTAATCATTCTGAACGGGAACAGA
>DATNHO010000035.1:0-10147 GCA_035604895.1 Terriglobales bacterium | reverse complement strand
AAAGGGTGCAGCACTGTAAGATTCGCCAAACTCATGCTTGATCAGAGCGGGCATTGTTCCAACCCCGCCTAGGCCTGGCAATTGTTAAAGGACGGTTAAAACTGGCTTCCAAGGCGGGAGAATGGCGGACGAAACAACGCTCTTCCCGTTACAATTGCACTTCCGCTGATTCAAGCGCCGATGGCGAAAGCTATTCCCATACGCGAAACCCAAGTTATCACGGCCAGGAAAGTCGCCAAGAAAGCTGTCGGTCGCAACGGGCGAGGTCAGATCGCCGGCAGTGCAGCCATCGCGCCTGCTTCTCCCCTGGACAATCCTGAACTCTACGTGAACCGCGAACTCAGCCTCCTGGAGTTCCAGAGTCGGGTGCTCGAAGAAGCGCAAGACGAGAACGTCCCGTTGCTCGAACGGGTTAAGTTCCTGTCCATAGTTGGCTCCAATCTGGATGAGTTCTTCATGGTCCGAGTGGCCGGGCTCAAGAGGCAAGTCGAAAAAGGCGTTCTGGAGTGCGGTCCGGACGGCATGACTCCGACGGCGCAGTTCGCCGCCATACGGGAGCGAGTTGCCAATCTGTTTCAGAGAGCGCACGAGTGTTGGCGGCAGATTTTGCCGTCCCTCAATAATGCTGGAATCCAGCTTGCCGATTATCGAGAGTTGAGCGAACGGCAGAGATCGACCTTAAACAAGTATTTCCACGAAACGATTTTCCCGACGCTGACTCCCCTGGCTTTTGATCCCGGCCGGCCTTTTCCGCACATCTCGAATTTAAGCCTGAACCTGGCGGTGCTGCTCCGCGACAAGGAAGGCGTGGAACATTTTGCCCGAGTCAAGATACCTGATTCAATTCCGCAGTTCGTCGCAGTGCAGCCACTTCCCCGCGGGAAGGACGGCGCCGGCAAGCCCTCCGTCCAGCAATGTCTCGTCTGGCTGGAACAGTTGATCGTGGCCAACCTGAAGCTGCTGTTCCCCGGCATGAGAATTTTGGAAGCGCATCCCTTCCACGTAACCCGGGATGCAGACACGGCCATCCAGGAACTTGAAGCCGCGGACTTGTTGGAGTCGGTGGAAGAAGGCGTTTGGCAGCGGCGTTTTGCCGATGTTATCCGGCTGGAGGTCAATGATGCCATGCCGCCGTCCGTCCTGAAAATCTTGATCGAGAATCTTGAAGTTGATCGCGACGATGTCTACCAGATAAAGGGGCCGATGTCTCTCGTTCGATTGCGGCATCTTGTAGCGATGGACCGTCCCGAACTGAAGGATCCGCCCTTTGTGGCGGCGATTCCCGAGGCACTGGACCCAGGAGAAGATGGCGACGACATTTTCGCCGCCATTCGCCGGCAAGATATTCTGCTGCAGCATCCCTTCGATTCTTTCCAGCCGGTGCTTTCCTTCCTGCAGCAAGCCGCGAAGGACCCCGCTGTGCTGGCGATCAAGATCACACTTTACCGGGTGGGCCGGAATGCGCCGGTGGTGGACGCGCTGCTTTCTGCGGTTGAAAACGATAAGCAGGTGGCAGTGCTGGTGGAACTCAAGGCGCGCTTCGACGAGGCCAGCAACATTGAGTGGGCGCGAGCTTTGGAACGCGAAGGTGTGCACGTGGTTTACGGATTGCCTGGCCTGAAGGTCCACTGTAAGACCGCGCTGGTGGTTCGCCAGGAAGGAAAAGTGATCCGGCGATACGTGCACCTGTCGACCGGCAACTACAACAGTGTTACGTCCCAGCTCTACACCGATTTCGGTATGTTCACCTGCGATGAAGAGATTGGGGCCGACTGCACCGACCTGTTCAACTACCTCACTGGATACTCTGCGAAGGCAGAATACCGTAAGCTGCTGGTTGCGCCGGTTAACCTGAGAAAGCAGTTGGAGCACCTGATTCAGCGGGAAATCGATCATCAGCACCGCGGCCAGCGCGGCCACCTGATTTTCAAGATGAACGCCCTCGTCGACACCCGGGCGATTCGCCTCTTGTACCAGGCAGCTCAGGCTGGGGTGCAGGTTGATCTTCTGGTGCGCGGGATATGCTGCTTGCGCCCCGGAATCAAAGGCGTAAGCGAAAACATCACGGTGACCAGCATTGTGGGGCGTTTCCTGGAGCACAGCCGGGTCTACTATTTCAGAAACGCAGGTCAGGACGAAATCTACATGGGCAGCGCCGACCTGATGCCACGCAACCTCGACCGGAGAGTTGAAGTAGTGTTTCCGGTTCGTGATCCCGAGTTGATCCGCCACCTACGGGACGATGTTCTGGCCACCTACCGGGCCGACGAGGCCAACGCACGCCACATGCATGCTAACGCCAGTTACTCGCGAAGCTCGAATCATCAAGCCCAAGACGCGGTCAACAGCCAGAACCGGCTCATAGACCACGAGGCGAGCCGCTCCACACGTTGATAGGCACCTTCGAGATGGTCGCCGCTTAGTGACTTTTCTCCGCTTATCATGAACTATACGGCTAATATGAACTCTCAGGAGTTCGTAAGGCATCGTGCGTGTTTAAGGGAAGGGATGATTAACGGCAAACGCATCGCGGTGGTGTTGCCCGCCTACAACGCGGAGAAGACGCTGGAGGCGACCGTGCGTGAGTTGCCCGATCTGGTGGACGTCTGCATCCTCGTGGATGACCACAGTACCGACCGCACCATTGACGTCGCCAAGCAGCTTGGGTTGCAGTTTTTCCTCCATGACCGGAACTACGGCTACGGCCGCAACCAGCAAACTTGCTATCGCGAGGCGCTGGCGGCGGGCGCGGACGCGGTCATCATGCTGCATCCGGACTATCAATACACCCCGCTTCTGGTTACCGCCATGGCCAGCATGGTGGCCTACGGAGTCTACGATGTGGTCCTGGGCTCGCGCATTATCGGAGGGCAGGCGCTTCGAGGCGGTATGCCCATCTGGAAATATGTTTCGAATCGCTTCCTGACCGCGTTCGAGAACCTTTTCTTGCGTGTCAAACTCTCCGAATATCACACCGGGTATCGGGCTTTCAGTCGCGAGGTCCTTACCCGGCTGCCACTGCTGGAGAATTCCGACGACTTTGTCTTCGACAACCAGATGCTGGCGCAGTGCGTGCATTTCGGTTTCCGCATCGGAGAAGTGTCGTGCCCGACCAAGTATTTTGACGACGCGTCCTCCATCAATTTTCGGCGCAGCGTGAAGTACGGCATGGGAGTGCTGAGCACTACGCTGCAATTCGCTATGCAGAGATTCGGGCTCGGACGCTTCCGAATTTTCAGCGCCAACGGGCGCCGGCTGGAGCCGGGATATGCCGAGTACTATGCGCGTGGTGGAGCGGCCGAGCCGCAGGCGTAACTCGCGCCAGTCAGTTCCGAGGAAGTGAAACTGGTTAACCTCAGGAGTTGAAGTCCGCATTTTTTCCCCAAGAAAAACTAGTGATATAGTCTTTTGCTCCACTGTTTCACGAGTATGGCAGGAGCACGAACTTGCACGCGTTGAGAGCCGACGACTCCGCAATTGGCGACTACGCGCCCGACCGTGAAAAGAACTCGGCCGGATCTTTGCCTCGGCTCGCCGTCGGCATTGTTGTCGCGCTCTGTTCCGCTAAGCTTCTGTTGCACCTCTTCACCAGCGTCCGCCACTACGGCTATTTTCGCGACGAACTTTATTACCTCGACATGGCACGCCATCTCGACTGGGGCTACGTCGACGCCGCCCCGCTGATCGCCGTGTACGCCAGGATCGCACTCTGGTTGGGCGGTTCGCTGGCGGCCCTGCGCATTCTTCCGGCGCTGGCGGGCACGGCACTGGTTGCGCTGACCATCCTCATCGCACGGGAACTCGGCGGGGGATGGTATGCGCAGCTTCTCGCCGGAGTCGCTGTTCTGCTCTGCCCCGCCGTTCTGAGTATCGACAGCCTTATGACCATGAATGCCTGGGAGCCCCTCTTCTGGATGGGCTGCGTCTGGATCATTGCCCGCATCTTGCGCACTGGCGACTCGCGGCTTTGGGTATGGTTTGGTGTCCTTGCCGGACTCGGCCTCGAGAACAAGCATTCCACGTTGTCTTTCGGATTCGCCGTCGCCATTGCACTGCTGCTGACGCACCATCGTCGCGAGTTCGCGCGGCCGTGGATATGGATCGCCGGCGCCATCGCTATCGCGCTCTTCCTTCCCAACATCATCTGGCAAATCCGCCATCACTTCCCGACCATTGAAGATCTCGCCAACGTCCGCCGCGAGGGCAAGAACGTCGTACTCGGCCCGCTTGCGTTTGTGAAGGAGCAGATCATTGACATCCACCCGATTCTGTTGCCGGTCTGGCTCACGGGCTTGATCTGGTTCCTCCGCGATCGTCGCTGGCGCGTACTGGGTCTGATCTTTGCGGTTTTCTTTGTATTGATGGAACTCGCTCACGCCAAGAACTATTACATGTTCCCGATCTATCCGATGCTCCTTGCCGGCGGTGCTGTGGTGATCGAGCGATGGCTGGCAAATCGCTCTGCCGTTGCAGGAAGGACCGCGCGCGCAGCCGTGGTCGCCATCATCGTGCTCGCCGCGCTTCCCGCCATCCCGCTGGTGACCTGGATGCTGCCGCCGGAGCGTCTGCTCGCTTATCAAAACGCCATCGGCTTCAAACCTTCAAAGGCGGAAGTGCACCACGAGTCGCTGTTGCCGCAACCTGTTGCCGACCAGTTTGGATGGCCTGAACTGACGGCTCAGGTCGCCGCCATCTACAACTCATTGCCACCCGACGAGCGCGCCCAGACCGGCATCTGGGCAGGCAACTACGGCGAAGCCGGCGCGATTAACGAGTTCGGCCCTCGATACGGACTGCCGCGCGCCTGGTCTCGCCACCAAAACCATTGGTACTGGGGACCGCCCCCACAGGTCTTCAAGAATCTCATCGTCATCCAGTGGAGCCTCGACGATGTGCGCGACAACTGCACTTCGTTCCAGGCTTTCGAGCACTACCAACGCTTTGGCATGGACGAGGAAAACATACCGATCTACCTCTGCCGGGGTGTCACCTTCGACATTCAGAAAATCTGGTGGCACTCTCACCACTGGAATTAGGCGCAAGCTGGCAAGGGATGCGGCAGGCTTGTCAATTGCGCCTCCGAGTGGGGACGCGTAGCATCTAACCCAGCATGCCGACTACTGCCACTGCGGCGGCCACTCATCCTCCTAAGCTGGTGCTGGGCGAGATCATCAGTTTCGCCTACGACACCTTTTGCAGCAATAAAGTGCGGTTTGCCCTGACCGCGCTGGGCATGGTGATTGGCACGGCATCGCTGATTCTCGTGGTGACCATTGGAATGACGGGAAAGCAGTATGTCCTGAATCAAATCCAGGCGATCGGCGCCAATATGGTGTATGCGGAATACCAGGGTGGCGCGGGCAACGTGAATCCCGATCCGTTGACCATCGACGACATGCACGCGGTGTTGCAGCAGGTGCCGGGAATCGCGGCGGCGTCCCCGGTTGTGCCCTACGATGATCGCGTGCCCATCGGCAACGGCAAGGAGCGCGATATCCGAGTGCTTGGGGTTCTGCCGGAGTACAGTGCAGTGCGGAATCTGGTGGTTCTCTCCGGGCGGTTCTTCGACGCCGAGGACGAGCAGGCGCATAACAAAGTCGGCGTGATCACGCAGAAACTTGCGGAACAGCTATACGGATCGACCTACGATGCGGTGGGGAAAGTGCTGAAGCTGAGCGGGCTGCCGTTCACGATTATCGGTACTTTCAAGGAGCGTGTGGACACCTTCGGGCAGTCGGAAGTGACTTCCAACACGATGGTGATTCCGTATACGGTGAGCCGCTACTTCACCGATACGCCGGAAGTGAAGCAGATCTATTTTTCCGCGGCCGAAGCTTCCATGGTTCTTCCGGTCACGGAACAGATTCGGAAAGTGATTCAGTCGCGGCACCGGTCGGAATCGGTTTACAACGTGGAAAACCTGACCGAGTTGGTCGCAGTTGCGGATCGGACCGCGAACGCGCTCACGCTAGTGCTATTGCTGATCGCCACTGTGACCCTGCTCGTGAGTGGAATCGGGATCATGAACATCATGCTGGCGACGGTGAGCGCGCGCATCCGCGAAATTGGCATTCGCAAAGCGATGGGCGCGACCAATCGCGAAATACGATTTCAGTTCTTGTCGGAAGCCATTCTGATTTCTCTTGTAGGAGGCTTTGCCGGGGTCATCATCGGACTGGCGCTGCCCTTCTCGGTGCGCTTCTTGACCGAGTACCGGATTCCCATCTCCGGGCTCTCGGCAATCGTGGCGATCGCAGTCTCCTCGCTAGTCGGCATTTTGTTTGGTACCGTTCCAGCCGCGCGGGCGGCGAAGCTCGATCCAGTGGAGAGCCTTCGCTACGAGTGAAAACCGCAGCCCCTGACATACGCTACCACCGAGTCACAGAGAAATCAGGAAACACCACCGCTTGGTTTTTGTTTCTCTGCGCCTCTGCGAGTCGGTGGTGAAATTCGTGCAAAAAAGCTAAGCCGGGCTGGTTAGCCCGGCTTTTCTCTTTCATCACCTTTTGGGGATTTGACTTGGTTTTGAGACTCCCCTCAGATCTTCTTCAATTTCAGTTTCGTTCTCACTCTCAGCAGTTTGACTCAGGTTCGAACTCAAGCGTTGCTTGGCCAGGCTTACATGACCAAGGCAAGGTTCTCGAGTTCGGTCTGCAATACAGGGATGGAGCAGCCGGACATTTCCACGCGACCGGCGGCATCAAACGCGGCTTGCGGCGAAACCCCATAGCCACGTCCCATGAGGAACACTTGCAAGAGTTCGGCGGCCTCGCGCGAATCGATCAGACCGCCCTGCAGCAGATCGTTTCGTAAAGCCGTCAGCTCGGTAACCGAAAACCTCTCTCTGAATCTTTCGTTCATGGCCGTCTCACCTCCGACCCTTTTACCGCATTTACGCTATTAGACTCCGCTAGTGCCGCCTACGTTGCATGCAATTTTGTTGCCGCAACGTGGATTGGTTTCGACAATCGCGCAACCGAAGTCCTATATCTTACTTAAACGCATGTTGACGCAATAAGTTGCGGTGAGAATTGAAGCCGCTTTGCTGCGGCTCGCCGAGGGCGCACTAGAGTAACTTCGTCCCAGGATGTTGACACATGGTGTCGTTCTGGTACGGAAAAGGGCGCAGGGTTCCCAAAAGGGATCGAACCGCAGGGCGTTCCGCAGCGGGAAATCAGGAAGGATCGAAATTAAGAAGGATCGGTAACCGCTTCATCCACCAGCAAAATCGGAATATTGTCGCGCACCGGATACACCCGCCGACACTCGCTGCACTTCAGGCTTTCTCCGGTTTCCTTGAGCTGAAGCGGTTTCTTGCACATGGGGCAGACCAGAATGTCCAGCAGATCCTGAGGAATCATCCCAGCATTCTACGCCTTCTTCCGGGGACAGCGCACGCGGTGGGAAATCCGAATTTGCATACGAAACATCTGGGCGCCGCACGGGCGAGGACGCCCGCGCCTCACATTTTGATCCTGGCTACGAGCTTCTGTAGTAGGTCGGAAACCCCAAATCCTGTGATAGATCACTGGTTAGGAGTAGAAAGGCCACATTGACTTCACAGTTGTCTCCCGTTAGATTCTTGCGGCGAATGTTTTAATCGATCTACGTCTCATCTGTGGCGGCAACGTTCTGAAGCTCCCCCGTCCGAACCCCGTCTATAGAGGACCTCAAACCCAGGAGATGACAAATATGAAGAGGTTGAAAGAGTTCGGAATTGCACTGCTCGCCGTGCTGGCGTTCGCCAGTATTGCCGGCGCACAGAAATGGACACCAGTTAACAACTTACCCAACATCGGCCCCGGCGCCATGGCGCTGCTCACCGACGGACGGGTCATCATCCATGACGAGAGTGGTAACTCAGGTACGTGGGGTAACTGGTGGACGTTAACCCCCGACAACGCGGGCAACTATTCCACTGGAACATGGAAGCAGGTAGCCACCATGCCCTCCGGCTACGGACCGCTTTACTTCGGCTCTCTTGTGTTGCCGGATGGCCGATATGTTGTCGAAGGCGGCGAATACCTCAACGGCAATCCGACGTGGACTAATTTAGGTGCGATCTACGACCCGGTTAAAAATAAATGGACGTCGGTGAACCCACCTGCTGGTTGGACCATGATCGGCGACGCTCAGGCCATTCTTTTGGCCAATGGAACCTACACGCAGGCTGACTGCTGCGAGGGAGTCAACCAAGCCTATTTCAACCCCAAGACGTTAAAGTGGACCAGCCTCACCAACACCGGCAAGGTTGATCGGTTTGACGAAGAAGGATGGGGCCTGCTGCCCAACGGTGACATTCTGACCGTGGACGCGATCGATGCTCCCAACTCCGAAGTCTTCAATCCTTCGACCAAGAAGTGGACTAGCGCTGGCAGCACCATCGTCCGCCTAGAGGATCCAGGTTCCCAAGAGGTCGGACCGTTGGTATTGCGGCCGAACGGGACAGTCTTCGCAGCCGGAGCAGCGCCGGCTGGAACTCCCGGCCACACCGCAATCTACACCACATCGACAAAGACCTGGAAGGCTGGGCCGGATTTCCCCAAGGTTAACGGGACGGCTTTAGCCTGCGACGACGCTCCCTCGGCCGTGGAAATTAGCGGCAACGTCATCGTCATGACCGGTCCGCCAGTTTTCGGCACTGGCGCCGAATTTTTTGAGTGGAACGGGACGAAACTGACAAATATTCCGGGACCGCCAGACGCAGGTAGCGACGGAGCCTATTACGGACACTTCCTGGAACTACCGAACGGCCAGTTGCTGTTCAGCGATTTCCAGGAGCTTGATACGTTCACGCCGAAAGGGACTTACAAAAAGGCCTGGGCCCCAACCATCACATCCGCTCCGGCCAGCGTCAATGTGGGCAGCACATACGTAGTCAAGGGCACGCAGTTGAGCGGCCTTACCAATGGAGCTGCGTACGGCGACGATTTCCAGGATTCCACCAACTATGCTCTGGTGCGGATCACCAACAACTCGACTAAGCACGTGTTTTACGCCAGGACAACCAACCCGAGCAGCTTCGGGGTTCAGACTGGAAAAACGGCAGAATCGACCCATTTTACGGTGGCGGCAGACACGGAATTGGGCGAGAGCAGCCTTGTCGTTGTAACCAACGGCATCCCGTCGGCTCCGGTCTCGCTGACGGTGCAAAAATAGTTAAGTAACGCAGTCCGGTACACCTCAATCCACTCGTCTCATTTCCGGTCCTCGCCGGGAAAGTGACGAGTGGATTTTTCTTTGTGGAGTCGAGTTTTTACCATTATTCGGCAAACTTTTTCAATCGCGCTGGTTTTTCTGCCGAGAGATTCGTTATTTTCGTTGAACTAACGCGCTCTGTCGAACTAGCATCGTCACTGCGCTTTTTGGGGCGTATTTAGGAAAACCGAAGACCTATGAAGATTTCGTTCAAGTCGTGGCTACCGTGTTTGACAATTGTGCTGCTCGGAACCTGCACCAGCGGGCTAGCATTCGGTGCAAGCGGGCCTCATTATCTGGTGACCAATGATGACGTGCCACCCGCACTCATCTCAAGTGTCAGTTTCTACACCGTGGGCGCGGACGGCTTACTCACTATGAAAGCGAAGGTACTGCTCGGTCAAGGCGGCATCGCAGGTGGTTATTTTGCCGCGAACCGAGTGAACGTCCTCGACAGTGGGAATGCGGAATGTGTTTACGCTTCCCAAGCGCAGAGTGGGGAGATCGAGGGAATCGTCGTCAAGACGCTAAAAGCTGGCGGTCACGCCAACGGCTCCAAGAATGATACCGGCGCCTCCAACGGCATCGGCCTGGCGATGAACAGCCAGTACCTGTATGCCAGCTTCACCGACTCGAGCAACATCGGAACGTTTCAGGTGAAGCCCGGCTGCAAACTGAAGTTCGTGAGTGACATCACGGTGGGCGGCTTGCAGGGCGGAATTGTCGACGGAATGGTCATCCACGGAAACACGATGGTCACGACCTACGGCGATGGCTCCATCGAATCCTTCAACATTTCCGCGGGCGCGCCGGTAGCGAATGGCGACGAGCAGAATTCCACCGGCTCACGCGGTGGCAACGTTTATCCCAACGGCATCGACATCACGAAAGATGGCCACTACGCCATCTTCGGCGATACGGCGACCTCGACCATCGTGGAAGTTTCCGA
>DATNHO010000034.1:0-15496 GCA_035604895.1 Terriglobales bacterium | reverse complement strand
CTCTCCCTTCCTTCGTCTACTCACACCCATTTCACACGCTTATGCTGCATTGTGTGTGCAAAATGACGTGGTTATGCAAAAGGGGACCCCATATATGGTGTTTTCTTGCTTGACCCCGGTGCAATTTCACCGTTACAGTAGCTCCAATCTGTGCCCGCCCTGTCCAGCCGCAGGAAGGTTTTGATCGGAGCGAGCTGTGTAGGAATCCAATTAGTTAACCCGTTCCCGAAGGAGTAGAAGTTGCTCAAACTGAAAAGGCTCCAGATTCTCGGTTTCAAATCTTTCTGCGATCGCACCGAACTCAAGTTTCACGGAGACGGCATCGCAGCCATCATCGGTCCGAACGGATGCGGGAAGTCCAACATCGCGGATGCGATCTCGTGGGTTCTAGGTGAGCAGTCGGCCAAGACTCTGCGCGGTTCGCGCATGGAAGACGTCATCTTCGCGGGCACGCGCGACCGGAAGCCCACCGGTATGGCCGAAGTCGCGCTCACGCTGATCGATCCCGAAGTCTACGACGGCCCCGACGCCCACGAACCGACCGAGATCGAAGTCCAGAGCGACTTGCCCCCGAGCGCAGACGACTGGGACGAAGCCGAAGTCCGAGCCAAGGCCGCTGAGGAAGTCGAGCGATTGACCGAAGAAGCGCAACCGGGGAAAACCGAAGAAGCCGGGCAGGCCATATCGACGGAGGCAGTCGCCGCTGTCTACCCGGAAGATGAGCCCGCCTTTGCGGTTTTCTCCAACCCGTCGCTCTCTTCTTCCAGCAAAGTAGGTGCACCGGTAAATCCCGGCCTCACCCTGGCTTCGACCGACAAGAGCCCGCAGGTCGTTCTCAAGATCCGCCGCCGGAAGTTTCAGCAGCAGTTCCGCGCCGGAGAGATCATCGTAACTCGCCGTCTGTTTCGCTCGGGAGACAGCGAGTACCTGCTGAACGGCAGGCTCTGCCGCTTGCGCGACATTCAGGAACTGTTCATGGGTACCGGGCTAGGGCCAGAGTCCTACGCGCTCATCGAGCAAGGGCGCATCGGACAAATCTTAAGCAGCCGTCCGACTGATCGCCGCGCCATCATCGAAGAAGCTGCAGGCATCACGAAATTCAAAACCAAGAAGCGCCTCGCTGAAGCGCGCCTCGAGGACGCCAAGCAAAATCTCTCTCGCGTGAATGATATTTTTGAGGAAGTCACGCGGCAAATGAATTCGCTGAAGCGGCAAGCCTCGAAGGCCGAGCGCTATGCCAAGCTACGCGAAGAGATGCGAGCGAAGCTGCGTCTGGTGCTGGCCAGCAAGTTCGCGCAATTAGATCGCGAGAGCATCGAACTGGACGAGCGCATCAACGCGCTCTCCGAGGAAATGCGTCACCGCACCGAAATCGTTCAGCAACTCGAAGCCGAACACGCCGACCGCACTCGCCGCGGCTACGCCATCGAAACCGAAATTCGCGAGAACCGCGAACGTCTCAACCAGATCAAACTTGAGAGCGAGCGCGCACATGCCCAGCGTCGTCATAACGAAGAACGCTGCGCCGAGTTGTTGATCCGTTCAGCTTCTTCCGAAGCCGAATTGGCCCAGGCTCAGCATCGGCTCACCGCGCTGGAAGCAGAGCGCGAGTCGAATCACCAGCTGTTGCAGTCGGCCGCCGCCGATGTGGCTGCCGCGCAGCAGGAACTCGCGCACTGCCAGAAAGAGGCCGCAGACGCTGCGAATGCACTGGCAGAGTTGGAACATCGCCAAGAGGCATCTCGCACCGCCATCATCGAAGTGGTTGCATCCGCCTCCAACTTGCGAAACTTGCTGACTCAGGCGGACGAGCGTGTAGCGTCCCTGGGCCGGGAGGCGCAGCGTCTGCAAATCGAAATGACCACCGCGAACTCTCAGGTCGAGGCATTCGGCGGGCAGCGCGGACAGTTTGCCCTGGAATTCGAATCCGTTTCCCAGCGTCTGGCCGGCTTGACTGAAGAAATTTCCCATGCGCGGCAATCGAGCGAATCCAAACGCCGCGAAGAAGCCGATGCCAAGAACCGCCTCGACAGCCTGCGGGCCGAATATGCATCTGCGATTGGAAAGAAAGGATCGCTCGAAGCGGTGATCGCTGAACATGGTTATTCGACGGAGTCGGTTCGCCGCCTGTTTCAATCGGGAGTGATGGAAGGCGGATTCGCTCCCGCAGGCGTGCTCGCCGATTTCCTCGAGGTTGAGCCGCGCTACGAGGGCGTAGTCGAAGACTTCCTTCGCGATGAATTGAACTACGTCGTGGTGAAATCCTGGGACGCGGCCGACGAAGGCTTACGCCTGCTGCGAACCGACGTCGATGGCCGGGCGACTTTCCTGGTCCATCCCGAGGACTCACAAGCGAAATTCTCCTTCGCAGTCGACGAAGTGGCTCGCGCTGCGAGACCGAATCAGTCGATCGTCCCACTGAAACATGCAATCCGCGTGCTGAACGGCTTTGGACGATCCCTCGAGGTCATTCTGCCCAAGCTGCGCGATGGCTACCTCGTTCCCGAACCCGCGTTCGCGCGTGAGCTTGCTCTATCCAACCCAGACGCGTTTTTCCTGTCGCATTCGGGCGAGTGCTTCCATAACGTCACCGTCACCGGCGGCAAGCAGCGTGCCGAGGGTCCGCTCTCGATGAAGCGCGAACTGCGCGACGTAATGCGCCTGTTGAACGAGTTGGAGTCGGCGCTGCGCAATCACGAACTGCGTGTACTGACGCTGGGCCGCGAGATTGCAGAACTCGCTTCACGGCTTGATCGCCTCGAAGCCGAGCAGCGGGAAGCGGAAAAGCAAGCGATGACTTCCGGTCACATGTTGCGCCAGCTTGATTCGGAAATGGCTCGCGTTCTTGAGCGCCAGAATATCTGTAGTCGCGAAATCCAGCGCGTTGCTTCTGAACGTGACGAACAGCAGGCACTGATCGCATCACGGCAAACCGAATTGACGGCCATACAACAGCAACGCGAAGAGTTGGAATCGTTCGCGGCCGCGGCAAACGAGGAACTGGCCGGCATGCGCGAACGACGCGATTCGGCTGCGCAGGATGCTTCGCAACATCTGGCGCGCGTGGCCACTTTAGAGGAACGGCATCGGTCGACCACGGCTGTGTTAGAGAAAATAGAAGCGCTGGTGAGTGACATGAGCGCACGCGCCGAGTCGTTGCAGACGCAGATTCAGTCTTCGTCGGCCGAGAAACTGCAACGCGAGGCTGAAAATCAGCAGATCGCGGTTCAACTGGAAGAACTCGAAGCCGAGCGCAACACCACCGAGGCTCGCGATGGATTACTGCAATTTGAATCCGACCAGGTCCGCGCCCGGCTGGCGGAGATCGACGACGGCTTGCGCGACGCTCGGCAGTTGCTCGATCAGGCTCGCGACCTGCGCGGTGAGCTCTCAGCGGCGGCAGCCAAGCTGCAGTCGGACGCGCAGCACATGGCGGAAACCTGCCTGAATGAGTTGGGGATACAGCGTCACGAATTGATGGCCGACAACGCAATCCCCATCACTGCTGGAGAACAGTTGGCCGCTGAAGACCAGGTTTACCGCGAAATGCGAACGCGTCTCGATGCCATGGGCCCCGTAAATATGATGGCCCTGGAAGAGTACAAAGAGACGGCCGAGCGCCACGCCTTTCTCGACACACAAAGAAAAGATCTCCTCGATTCGATTGAGAACACACAAGCTACGATCAAGGAAATCGACATCTTTTCGCGCCAGAAATTCGAAGAGGCTTTCCACAAGATCAACGAGAACTTCCAGACCACATTCCGCAAGCTATTCGGAGGCGGGCACGGCTTCATGCGTTTGACCGATGAAGAGAACAGTGCCGAAAGCGGCATCGATGTCGTGGCTTCCCCTCCCGGCAAGAAATTGCAAAACGTGCTACTGCTCTCGGGCGGCGAGAAAGCGCTGACCGCTTTGGCTCTGCTGGTAGGAATATTCCAGTACCAGCCCAGCCCCTTCTGCATTCTCGATGAAGTCGACGCACCACTTGACGAATCCAACATCGGCCGCTTCACCGAACTGGTGAGAGAGATGAGTATCAAGACGCAGTTCGTGCTCATCACCCACAGCAAAAAGACCATGAGCATCGCGCCGGTACTGTATGGCGTCACCATGCAGGAACCGGGCGTATCCAAACTGGTCTCGGTACGCTTTGGGGCGACCGCCTAGTTCCAGCGAGTTACGGGGACGCGCCCCCTCCTAATGTTTACACCCGAATACAGATGGTATAGAATGTATACAGGGGGTCGGCATGCCGGAATCTTCTGTTCTGACCTTACGTATTGATCCCAAACTTAAGAAACAACTGGATCGCCTGTCGCGTTCAATGAGTCGCAGCCGCTCGTTTGTGGCAGCGGAGGCAATTCGCGAATACGTTTCCCTGAACGACTGGCAGATCGCAGAAATTAAGAAGGGCATAGCTGAAGCCGGCCGGGGTGACTTCGCCAGCGATAAGGAAATGGAGCGCACCGTGAAGAAATGGACCGGTCGTGCGGGTTAAATGGCTCCGAGCCGCCCGCGAGAACTTGGATGCCGAAGCTCAATATATCGCGCGGGACAATCCTTTGGCAGCAACCCGCATGGTCGTTTCAATAATCGACGCCGTGGAGCGCCTCCAGACATATCCCGCGTCGGGCCGCCCCGGACGGGTCATCGGCACCCGAGAACTGGTGGTTCCTGGCACCCCGTATATCGTTCCTTACCGCGTACGCGGCAATAACCTGGAAATATTGCGCGTCTTTCATGCCGCCCGCAAATGGCCCACGCAGTTCTAGAGCTGTTTGGACACACCACTGAAGATTCCCCACCACCGGCCCTTCGACGGAGTCTTTGTGTAGGCCCGGTTATCCTCCGCTTTCCTCAGCTTTTCCACAAAGTGCATCCATGGGAAGACCGCACCCGTAGCACGATTTCAAGCCCTCCCCACCTGTCAACGCTTTTTCTTTCAAGCGAATGCACCGTCCCGCTTTTTCTCAGCAACTTAAATCGTTGACAAATATTTCTGGCAGGTTAGAATACGCGACGTTTTCTAACTGTAAAATTCCAACATGAGCACTGAGCTTCTCGACTCCGTTCTGCTTCGTACCGACTTCCCCGAACTCAAGCTCCACGCCAGCGGAAAAGTCCGTGACGTCTACCATCTCGACAGCGACCATCTTCTCTTTGTCGCCACCGATCGCATCTCTGCTTTCGACTACGTGCTGGCCACGGGCATCCCTCACAAGGGCCGCGTGCTGACCCAGATTTCACTCTTCTGGTTCGATTTCCTGCGCGACGTCGTGCCCACCCACGTGATCACGGCCGATGTGCAACGATATCCTGCGACGGCGCAGAAGTATGCCGACCAACTCCAAGGGCGCTCGATGATGGTGATGCGCGCCGAAATGATCCCGGTCGAGTGTGTGGTTCGTGGATATATTTCCGGCTCAGCATGGAAAGAGTACAAAGCCAGCGGCCGCGTTTGCGGAATAGAACTTCCTACCGGACTCAAGGAGTCCAGCAAGCTGCCGCAACCAATTTTTACTCCGTCCACCAAGGCAACAACGGGGCATGATGAAAATATTCCCTTCGAGGAAATGACGCGGATTGTCGGTGTCGAGTTAAGCCGCCAACTTCGCGACCTCAGTTTGAAGATCTACAGCAAGGCGGCCGACTATGCCCTGCAGAAGGGCATCATCATTGCCGACACCAAGTTTGAATTTGGCATGACGTCCAAGGGCATCACCCTCGCGGATGAAGTTCTTACTCCCGATTCCTCCCGCTTCTGGCCGGCGGACAAATATCAGACCGGTCGGGTGCAGGAAAGTTACGACAAGCAATACGTCCGTGATTACCTTGAGCAAATTCGCTGGAACAAGCAGCCACCCGCACCGGCGCTTCCCGCAGATGTGGCCCGCCGCACCAGCGACAAATATCTGGAGGCTTTCCACCAGCTCACCGGACACGAGCTGGATGTTTAGCGAAACAATCAACTGGAGAACGCGATGACGGGGGCCGATTGGGTCATCGTGGCTGTGATTTTGGTGTCGGTAATTCAGGCGGCGATCTCTGGCTTCTTCCATGAAGCCTTTGGGATCGCGGGTTTGATCTTTGGTTATCTGCTGGCGGCATGGAATTATCAGGCCCTGGCGGCGCGGTTTGCGCCCAATCTGAAAGCTATGTGGTTGGGCGAAATCGCGGCTTTTCTGATTATCTTTTTGGCAGTGCTCGTGGTCGCAGGAATCGCGGGACGGATCACCAGTCATATCGTAAGAAAAGCTGGGCTCAGTTTCTTTGATCGCGTCCTGGGCGGAGCGCTGGGGCTGCTGCGCGGCAGTTTGATGGTAGCGGTAATCCTGATGAGCATGGCCGCGTTTACGCCTACTTCGCAGTGGTTGGAAGGTTCGAAACTGGCACCATATTTCCTGGTTGCGGGACGCGCCGCCATTTGGGTTGCACCGTCGGAACTGCGCGCCCGTTTTTATCAGGGACTCGATCTGCTCCGCCGTGAACAGCAGCACATGTAACAGACGTCTGCAGCATCGAAACGGAATCTGGCAAATAGAGAAAAGCGCCCTTGGCAGCTTTTCAAAAGAAAGAGGGATGCCGTGAGAGATCAACTCGAAGCACTTATTTTGCAGATGTACAAAAGCAATATTCTGTACTCCGAGGCGGTACGCGAATTCAAGAAGCGGTTCATCCTTACAGTGCTGCAGGAAAACAACGGAAACCAGTGCCGGGCGGCCCGCCAGCTGGGCATGCACCGCAACACTCTAAGCCGCACCATTTCCGAATTGAAGATTGACATCCGCCAACTGCGAGCTGGCGTGAAACGTCCTCCCCGCAGCGCTCGTCCCGCCGCTTACGATAAGAAAGTGGCCCGCTGAAGATTTGCTCGTAGTCTTTAGGAAGTCGCGACAAGACAAACAAGAAAACAGGGCTGCGTCAAAACGCAGCCCTCTTTAATTACAAATCCCGGAATTACAAATCCCGCGGTCAATTCGTAGCTTTGTGATGTACCGGCGGTTTCTTGGCCGGCGCAGCTTTGGTCAGCAATGCACCCTTCTCCATGGTCATCACAAACGGGCTCGCAGTGTAGGACACAGGCGTTCCTTCAAAGTCCAGCGTCGACGCTTCCGCCGGCATCAGTTTCGCCGGAATCGTTCCACCCATCGTGACCACGATGTCCGCCCGTTTTGCGTCGATGTCATCCTGACTAGCCGCGATCTGCACCTCGGTCGGCGACGCCTTGATGACCGTGCCTTCCATCTGCAGCGCCACGCCCTTAATCACAGACCACACTTTGTCCGCATCCGCCGGTGCGCCGGCAGAAAGAACCAACTCCCACTCGGCGAAACTCATGTCCTTCGGAGCCTTGTTCTTGACCAGGTCAGCGGCCTGCTCGGCGGGGGTCGGTGGAACATACTGCTTGATGGTAAACCCGGCCGGCGGCAGCGTTGTGGTTGCCGTCTGTGCCAGCAGTTCGTTCCAGCCATCCTCTGAGCCGTGATACTTGACGTACTTGCTGTGGCCGAATTTCGTGATCTGCGCCTTGCCCGCCGGATCCTTCACCAGGTTCACGGCCCGAGCGATGAAAAACAGTCCATTCACATCGTCCTCGGGAGTGGCCGTCAGGGAAGCGAGAGCCAGAGGATAAACGTTCTCGACGTTGTTTGGATCAGCTTCCACGGCCGCTCGCAGATCCTTCTCCGCAGTCGCGTTATCTTTCAACTGCAGCGCGGCAAATCCGGCCACGCTGTCCAAAAGGCCGCCCATCTGGGTCTTCTGCTTTTCAAAATCCGCGTCCGAGACCCCGTCCGGTTTGGCCATCGTCGGCAGCGCCTGTAAGCCCCGTTCGGCGTGCTGTTTGGCGTCTGCCCACTTTTGGGCAGCGCGCTCGTTAAAGGCCAGCAGCACCAGCGCGCGAACGTTATTCGGATTCGCGGCCAGCAACCGGTTGGCAGTGTCAATCACCTTCGCCTGGTTGCCCGCCTGCTGGTAGGCTCCCATCAGCAGTTCCATCGCGTCTTCCTTCATCACGCTGTTGGGATATTGCGCGAGAAACGCCTCCAGGCCGCTAATCTTCGCAGCTGCATCCGCCTGTTGCACCGCGCCAACATAGGCGTTGTACTCTGCCGGATCCTTGATCTCTTTCTTCTGTTGCGGTTGAGACGCGGCAGGCTGCGTCTGTCCAGGGGCGGTGGTGGTGGTTGGCGGTGGCGTTGTGGCTTGCTGACCCGAGGCTATTCCAGCAAACGCAATCACAACCGCCACTAGACTGGTCTTCATTTTGAAATGGCTCCTTGAATTTTCGGGAAAAACAGACGGCATTCCTACCCGGGCAAACCCAAGCTCAAATACCCGGCTTCTCCAGAGCATGAGCTACGCTCACGCGACCGACCCGGAAAACCCAGCGCTCGCCCGGTAACGCCGACGAGGCCAGGACACTTATTTCCAGTGAGCCGGATTATAAGTATGTACCTCGACTTAGGCAAGCTTACTTTGCAGGCTCCCGCGCCCCTATCTTGTAAGATGTCAGGTTGCGTGCTTTCGGCTGCCCGCGTTCAAGATAACAAGAAATTGCCCGGAGGTCCCAGTGGAAGAGCAGATTCCAACCCATCTCGGCGGTCAAGTCGCAGTGATCACCGGCGCTGGGCGCGGCATCGGCGCCGCCATCGCCGCCAAACTCGCCGCCATGGGAGCGGCCGTCGTGCTCTGTGGACGCACCCAGGCGACGCTGCAGTCGACCGCTCAAGCGATTTCGAAAGCCGGCGCCCGCGCCGAAGCGCTCCCCTGTGACGTAACCGACTTGCGCTCTGTCGAAGCCGCAGCCCGGCACGTCGACCAGACTCTCGGCCGGCTCGACATCCTCGTCAACAACGCCGGCGTAGGCGGCTTCGGAGGCCCGCTGCACCAGCTACCACCTGAATCCTGGGACCAAGTGTTGAATACGAATTTGCGCGGAGTCTACTTCTGCATCAGAGCCTTCGCTCCCATGATGATTCGCGCCCGCAGCGGACACATCATCAATATCTCCTCGCTAGCCGGCAAAAACGCCCTGCCCAACGGCGCAGCCTACGCCGCATCGAAATGGGGCCTGAACGGCTTGAGCTATTCAGTAGCCGAGGAACTCCGCACCCACAACATCCGAGTCTCGGTAGTCTGCCCCGGCTCGGTCGATACCGAATTAAGCCCGCACGCCGGAAAAGACAAAGCCAAAATGCTGCAACCCGCAGACGTAGCCCACGCAGTAGCAATGCTGGTCACCCAAGCCCCGCAATCATTCGTAAGCGAGATCCTGCTACGGCCAACCCAGAAGCCGTAATCAAGCGTGATGTAAGTCACGAACCTATTTTCCTCACGCGGCCATCGCTACAAGTGGTGGCGAATTTGCCGCCGCCCTGCGAAAGGGCGCCCCGATCGGAAAAGGACAACAATTTGGCAGCATGGGCAAGGCGCAATCAATGGCCCATGCCAACAGCTTCGTTTCTTCGTGGCTAGGACCCTGGGTGGACGACGGGAAGGGCATCAAGGCTGGCTATCTTGGGGTCAGATTTAAGATCCATAACGAGCTTCACTACGGGTGGATAAGGCTCTGCATAAAGACACATGTCGAAGAGGGCGAAAATAACACCTTCACCGCGACCTTGGACGGCTATGCCTACGAAACCATCCCCAACAAGTCAATCATCGCTGGCGAAACCAAAGGAGCGGATGATCTGGTACGGGACCCTGGCAGCCTCGGGGCATTAGCAGCAGGAGCGCCAGCGATGTCGGCATCGCGCGTGAAACAAACGGTAACAACCAGTCACGAGCTCCTGACGCTTGGTTCTCCCGCAAGACTAGACTCGGCGCGGTCTCTCGATTGTCGCAAAATCCGCGACAGCCCTGATGGACAGAGGCTCGGCAGTTATGCTCTCGTTTTCCTGTAAGTCATTTACTCTCAAAAAGGGGGATGGCATTACGACTACCTGTGAGCTCCATCACGGACAAGGCTCGATGAAGTTTGTTAGGTTAAGTCGAGCCGACTTGTCCCACGAGAAAGCAAGTTTCCCAGTTTCACCAGGTAGCCAGGTAGCCACGAAAGGCGAAGGCGTGTCATGACCAGCTACGATGAGATCTCACTAAGCGAAGTCTGCACCAGGGTGAAGAATCTCGGATACGCACCCTCCAAACGTATACGAATCTACGGCGAAGAATTTGATATTGTGTCCGACCCGTTTCCCCATGACGGGGGTCTTGCCATTCATGTGAGGACCAGGGAAGAATCCGGGATTCGGCTCGTGCGGCTTCCTGCGATGCTGGTCCGGGCTGCGGCTGTGAAAGAGCAGCGATTCCTAAGGGCAGCGTAAAACTACGTTGAACCTGTTGTAACCGCAGACATCTTGTTGAGTTTCATTTGCGCCGCCCTCTGCTCAGGGAGTCAGCAAATAACCGTGGAACACACTGCCCGCGTCAAGGTAGTAACCTGCGACATCCCCTGCTGTGTTGATGCCCATCTCGAAGCCTCCCGGGATGAGAACTCCGAGCCTTCCCCCGCCCGGCGCGTCAAAGGTGGTGATCGTTCCATCGGTGGCGCGCACGAAGCCGTGATTCCCGCCGCCGGCATCTTGGTAGAGTCCCGTAATCACCCCGGCCGTGTTAATGGCCCAGCCGGCGGTTTGGTGTGGGTTCTTCGGACCATCGAAGCTGGTGAACGCACCTTGCTGTGTGCGCACGAAGCCATGCGTTATTCCGTTGGTGTCTTTATAGAATCCCGTAATCGTCCCAGCCGCGTTGATCCCCGTAGCCGAGGTTCCCTTTGCTTTCGGATAGTCGAAGTCGGTAATCGCTCCGTTGGCAGCGCGCACAAAGCCGTGATAATGACTGTGGGCGTCGAAATAAGCACCCGTAATCGCTCCCGCCGTGTTGATACCGTCCGCGACAGTTCCCTGATGATTGCCATTGCCTGCGCCCGGCGCGTCGAAGGTGGTGATCGTCCCGGTCGTGGAACGCACGAAGCCGTGATGCGCCCCAACGGAGTCCGTGTAAAATCCCGCGATCGCGCCCGCGGTGTTGATGCTGTAGGGCTCGGTTCCCTGTCCCCGGTTTGTGCCCGCGCCCGGCGCGTCGAAAGTGGTGATCGCGCCAGCCTTGGTGCGCACAAAGCCATGCAGCACGCTGGCGGAATCAATGTCGAATCCCCCGATCACACCCCCTGCGTTGATGCCGGTTCCAGCCGTGAGTTTAACTCCATTACCCGGCGCGTCGAAGCTGGTGTACTTGGCCTTGGAGGTGCGCACGAACCCGTGCCCGACGGTGTCCTTGTCGACATAGGCTCCCGTGATTGTGCCCGCCGTGTTGATGGTGACAGCAACCGTCCCTTGCCCAGAGGCTGTGCCTGCGTGCGGATCGTTAAACGAGATGATGCTTTGGGCTGGCGAGGCAATAGCCACAGCCGCGACCGCGAAAAGCAGACCCGCAGAAAGCTTCCCTGTACGACTTAGTTTCATCAAAAACCCCTGTGCCCGAAGAGCACGAAGAGAGCACGAGTGTGATACTTGCACGAAATCAGCGGAGGGTCAATGGCCCGGCGACAAATGTGCGGCGAGCCGGATGCCGCGCCCCTTGCGGGTTTTGCCAGGGTTGGGGGCTGCCGGCAGGGGCCGGAACGATGATGTCGGACAGCCACCCCGGCTGTTCGTCATCTCACTGCAATTTCTCAAAAGTTGATGTGCTGGCGTTCATAGTTGTAGTGCTCCACTACTGCAAGCGCCGATACAGGTGACCGCGGGCCGGGGGTTTTGAGTGTAATGGCCTGGTTACAACAGTTACTCGCACAACCACCTTTGGTTTGATACACAAAGAAGACCCGCCCAAAGGCAGGCGCTATTAGTGGTAAGGTGCAGCCTACCGAGGTGGCAAGCCCACATTCAGGGTGAATATCGTGCCCTCGGCCGCTTGTCCGTCGCTCGCATTACCGCCTACGTAAGTCGATCCCCACAGGACGCCATCGTTAGCTTGGATAATCCCCACCGGATAAGCGCCAACCGGAGATGACGTGCTAAAAGGAGTCAGGGTTTGCAGGAGCGACCCATCGGTAGGCGAAAGCGTGATGATATCGCCATAGCCGGTTGCGCCATGGAAATCAGCCACCCAGAAGTTCTTGTCGGTGGCCAATAGAAGTCCATCGGGTTGGCCCCCATCTACCAGACTGTTGTAGAACGGGAAAAGCTGCAGGTCTTTGCCATTCAAGCGAACCTCAGAGAGTCCTATACCGTCCTTTCCCCAGACGCCGTGAAAGCCGTAAAGTTCGCCGTCGGGACCGATGGCTCCCGGCGCCCCGCCGGATTGCCTACGGCTATCCGGGAGAAGCTTCGTCTCGTTGATGATTTTGAAGACCCCTGTCTTCGGATTGTATCTAAACAACTTTCCGTCACTGCCGTAGAGCAGAGCGCCTACGGGCATGAGGGCTACGGGCTCGTATCCATCGCTGGTGCCGTTAAAGCTGAAGACAAGCTTGTACTCCCCGGTCGATGGAGTAACTTGAAAAATGGCGCCGCAGCCACCATCACCGCAACGGTTGAGCCCTCCACCGAAGTCCGTGCCGTAGATATTGCCGTCCTTTGCAACGGCCAACGCAGTGACTCCGCCTCCGTCTGTACAATTCGTCCGAGAGCACGATTTGTGGACAATTTGGAAATCGGAACCGTCTTTGTTCAAGCGGAACAACACGCCATCGCCACAGTAGCCATTGCAGCCGTCGACTCCGCCAAAGACGGTCGCCCCATAGAGTTCGCCGTCTGAGCCTTCCACCAGCAAACCCGGGAGACTGCCGTTCGGGTACGTCTCATCCGGTCCAGGAAGGAATGTGTGCAGAACGGTCAAGGTTCCGCCCGGCGTCAATGAAAATACTGTCCCGCCGGGACCTGCTGTGTCTCTTAATAGCGAGGAAGTTTGGGCGGTCCCGTAGAAAGTTCCGTCAGATCCCTGGAAAAGTGAGGCAGGGATGCCGCCACTCGGACACGGTCCGCTGCCATTTTGATCGACGTTGCAGATAAAGGTGTACACCGGGACGGGTTGCTGATTGGCGGCAAAGGCAGTGCTTGCCGAAAGCACGGTAAGAAGAGCGACTAACAGTTTCTTCGTCATTGGACTACCTCCCGCAAGCCGCGCAGACTGTGCCGGACGGCGACGTTCGCCACCTTGTATCAATTGAACAGAATGTAGTTGTCACGAATTTGTAAAATCTCTCCGCACTCACCTATCACTCAAGAAGGATGCCCTTTGGGGAGATTGTTGCCGTAACTTCCCGATAGCGCTCGTTGACTCCCCCTCGGGGTTTTGAGTGTAATGGCCTGATTTCGGAAGTTACGACCATGCGCCCGGCTACGGCGTGATCTCGAAGACCGTGCCGCAGCCTTGTGTCCCGCAACCCGAACCGGGACCGCCGAAGGTCAAGCCGTACAGGTTTCCCGCTTCGTCGAAGATCAGATTGCCGATCGGCACAATTCCGTCTCCGGTTCCGCCGAAATCATGTAAGGCCGTCAATGTCCACTCACCGTTCGAACCGGGACTCATTTTGTACGCAGCACCGCAACCATCGACGCAGTTGGTGCTGTGAAAGCGGCCGCCGCCAACGGTCACGCCGTACAGGTTTCCAACCGTGTCGGAGATTACCCCAACTGGCCCCCTCCAGTGGTAGAACGCTCGCAGCACCTTCTCCGTCCAGCTACCGTAACCGCCCCGGACAAGCTCAAAGACAACTCCGCAGCCAGTATTACAGTCAAAAAAATTGTACCTACCGCCATCCGCTGTACCATAAAGATTGCCTCCCTCCTGCGCCAAGAGGGAGCAGCAGGGAAGAAACCCATCACGGCCGTCGAAGGAATGGAGGACCTTCTCGCTCCATTTGCCGTTCGCGCCGACGTTTAGTTTAAACACCGTCCCGCAACCGCTTCCGCCACAGCCTGTGCCAGAGGAGCCTCCGTAATAAGTAGTGCCGAACAAATTTCCGGTCGCGTCGACGATCAGGCCGGAAGAGGGAAGGTACCCGTCGCTCCCGTCGTTGTCAAAGCTGTGCAACACTTTCTCGGTCCATGTACCGTCCTTGCCTGGCTCCAACTGAAAGACTGTGCCGCATCCCCCGGAGCAGCTTCCGCTGCCACCGCCGTCGGTGGGCCCGTACAGGTTGCCAGCCGCATCAAAGATCAGGCTTCCAAACGGCTGGGCTCCATCGCCGCCATTGCCGAAATTGTGCAGAACTGTTTCGGACCAGGTGCCATCTGACCCTGGGGAGAGTTCATAGACAACGCCGCTGTTATGAGTGCCTCCGTAGACGGTAGCACCGTATAAGTTCCCAAGAGCGTCGAAAACCAGACCGCCATCGGGCCAGTTGCCATCCACGCATTTGTTGCTTCCGCAGAATTCGTGTAGGACCTTCTCTGTCCATAAGCCATTCTTTCCATGCACAAGCTCAAACACGACACCGGCATCCGCCCCACCACCCCAGCGTGTCGTCCCATACAAGTTCCCCGCACCGTCAAAGATCAGGCCGCCTGTCAGATCGTTCCCGTCTGTGTGGTTGAAGGCCCACAGCACCTTCTCTTCGGACGCGGCAACGGCTGGGGGCAGTGCGGAAAAAAGAGTCGCCATTATGATGGCGACAGCAGCGATCAAAGCTCTGTTGCTTGGCATTCGTACCTCCTCAGAATGCGTGCAAATACTCGAGCGAGCTTTCGGGACACCCCATTTCTAGGCGGCTGCCAGTATACTCCTGGCGAAAGGCCAGGGTAACTGGCGATAAATCTCCTTGAAAGCTGTAAAGCACTTTCTCCTTCCAGTCGGCCGAGGCGGGCGAAGCCGTTGCCAAAATGATTGCCAACCAGATCAAATACGCGGATCGGGAGCCGAGGCGCTTATCGAAGTTCATAATGGAAAGGGAAGCCATGAGCAGCGTGGCTTTTCGCGATGTTACACCGAAGCGGATGCGGCGTCCACAGTTGTCAACTGGCGTAAAATCGCGATTACACTCATTGACCGGGGCTGCCTCGCCCCGCGAAGTCTCGCCCCCCCATTCCCATTTTGGAACTGCGCCCCAACTTTCCCCACTATTTCCTTGACTTTACTTTAAGATATATGTAACACTACACTTATTCCCAGACAAGAGAGACCCAAATGCCCTCAGCCCTCCCCAATAGTCCCCGCTTCGAGGTGTCTCCCGCCCCGCAACCCCTTTGTTCCCAAGATTTTGCCCGCAACCCGTTTGGTTTCATAGATCTGGCCGGTACCTCTTCAGCCCGCCTCAATCCTTTCAAGAATTTAGGCGGCATCGCGAGTTTTTTTTCAGGAGCAGTCAATGTCAATTCCCTTACCCAAACGTCCCAACGTTCGTAATTGCACCCACATCAAAGTCACCGGACAGCGCTGCGGCTCCCCCGCCCTGCGCGGCGAGTTCTTCTGCTATTTCCACACCCGCGTCATCAAAGGTGTGCAACAGCGCGTCGACATGCGTCTCCACTCCATGGCCCTGCTCGAA
>DATNHO010000033.1:0-45787 GCA_035604895.1 Terriglobales bacterium | reverse complement strand
GACACTGACGAGAAAGAGGTTCGCACGCATGAGGTGCCGGAGGATGATGTTCCCGGCGAATATCTGGATAAAGAGTAATGGGCGAAGCGGCTTCACCGCCCCACCACGAGAGTTCTTAAACCGGGCTGGATTGAAAGCCACTTTGCACGCTTACAGTCTTCTACCCCACCACGTGAAAGATGAGGGCTTGATCCGCCACTATCAGCCCCCGGGCCCAATTTGGTGTCAGATTTGGTGTCAAAACGCGCCGATTTTAGCCGTTTTTGCCGACTCGTCCGACTATTAAGGTCTTTGCCGTCAGCAAGATACGATTTTGTGAGTTCCATGGCATGGAAGAGGTCGTCGGTTCGAACCCGACCAGGTCCACCAAAGTCCTTCAGATAACTCAAAAGGAAGTAGGACACGAGTCGTTGGCGCCAATCATCAATGCACAAGGCATTTCGAAAGCATTTGGATCGACCGTGCTTTTTCAGGATGTTTCGTTCACGGTTTCGGAGGGAGACCGCATCGGGCTCATCGGTCCCAATGGTTCGGGGAAGTCTACGCTGCTACGAATTCTGGCCGGCAACGAAGATCTGGACAGCGGAGAGATCGCGGTTCGCAAACGCATCCGGCTGACCTGCGTGCTGCAAGACTCGAAATTCAAGCCGGGAAATACAGTGCGTTCGGTGGTGGAGAACGCGTTGGATCGCGCCAAGGTGTCCTCGACCGAGCGCGGAACCCGCTTCGCCGAAACTCTTGGCCGAGCCGGCTTTGACCAACTCGAAGCTGAAGCGACCGCCTTGTCGGGAGGCTGGCAGAAGCGCCTGGCGATCGTCGAAGCGCTGGTGCAAGGTCCGGACATTTTGCTGCTCGACGAACCTACCAACCATCTGGATCTGGCCGGAATCGAATGGCTTGAAGCGCTTCTCCAAGCAGCGGCGTTCGCTTGCGTGGTGGTGAGCCACGACCGTTACTTTCTGGAAAATGTCGCCACCGAGATGGCTGAACTCAATCGCACCTATTCCGATGGATTGCTGCGCGTGCGCGGAAATTACAGTACGTTTCTCGAAAAGAAGGAGGAGTTTCTGCACTCGCAGTCGAAGCGGCAGGAAGCGCTGGAAAACCTGGTACACAATGAAATCGCGTGGCTGCGTCGCGGGGCCAAAGCGCGGACGCGGAAGTCGAAAGCCCGAATCGACAAGGCCGGCGATTTGATGAACGAACTCGCAGACCTGAATCGTAGAACGCAGAGCGCAACCGCGAACATCGATTTTTCCGCGACCGACCGAAAAACCAAACGGCTGATCGAACTGGAAGATGTTGCCTGTGAGATTGGCGAGCGTGCACTTTTCAACCGGCTGAACTTCGTGATCACGGCTGGAATGCGGGTTGGACTGGTCGGGCCAAATGGCAGTGGAAAGACTACGTTGCTTCGTCTGTTGCGCGGAGATCTGGCGCCGACCGCCGGAGATATTCGTCGAGCTGAATGGTTGCGAATTGTGTACTTCGATCAAACTCGGCAACTCGATCCCGACGTCACTCTGCGCCGGGCCCTGGCTCCAGACAGCGATTCCGTGATCTATCAGGAGCGCGTGATTCACGTGGCATCGTGGGCGGCGAGATTCCTGTTCACCGGCGAACAACTCAACCAGCCCATCGGACGGCTGTCCGGCGGCGAGCGGGCGCGGGTGCTGATTGCGCAACTCATGCTTCAGCCGGCCGATGTGCTTCTACTCGACGAGCCCACCAACGATCTCGATATTCCGACGCTCGACATCCTGGAAGAAAGCTTGCTCGAATATCGCGGCGCGCTGGTGCTGGTCACGCACGACCGGTACATGCTCGATCGCGTTTCCACCATCGTGCTCGGACTCGATGGGCAGGGCGGCGCCGAGAGTTTTGCGGATTACTCGCAATGGGAATCGTGGCAAGCGGAGCGGAAGCAACCGGCGAAGATGGTTCGTTCCAGCGGTAATCAGGCTCGACGGGCGGCCGTCGTCGCGGAGACACCGGCGTCGAAGAAGAAGCTGTCGTATCTGGAAGCGCGGGAGTATGCAACCATCGAGGAGCGCGTTGCCGGCGCAGAGCAAGCGCTGCAGGAGAAGCGCGAGCAACTGGAAGACCCTACGATCGCCAGCGATGGAGCGCGTCTGGTGCGAGCGCAGGCTGAGATGGAGGAAGCGCAAAAGTTGGCGGATGAACTGTATTCACGCTGGGCCGAGCTCGAACAGAAAAAAGGATGAGGCACGCTTTCGGCGTGGATGCTGATTTCCCGAGAAACGTAGCAAGCTGCGTTTCCACGACGGCGAGTCTTGTCGAAGTGTTGCTTGCAACGTCTAGGCCCGTGCGAAGTCGATAAACCCGTGCTGGACATCAGTGCGAATCAGCTTGACCCGCAACTTGTCTCCGACGTCCAATCCCTGATCTCCCTGTGCCAGCAATCCTTCCACGCGCGGTTGCAGCACCCGAACGAAAGTTCCCTTCGGAGTTGCGCCGGTAACGAGCGCATCGAATATCTGGCCGATTCTGTGGCTCATGGCGATGGCAGCCAGCCGCTTTGACATTTGCCGTTCAACCTTGCGGGCGGCATCTTCTTTCAGCGTGCAGTTGTTCGCGATGGCTGCCAGTTCGTCATCAGAATAAGGAGAAGATTGGCCGGCAAGCATGGCCTTGATCAGCCGCTGCGTAACCATGTCGGGGAAGCGGCGGTTGGGTGCAGTGGAATGCGTGTAATCCTGGACCGCAAGGCCAAAGTGCCCGGCAACTGGATCTCCAGGGCGTTCCAGAACATATTCGCCCGGTCCGATTAGCTTGATGACGGCCAACGACACGTCGGCAAAGTGATCGGGATCGGCCGCCTTGCGCATCAGCAGAAAATCATTCAGCGTCTTAGAATCTGGATCTGGGGGAAGGTGTCCGCCGTGCGCATTGGCAAGTTGCACGATCCGGTCCCAGCGCTCGGGAGTTTTCACGATGCGGCGCAAAGACGACACTTTCTCGAGCATGCGAGCTACGACGCCGTTGGCCGCGATCATGAAATCCTCAATCAGATCGGTGGCGGGGTTCTTCTGCTGGGTGTCAACATCCACGATCTGTTGATTGAGGATCACAGGGATTATCTCGCTGGTTTCGAGATTGAGAGCGCCATGCTGGTAGCGCTGCTTCTTGAGCGCTTGCGCGGCTCCATCCTGCAGTTTGAGTTGGGTTTGCAGTTCAGTCGACGCGGCCACTTTTGCTGGAGCCGGGCCGGTGCCATCCAGCCATCCTCCCACAGCCTTGTAGGCAAGCTGGGCCTTGTTGTGAACGACTGCCCGATAAACATTGCTCGAACTGACGGAGCCCGCCGCGTCGACAGTGAACTCGACTACGACGCTCAGCTTGTCTCCGCTCTCGAGAAGTGAGGTCAGGCCGGTGGAAAGTTCTTCCGGCAACATGGGAAAAATCCTGACGCCGGTGTAAATCGACGTGGTTTCTTTCGCGGCGTGTTCGTCAATGGGAGAATGTTTGGGCACGAAGGCATCTACATCCGCGATGCCTACCAGCACTTTGATGTCTCCGTTCGGCAATCGCTCGGCCACTTCAATCTGATCAAGATCGCGCGAAGTGTCGTTATCGATCGAAGACCAGAGCAGATTTCGCAGATCACGGATATCGCCACCCGGCTTGATTTGGGGCGGACGAGCTTTCAGGTCGGCAAGCTGCCGCGGAACCTCAGGCGGGAAGTCCGGTTCAAAGCCATATTCCAACATGATTCGTTTGGCGGTCGATTGAAGATCAACAGGAGAAGGGCGAATGTCGTTCATGAATTCCTCAAAGCAGAAATGTCGAGCCCAGAAAAGGCTAACACGTGAACTGCGTTTGCGGCTGAGTCGAGCGATTGATGGGCTGCGCCCACTCTGGCAACTAGGCTTCTTCGAAAGTCTGTTTTGCACAGATGGAGATGGGCCGTCCATCACTGACAGGTGCTGGGTTTGTGGCAGATGATCAGCTGTCGTCCCTAAACTTGACCTTATGAGCGCGATCCGCTTTGAGAGCAGGCACTCGAAGCGGTGATTCGGGAATGATTCGCGTAGGCGGGTTGCCCGATCGTTCGCCTGCAGATAGGAGTAAGTTTATGGGCCAGCCTTTACGTTTGCTGATTGTCGAGGACTCCGAAGATGATGCCGATCTGCTACTGCGCGTTCTGCGTCCTGCTGGTTACGAGCCTTCGTATGAAATCGTGGACACTCTGCCCGCGATGCGTACGGCCTTGGAAGACAAAGATTGGGATGTAATCACCTCGGACCATGCCATGCCGCAATTCAGCGCTCCAGCCGCTCTGGCGCTGGCCAAGGAACTGCGCCCGAACTCACCCTTCATCGTGGTATCCGGTGAAAATGACCTCGATCTTGCCGTATCCCTAATGAAAAGCGGGGCGCACGACTATATCAGAAAGGAAGAATTGCCCCGTCTTGTCCCAACCATCAAAGAGGTAATGCACGAGGTGGAGGTGGGGCGCGAGCAACAACGGGCGGCGCACTCGCTGCAAGTTTCGGAAGCCCGTTACCGGCGGCTTTTTGAAACCGCGCAGGATGGCATTCTGATTCTGGATGCGAACACAGGCCAGATTACGGACGTGAACCCATACCTGATCAAGATGATGGGATACTCTCAAGAGTACTTTGTAGGCAAGAAACTATGGGAAATCGGCACCTTTAAAGACAGCGAGGCGTCCAAGTCTACTTTCCTGGAATTGCAGACCCAGGGCTATGTCCGATACGAAGATCTGCCGCTCGAGGCCAGCGATGAACGGCGCGTCGACGTGGAGTTTGTGAGCAACGTGTACACGGTGGGCGACAAGAAAGTGATCCAATGCAACATTCGCAACATAACCCGGCGCAAGCAGGCCGAAGCCAGAGTCCGGCTGCTCAATGAAGAACTCGAACAACGATTGCAGGATCGGACTGTCCAACTGCAAGTCCTCAGTAGAGAGGCGGAAAATTTCAGCTATTCGATCGCCCATGATTTGCGCGCGCCTTTGCGCTGGATTGGCGGTTTTGCCCAAGCCCTGGAGGAAGGCCACGCCAGCAAACTGGATGCGGAGGGCCTGCATTTCCTTCAGAAGATTCGCGATTCCACCGAACACATGGGCGACTTGCTTGACGGCCTTATTGAAGTGGCCCGCTTCTCACGCACCGACCTCAGACGAACGGAGGTAGACCTGACGGCCACGGTCCGCCAGGTGGCTGCTGAACTGCAGCAGGATGATCCTAAGCGCAAAGTTGAATTAGTGGTTGCTGAAGGCATCACCGCCAACGGCGATCCCCGACTGCTGCAAAGGGTATTAGGGAACCTGCTCAATAACGCCTACAAGTTCACTGCCAAACGCGTTCCCGCCCGCATTGAATTCGGGGTCGCGCCGCAAGCGGACGGAAGGGTGGCCTATTTTGTGCGGGATAACGGCATCGGTTTTGACATGGCCTGCGCGGACCAGTTGTTTGGCGCTTTCCAGCGCCTGAATGGCGCCAAGGAATACCCGGGCACCGGTATCGGCTTGGCGACCGTGGAACGCATCATCCATCGCCACGGTGGCCAGGTGTGGGCGGAGGGTGCGGAGAACACCAGCGCCACGTTCTATTTCACGCTCTAGCCAAGTGCGTGCGCCGCTGGATGTCCTGAAACCGCCCCGTTGACTACCCCGCAGAACGATTTCCGGGAGGCTTCTGACCGAGTCGGATTCCGCATTTTATTGTGATACTGATTCAGTCAAACATTGTGATTCCGAGCGCCGCTTTTTGGCGTGAGGAATCTGCATTTTCGCGATCCCAAGCGGCTGGCAGATTCCTCGCTACGCTCGGAATGACAATCGCGTTCGGAAGGGCCGAGCTCGGGAAAAGCCTAACGCGTGACCTTCGTTTGGGGTTGAAGAACGTACCGAGCTTGTCGTCGTGATATCCTGATCACAGCAGCTGCGTCCCCGCCTTTGGGCAAATTTTATTCCGCAGTTTCCTTGAGAAATCATGATTTCAGTTAGCAATGTTTCGATGCGCTACGGCGCCAAAGTTCTGTTTGAAGAAGTATCGACCGCCTTCACGCCGGGCAAACGCTATGGCCTCACCGGACCGAACGGCGCGGGCAAGACCACGTTCATGCGGTTGCTGACCGGCGAACTCGACCCCCAGAAGGGAACAGTCGTGCGTCCCCGGAAGTTCGGCGTGCTCAGCCAGGACCAATTTGCCTTCGACGCCTATCGCGTCATCGATACCGTGATGATGGGCAACAAGCGCCTGTGGGCGGCGATGGAAGAGCGCGACCGCATCCATGCCAAGCCCGAACTCACGGATGAAGACGGAATGAAGCTCGGTGAGTTGGAAGGCATCGTCGGCGAAGAAGACGGCTACACCGCCGAGACCGACGCCGCAATTCTGCTGCAAGGACTCGACATTCCCGACGAACTGCACGAGCGGAAAATGGGTGAACTGCAGGGCGGACAAAAAGTTCGTGTGCTGCTGGCTCAAGCCTTGTTCGGACATCCGCTGGCGTTGCTGCTCGACGAACCCACCAACCACTTGGACTTGGACTCGATCCACTGGCTGCAAGGTTTCCTGAATAACTATGACGGCGTGCTGATCGCAATCTCGCACGATCGCCATTTTCTCAACAGCATTTGCACTCACATCGCTGACATCGATTACCAGACGATCATCACTTATACGGGCACATACGACGACATGGTCGTGGCGAAGACGCAGATCCGCTCGCAGATCGAAGGGCAGAACGCGCAGCGTGAAAAGAAGATTGCGCAGCTGAACGAATTCATCGCGCGTTTCTCGGCCGGCACACGCTCCAGCCAGGTGCAGTCGCGGCGCAAGGAAGTCGAGCGCCTGCAGGTAACGGAGCTTGCGAAGTCGAACATTCAGCGTCCATTTTTGAAGTTCGAACAGAAGAGACCCTCCGGAAAACACATTCTTGAACTTGAAGGCGTTACGAAGTCTTATGGTGACACCAAAGTCATCCGAAGCTTCACCGCCAGCGTAACCCGCGGCGAGAAGATCGCATTGATGGGCCGCAACGGCGCGGGAAAGACCACTTTGCTCAATGCGCTGCTGGCAAGCTCGCCCACTGTTCCCGACGCCGAGTTGCGCAAGACCAGCGGCTACGACGGAGACTTCCTTACTAGTGGAAAAGTGATTTGGGGGCACGAGGCTGCGGTCGGATATTTCGCCCAGGACCACCGGGCTTTGATTCAGGGAGATATGACGGCGTTCGAATGGCTGCATCAGTGGGATCCGTCAGCCGCGCATGAAGAGATTCGCGGCCTGCTGGGGCAGATGCTGTTCCCGCGCGAAGACGCTCTGAAGCGCACTGACGTTCTATCGGGCGGCGAAGCGGCTCGGCTGCTTTTCTGCAAGCTCATGCTGCAAAAGCCGAACGTGCTTGTGTTCGATGAACCGACCAACCACCTGGATCTGGAATCGATCAACGCTCTCAACATCGCGCTGCAGCGGTATCACGGAACTGTGCTGCTGGTAACGCATGACCACGATCTGATTGATGAAGTGGCAACCAGAATCTGGCACTTCGAAGCGGACCACAAACTTACCGACTTCAAAGGTGCATACGAGGAGTATCAGGCGGTTCTGGCTTAGGCGTTTTGCCCTCACGTCAGTGCATCCGCGATCGTGCGTGGCAACGAGGCGATCACGAAGAGTGATGCGTCCAGGCGTCGAGAACTTGCTTCTCTTTATCCGCAGAAAGATAGTCAGTCCAATCCAAGTTCTCACCTTGCGAGCGGAAAGAAGTCAGACAATCCAGGGCAGTCTCTTCAAAAGGCCTGGTTTGCCATCCTGCGCGAAACGCTTTTTCACTACTGATTTGGTAGAGGCCCGGGTGCGCCCCAGACGGGCGCCAGAAGGGAAAGTTCCCAGCAAATAAGCCCAGAGTGAAATCAGTTTCAAGCTGATGCTGATGCAAGAAGTCTTGTGGAACCCACACGAATTCAGCGTCCGACCGCGTCACCGCCTTACAAGCATTCAGGAACTCGCGAAAAGTCATGGTTCTTCCCGTCAAGTTGAACGCGCCATAAAGCGAGCGGTCAATCGCAAAAACGAGGAACCGAGCTACATCCTTCACGTCCACGAGTTCAACGGGATCGCTGCCGTCGCCCGGCCCGATGTGGCGGCCTCCGTTTTGCGCACGCGTTAACCATGCGAACAAGTCCGGAGTTGTGTCGCGATCCCCTTTGATCGGACCGGGCCTTACGATGGTGAGTCTTTCACCGAGAATGGCGTGCAGCCGTCTTTCACTCTCCGCTTTGCCGCGGTTGTATTTCTGTCCCGGCCCGTCCCAAGTTTCTAAAGGAGCATTCTCCTCGATACCGGCTTTAGTGAATTCCTTGCCGTCGTATGCGGCGACCGAGGAAACATACAGATAATGCGGAGCGCGGTCTTTAAGAAATTCCGCTGCCGAGGCTACGACGGCAGGGTCGTTCGGCCATACATCCACGATTACGTCGAAGTGTCGTCGTGCCAATGAAGACAGATCCTGGTCTCCAGCATCGCTGCTGCGGAACCCTCTGAGCTTTTCAAGGTGCGGAAACAGTTCGGGATTGGTGATTCCACGATTGAAGAGCGTAACCGTATGCCCCGCGGCTACTGAAGCCTCGACAAGAGCTGGTCCAAGGAATGATGTGCCTCCAAGGACCAGAATGCGCCTGGGGGGCGCACTCGCAAATGCCCGAAGTGGAAACAAGGAGCATGCGGAAGCGGCCGTCGCCATCAACGAATACTTTATGAAGTCTCTGCGGTCCATGGAGGTCCTCCTTGCATAGAACAGACGTATCCGAGTTCGAAAAGTTTAAGCGATTCTGATCGTAGCCATTTCTTATTCGATCCCAGTCGTTAAAGCACGCCCCTCCGACTCACATTGCTCGGCCGGCGCAGGCGCCCGACGCCCATGCCCATTGAAAATTGAACCCGCCCAGGTGGCCGGTCACATCGACTACCTCACCGATGAAAAATAAGCCATGCACTTTTCGGCTTTCCATTGTCTTCGCCGAAAGTTCGTCGGTATCCACGCCGCCCGCAGTCACTTCAGCCTTGTCGTAACCCTCGGTGCCTGCTGGCGTCACCGGCCAGTCATGCGCGGCGCGCTCCAGTTCCGCAAGTGCAGTGTTCGTCCACGCGGTTGGTGAATGCATATCTAGCCATCGGTTGGCAAAGCGATGCGGCAAGAAATTGCGCAAGGCTGATCTCATCGCTGCGATGTCTCTTGGAGCCGTGGGTTCACGAAGAGACGCAGTCACATCGCCGCCGGGTGCCAAGTCGAGAGCAACCGCTTGTCCCGGTTTCCAGTAGGACGAAATTTGCAGAATCGCCGGTCCGCTGAGGCCTCGATGCGTAATCAGCATCTTCCCCCGGAATTGCTGATGGTTGCAGGAGACGGCAACATCGGCTGAGACTCCGGCAAGATCACAGTAGTGGCCGCGGTCTTTGGGGTCGAACACAAACGGTACCAGCGCAGGCCGAGGTTCGCGAATAGCGAGGCCGAATTGCCGCGCCAGATCGTAGCCAAGGCCGGTCGCCCCCATTTTCGGAATCGATAATCCTCCAGTAGCGACGACGAGAACCGGAGCGCGAAATTCCATTTCTCCAGCGCGAACCACAAACTCTGTCGTCCTCAACACTTCTTGAATTGGAGTTTTCACGAAAAGGCGAACTCCGGCCTCGCGACATTCGCTCTCGAGCATTTCCATAATGTCGTGGGCAGAGCGATCACAGAAAAGTTGGCCGAGCGTCTTCTCGTGGTAGGGGATGTGATGCTTCTCGACGAGTGCAATAAAATCCGAGGGCGTGTAGCGGGCCAGCGCCGATTTCCCAAAATGCGGATTCGCCGAGATGAAGTTTTCGGGTCGGCAGTGAACGTTGGTGAAGTTACAGCGTCCGCCGCCGGATATCAGGATTTTCTTTCCTGCGCGTTCAGCGCGCTCGATGATGGCCACGCGGCGTCCCCGCTTGCCCGCTTCCAGAGCGCACATCAAGCCGGCGGCACCTGCGCCGAGGACGACTGCGTCAAATTGCTGCGTCATTGGGTTTGCGGAGCCATCCGAGCGGGTGACGATTGAATTGTTTCAACGATGGAATCAAGATGCTAAACAGAATGCCACAATCGTTTGACCGCGCGCGCCCGTAGCTTTTTCCAGTTCCTCAACCAGTGTGGATTCCAAATCTTCAGGGTCTGCATTCATTTCGCACGCCGCAATTTCCTCGTCGGTGGCGCCCTGAAAACAAAGTTCACAAACGCCAATGCCATCTTCAGAACGAACTGGCGGCCCGAAGACGCGGCAGGTCATGGGGCGAGCTTCATAGAGCTCACAAAGTCCAGTTTCCGGATCGAGCGCCGGGCAAGGCTCATCATTGGCGAACTCAGCGAAGCGCCGTTCCGCCTCCTCGCCTTCGTGCAGCAAGCCTGTATTCGGATCACCAGGGAAATCCTTCGACAGGCGGGAAACCGCGTCCCGAGCGCGTTGCCGCACGCGAGTGGCGCGCTCCGGAGCAGACTCTTCCAGAATTCCAAGGCCTTGCCGGAGTCGTTCAGCGTCAAGTTGATTGATTGCAAACACTCCGACGCAGCATTGCGTGCACCCAGGACGACAGGCGAGCCACTTGCCACTTCGACGCGCAGCATCTGCGAGCGCCAAGTCCACGATCTGAACCAGCGCCTGATCTCGCTGCGGTGAAAAAGAATGCACTCTACGAGAATACCGCAGCACGAGGGTTTCTTTCTCAAGCGATATCAGAAGATTCGCGATGCCGGCAGATCGAAGGAGACAGCTCTTTCGGCAATCTGCTCAGCTACGTAAACCAGCCCCAGCCAGCCACTGGCGGCCAATTCAGCCGTTCGCGGATCATTAAACGGGTGTATGATCGCTCGATAGATAACGGGTTCGAAGACTCCGTGCCCGCTATGAATCCCCTTTTGCGAGAGGTCCCTCCGCCAATGGCCGCGGTCGCCACTCCCGGTACGAGCCAGCGATTTACTCTCGACCACCTCTCGTTTGAGAAATTCTTGGCAGCGGCCTGGGTTCTCCAGTGCCTGCATGACCAACTGCACGATCGCCCGGCTCCATCCGAATCGATTGCCGAACCCGTCAGAACGCAAGAGGAAATAGAGCCGGCTAGCTTGCGTCTGCCCGCGGCCATGGAACCTGCCGTTCAACCGTTGTTGGAAGTCGATCACAAGCAGGAAGTGCTCAGCAATCGGCTCGCGGATGATGAAACTCTGGCCGAACTGGTCGAGGCTCAACAGGCAATCGAGACTGGAGCCTTGGACTTGGACGCCGCGATGAGGCGGGTAGTCGATCTTTCGCTGAAGCTCACCCATGCCGACGGTTCCGCAGTCTGGTTGTTCGCAAGAAAGGAGTTTTCCTACCGAGCCGGCGCGGGTGCGGCCACCAACAATGAGAAATTGCGCCTGGCTGTCCTCTCTAGTTTGGCAGGCGCTTGGCCGGGCAAGAGCACGCCGGTTGACGGAGCCGCGGAAGCATCCGAGTTAAGGCAGTCCTCGGTTGCGGATCTCGACGCAGGCGCGACAGCCTTATTAATCGCGCCAATCTACCACGGGCTTGAAGTTGCAGGAGCTCTGGCCGCATTTACCAGACGTTCGGACACTTTTTCCGGATACGACACCACCAGACTGCGTTTCATGTCCGGACTGCTGTCACACGCTTTGAGGAAGGACGCCGAGGTCGAACTCAAAACCGTCGAATTTAAATCGGAGGCAGTCCAACAGGATCATCGTCCGGAAGCCGCAGCCAGGGTACAAATCGCTAAACCGATTCCCCACGTTTTACCGAAGCCCGCCGACACCGATCGGTCCGTGCGCCACGACGAGTCACGGTTCAACCTTCGCCCCATTTTCAAGGGCTTTGCAGCCGCGTTGGGCAATCTTAGGCCGGCACTCCGCGTCAATCTACCTCTGCGCGCACTCCGCGCTGTGGCGATTGCCACGCCGGTCTTGCTGCTTGCGGTCGTCGCCGCCTTGTTGATCTACGAATCGTGGCATCACGAGTCTCTTCGCAGCGCACAGGCGTTTACCACAGCAAACCCGCCAGTCGAGGAAGTAAGCAACCCCTCGAAAGCGCCTGACAAAGCACCTCGAGGTCTCTCCGCGGACACTAGATCCGGTAACACACGGAAGATCGACAACGAGACATGGCAGCCGGGACCTGCCACGCCGCGTGAAGTCAGTCACAAGCTTGTAACCGACCTGGCAACCTTGTCCGTAGTGCAGCAATTGAGCCGCTATGAAATGCGCGTATTGCGCCGCCAGGCGAAGTATGGAGACGGCTCTGCCGCTTTTACTTTAGGGATGGCTTACGAAATTGGACATTTTGTTCCTCAGAATTGTGTGGAAGCAGCGCGCTGGGTTACAACTGCGGCCGAATCAGGCAATGCGGCTGCTCAATACAATCTTGGGTTGCGCTACCGGGACGGGGATGGAGTGTCCGCCAATCGAACGGTGTCCGAAAGATGGCTGCGCAAAGCGGCTCAAAGAAATGGGAAAGCCAAAGTCGCTCTGAAAATGATGGCGTCGGCTCAGCTCCGCCCTTAGCTTTTACTCTTTCCGAAAAAACAAAGCGTCCCAGACTCTTTCGAGTCACGGGACGCTTCGTCCGAACAGCCCTCCCCAGAACTGCTCGCAGCAAGAGTAGATTGCATCGAACGCCGCGTAAATGGCCCTGCTGGGCCAGTCTGCCTACACGAGTGGGCTACTCGCGTTGTTGAAGTGTCTAGTCATGAAATCGGTCAATGTCGAAGAGATGCAGTCTCGGCTCGAGTCTGCGCTACTCGTGCGCAGCCCTCCGAAACAATTATTCAAAACGACACAAATTATCCGTCGGTGACACCAAAGGACAAATCGCGGCTCAACAAGAAGATTTGTCGTTTGAAGCGGTCGAAATTTCCTACTCGCGAGCCTGCGCGAGTCATGCAACTCCATAAAACACAAGGCTTTTGAGGAAGTGGCACGCTTCTTGCTTCAGTTCATAGTGCCACGCCGTTAGGGTTTCGTGGCATTGGTTTGCGAGAGGTCACCATGAAGCTCGAGACTGGCGCACCCTCAATGTTGGCATTCGCGGTCGCACTTTCGCCGACGGATTTCAGCCAACGACTCCCAAACCAATCAACCGGGTTCTTGCGTCGCGGCTGTACGTGAATCGCCGGCGATGGCGTGGTCCGAGATGCAAATGCCGAAGGCAAGGAGGTTACTGTGAAAAAAGCAATTCGAAGATTACATCCGGCACTGTGGGTTCTGTTTTTGCTTTCTACTTTACTTCTGATGCCCGCAATGTACGGTGAAAACCAGATTATGGGTGAGCTCCAATTTGAAGGAAAAACTCACGTCGAAAAGACTTCTGGTGTCTGGATAGACGGCGAGTACGTGGGCTATCTGAAAGAGCTCAAGGGATCGAAGAAGGTTTTGCTTTTGCCGGGCGAGCACCTAATCACCGTGCGCCAGGACGGCTACCAGGACTTCACCGAACACGTCGTTCTTCAACCGGGGCAGAAAGAGATTGTTCTGGTGACGATGGCGAAGGCCGCAACGGGACCGATTCCGAGAGTAACTGCCCAGGTCAAAATCGCCGTCAACCCGTCGCGCGCGGCGGTTTTCCTCGATGGCCTTTTCGTCGGCCACGTAGGCGAGTTTGAAGGCATGGGCCGAGGAATGCTGGTTGCTCCGGGGCAACATCAAATCAGGATCGCCCTGCCCGGTTACCAGACCTTTGAAACGGCGATTAATCCGATTGCCGATCAGAAGGTTGAGATTAAGACTGACTTGATCAAGAATGGCGCTCCTCTGGCAGAGCCACTTTCAAACACGGGAGCGAACGATGGCGCGTCGTCTGGCATACGTGATGGGGCCGCGGCCCCATCGCGTTAAGCACGTTTTAAACAACCGTTCGCCGCTGGCCACTACATCGCAAAGCTAGCGGCGAAGACTTTTGGGACTGAGCGCCAGTCCCGATTAACTCTGCATTTGCACTTGCAGGACTTCGCCCGGGAGCCGCACCATCCGGGCTCGGGGAGTTGATTCAACGCGATCCGATCGCTTGCGGTCGCTGCTGCCTCGCTGCTCGCCCGCGGAACTCATTCTCTCCATCCGAATTCCAAGCGTGCGCTCCAGTTGATACAGATCGGAACGCTGCTCTCTGCCAAAAAGAGTGGAAGCCACTCCGTGTTCACCTGCACGCCCGGTGCGGCCGACGCGATGGATAAAATTCTCTGCTATTTCAGGAAGGTCATAGTTGATGACGTGGGCGATGTCTTGCACGTGAATGCCCCGCGAAGCCAGGTCGGTTGCTACCAAAATGCGGTAGCGTCCCTGCTGGAATCCGGTAAGCGCGGCCGTGCGCTGGGACTGTGAGCGGTCGCCGTGAATCATGGCTGCGGCGAAGCCCTCACGATTCAGGTTCTTGGCGAGCCGCTCGGTTCCTCGCTTGGTGCGTGCGAAAACCAAACAGCGGCCAGTTTCTTTTGCTAACAAGCGACGCAGCATTTCCTGTTTGTGATCGGCATCGACCTCGAACGCCTGCACCCGCACATTTTCGGACGGCTTTAGCGTCGACCCAAGCGCAACGCGCACCGGGTTTCTCATGTAGTCGTTGACCAAGTGAACCACGGAGGCCTCGAGCGTCGCCGAAAAACACATGGTCTGGCGATCTTTGGGTACGACGGCCACAATCCTTCGAATCGCAGGAAGAAATCCCATGTCGAGCATGCGATCTGCCTCGTCGAGTACCAGCACCCGCAGTTCGCGGAAGTTCACCAGTTTGCGATCCAGGAAATCTTCTAACCGGCCCGGTGTAGCGACGACCACGCGAGCTCCTTTGCGGATGGCGCGGAGTTGCTGTCCTTCGGACAAGCCTCCGACGACCAGCGCGGCGGGCGGCAATTGCTTGCCTCGCAAAGCATCGTATTGATCGGCCACCTGCATTGCCAGTTCACGTGTGGGAACCAGCACCAGCGCCGCAATCCCTGCCGTGTTTTGCTTGAGCAGTTGCTCCATGATCGGAATCAGGAAGGCGAGCGTTTTGCCTGTGCCGGTCTGTGCGGTTGCGAGCACATCTTTGCCTGCAAGCGCCTGCGGGATGGCCGCAGCCTGAACTGGAGTGGGTACGGAAAAATGAGCCAACGACAAACGATCTTGGACGTACGGGGAAATCGGGAGTTCTGAAAAATTCTGCATTTTGCTTTCTCTGGCTTAAGCGGCGGCACACACACCAACTTCCGGGCGCGCACGCCAACTTATATTGCCAGTCTTTAGGTTTTGATTACGCTGAAGACGTACGGAGGGGAAACTGACGGCGGGAGTTCTCAGATCAAGTACTGCACCAGAGCAATCGCACCATACAACCGCGGTATTAAGCGTGACTACAGTATAGCACGTCCTTACCAGATTGCCAGGCGAAGTACCTGAAAGCTAAACGTTACGAAAGTTCCACAATGCAGGCGCGGGCATCAGCGCCCGTGCGGTCCCACATTGGTTACAATAAAGAATGTTCTACGATGCCGGCGCGTACGCGCACCGAACGCACCGGCATCGTCATCGCAGCCAATTTTCCGGCTGGCGAACTGCTTCAGCAACCTCATTCAGGAAAACCGCTGCCCGCGCGCCATCTACCACACGGTGATCGCACGAGAGGGTGAACGTCATCATCGGACGGATCGCTGGCCGCCCATCGATGGGCACGACCCGCTCGGTAATGCTTCCAACCGCGAGAATCGCCGCTTGTGGTGGACTGATAATCGCGCTGAAAGCATCGACGTGGTACATGCCGAGGTTGCTGATAGTGAAAGTCGCTCCTGCAATATCGGACGGACGTAAGCGGCCCGCGCGAGCCCGCTCCGTCAATTCACGGCGCTGAACAGCAATTTCGCCGAGATCCGCTTTGTTGGCGTTATGTATTACGGTGGCAACGACGCCGTCATCAACCGCCATGGCGACGCCGATGTTTACTTCCTGATTCAGACGAATTGCTGCGCCGCTCCAACTCGCATTCATGCGCGGATGCTTGACCAGAATGCGTGCCACCAGCGCCACCAGGAAATCTGTATGCGTGACTTTGATTCCTTGTGCCTGCTGAATCGCCGATCCCATGCGCTCGCGTACTTCGATCAGCGCGCCCGCGTCGATCTCGCGCACCACGAAGAAGTGGGGCACGGTGGTCCAGCTCTGGGTCGTTCGCTCGGCCATCAGCCGCCCGATCGAGCTGGGCGTTTCAACATCTTTGGGCGCAGGCGAAGGCAAACCTTTCGATTCACTTGCGGCCAAAACGTCAGATGCGAGGATCTCCCCGCCCGGCCCTGATCCCCGCAAACTGGCAATGTCAACTCCGTGCTCCTTCGCCAGCCGCCGAGCTTTGGGTGACATTTGTGCGCCTGGTCCCGCCGTCGGCGCAGGAATCACTGGGGCCACGGCGTGTATGGATTCATCCGCAGTCTGCATTCGAGCTGGCGACGCGACCTCTGACGGAGGGGTTTCACCGGGACGGACGATCCACGCAATGATTTTCCCTACGGCCACGACGGCGCCCGCCTGCGCTTTTACGTCCGCAAGGATCCCGTCCGCCGGAGATTCAACCTCGAGCACCGCTTTGTCAGTCTCTATTTCCAAGAGTGGCTCACCCTTAATCACACGATCGCCCTCAGCCTTCCGCCAAGCCACAAGCTTGCCAGTCTCCTGCGCCATTTCGAGAGCGGGCATAACAACGCTGAAAGCCATAATTTCCGTCGCATCCGACACCACGTCATCCTGAGCGCAGCCAGCGATTCGTTCGCGAATTGTTGGCGTAGTCGAAGGACCCCTGCAAAGCAATTCTGCTATCGCTGCTTCAGGGAATTCTCACCATGCCTTCCGGTCCCCCGCCGGACATCTCAATCCGAAACGCCAACCCGCTCCGACCGCGAACTCTCTTCGATCATCTCGACCACGCGCCGGCTTGGCGCAGACTCATTCTCGCGAGTGGTCGGCAACGGCCCGTTGACGGTCACATAGTGCGCCCCAGCCACCAGCAGTTCTTCCGCGGGGAAGCGCGTGATGACTTCGTGCCCGGTCGGCGTGACCACGATTTCCTCTTCGATGCGCGCCGCGCTCCAGCCGTCAGTCGAAGGCCAAAATGTTTCGAGTGCAAAAACCATTCCCGGCTTGATCTCATGCGGATGGTCGAAAGAAACCAACCGGCTGATCACCGGCTTTTCCCAGATAGCCAGGCCAATTCCGTGGCCGTATTGCAGCGCAAAGCAAGCTTCTTCGTTGGGAAAACCGAATTCCTTCGCCTTCGGCCACACCGCGGCAATCTCCGCCGTGGTCCGGCCCGGACGCACCAACTCGATCGCCGCATCCAGATATTCCCGGCAGCGTTTATACGCGTCCACCATGGCATGCGATCCGTAGCCGATGGTGAAGCACCGGTAATAGCACGTGCGGTATCCCATGAACGAATGCAGAATGTCGTAATAGACGGGATCGCCCGGTCGAAGCACGCGATCCGAAAACACGTGCGGATGCGGATTGCAGCGTTCCCCGGAAATCGCATTCACCGCCTCGACATATTCAGAACCCAGGTCGTAGAGAACTTTGCTGACCAAGCCAACCGCTTCGTTTTCGCGCATGCCCGGTTTCATCGCGCGATACAGCTCGTCGTACGCCGCATCGACCATCATCGCGGACGTGTTCAGCAGAGCAATTTCGTCTTGCGTCTTAATGACGCGCGCGTCCGACATCAACTGTTGTCCGTCGACGACCGTGATTCCCTCGCGCTGCAAAGCAAAAAGAACTGGCAACTCAATGATGTCAATGCCAACTGGCTCTTTGTGCAGGCCGCGCATCTCCAGTTCGATGCGAATCTTCTTTGCCACATCCTCGGCCCGCCCCATCTCCGGCGACATCGCGCCACGCAGCATCGAGATGCCCGGCCGCGAGCGCTCGCCCAACCACGGGCAGTGGAGTTGATGATGTTTGGCCGCCGATCCGAAATCCCACAAAATCGGCTCATCATTTTGCGGCAGCAAAGTAAAGCGATTGCATTTGTCCTGCGCCCAACTGCCAATATGCGTGGAGGTGAGGTAGCGCACATTGTTCATATCAAAGCACAGCAGCGAACCCATCTCCGATTTGGCGAGCAACTCCTTCGCGCGCGCCAGGCGCTCTTTGCGCAAGCGATCAAAATCCACCCGCTGTTCCCAATCAACCGCCATCGTTCCATGCGTCGGTAATGCCACGATGCACCTCCCGTCGATCTTTGTAGCGCCGCCGTCGCGGCGCTAACTTTTAGGTCCGTCCGCAAAGCTTGCGGGCCACTTCGAACACGGATTTCTCCGTGGGCACGGTCGCATCTTCGAGCGGTGGCGAAAATGGAATCGGTATATGCATCGCGCCCATCCGCTTGACCGGCGCGTCGAGGTTATAAAACGCGCCTTCGGCAATCACAGCTGCGATTTCCGCCGTCACCCCGTACCGTTCGTAGCCCTCGTCGATCACGATCACTCGCGATGTCTTTTTTGCCGAGTCGATCAGCGCCTTTTCGTCGAGCGGCCACATGGTTCGCGGATCGACTACTTCCGCGCTTACTCCGATTTCTTCGAGCAGACTCGCCGCGCCCAGCGCCACTTGCACCATGCTGCTTGTGCCCACCAGCGTAATGTCGCGGCCCACGCGCTTCACATCCGCCACGCCAAAGGGAATGGTGTACTCCTCCGCCGGTACCGGGCCTTTTAACTTCGTGTACATCATCTTGTCTTCGAAAAAAACGACAGGATTCTCATCCCGAATCGCAGTCTTCAGCAATCCCTTGGCGTCGTACGGAGTTGACGGCATCACCACTTTTAATCCCGGCACATGACTGAACCACGCGTGCAATGACTGCGAATGCTGCGCGCCCGACCGTCGAGTGGCTCCAAGCGTGGTTCGCATCACCATCGGAACTTTCCACGCGCCGCCCGACATGTAATGGACCTTGGCCGCCTGGTTCACCATCTGGTCCATCGTGAGCGTAATGAAATCGCCAAACATAATGTCGACGACGGGGCGCAAGCCCGTCATCGCTGCGCCGACCGCGATTCCCGTGAAGCCCGCTTCGGAAATTGGCGTGTCCAACACTCGCTCAGTTCCAAATTCCTCCACCAGTCCCGAAAGCACTTTGAACGGCGTGCCGGCCTCGGCGACGTCTTCACCGAAGATGCACACTCGCGAATCACGGCGCATTTCTTCCGCCAGCGCTTCTCGTACCGCCTGCCCGAAACTCAGTTCCCGAGTGATGGCATCAGGCATAAACGTCCTGCTCCACTTCCGCTACGCCGGGATACGGAGCGGCCACGGCAAATTCGACCGCCTTTTTCATCTCTGATTCAACTTCTGACTGAATCGTGCTGAACTGAGCGGAGTCCGCAAAGCCCTGTTCAACAAGCCAATCGGCCAGCAGTTTGATGGGATCGCGCTCCGTCTTCCAAAGCTTTTCTTCTTCCTTGGACCGGTAGTATTCGCGATTGATATCGCCCACGTGGTGCCCGGTGTAGCGATACGTATTGCATACCAAAAATGATGGGCCACCCCCGCGACGCGCACGGTCGACGAGCCGGCTTGCAGTTGCATAAACAGCCCGCACGTCCTGCCCGTCCGCGGCTTCCGCTTGCAATCCGAACGCAGCCGCCCGCGCCGGAATATCGCCCGCGGTGGTTTCCGTGTAATGCGTGTACTCGGTGTAGAGGTTGTTCTCGCAGACATAGATGACGGGCAGTTTCCACAGTGATGCCACATTCATCACTTCATACAAAACGCCCTGGCCAAGCGCACCTTCTCCGAAAAAACAAACTGCCACGCGATCGGTCCCCAGACGCTTAGCCGACAACGCCGCCCCTGTGGCGATTCCCACGCTGCCGGCAACAATCGCGTTCGCTCCCAGGTTGCCAGTCGCCGGATCGGCAATGTGCATGGAGCCGCCCTTGCCTTTGCAATAGCCAGCTTTTTTCCCCAGCAACTCGGCGAACATGCGATCGGGCGACGCCCCTTTTGCCAGACAGTGCCCGTGACCGCGATGCGTGCTGGTAATGTAATCGTCGGCTCGCAGCGTTTCGCAAATACCCACTGCGACGGCTTCTTCTCCGATGTAAAGGTGGGCCAGCCCCGGCATCAACGCGCGCGTGTAGAGTTCGTTGACTTGCTCCTCGAACATGCGGATCGATACCATCTGCCGGTACGCCCGCATCCACTGGCCAGCTTGGGTACCTGAACTCGCCGTCGATTTGTCAGTGGCAATCGTCATTTTGAAATGCCCGACATTTGCGCCAGTACATCAAACATTACGGCGAAATCGAGCTTCGCCATCCCCATGCCGCGCGCCGCCGTAAGAAATTCGTTGCTCACCGCGGTGGTCGGCAGCGGCACATCCAGTTGCCGGCCCAACTCGAGCGCCAGCAGCATGTCTTTTTGCATCATGTTCACATCGAACCAGGCTTCTTCGGGTTGTTGCAGAACGAATGGCCCGCGGTATTGAATCATCGGCGAAGCCACCGCGCTATGAGTGAGGACGTCCACCGCCGTCGCTCGCGCGATGCCGCTCTTCTCCGCCAGCAACACGCCTTCCGAGAAAGCCATCATCTGGACCGCCAGGCTCAGGTTGATCGCGATCTTCATCGCCAGCGCCAGCCCGTTGTCGCCAACGTAGGTCACCTTCGGCCCAATATCCAACAGCAGCGGCATAACTCGCTCGAAGGTTTCGCGCCGCCCGCCCACCATGACGGACAACCTGCCTTCCTGCAAAGTGATCACGCTCCCAGACACGGGCGAGTCCACCATGTCCGCACCTTTTTCTCGAACCTTCGCCGCCAGGGCGCGGCTCACGCTCGGACTCACCGTGCTGATGTCTACAAAGATTTTGCCTTTGCTCAACCCCGCCAATATTCCGTCAGGGCCTTCCGTGATCGATGCAATCGCGGCAGAGTTCGTGACCATGGCGAATGTCACGTCGGCAGCCGCAGAAACGGCGCAGGGCGAATCCGCCCACTTCATCCCTTTGTCGATCAGCCACTGCGCTTTCGATCGGGTCCGGTTGTATCCGGTGACGGTGTGCCCTTTACTCAGCAGACGGCTCACCATCTGACTGCCCATGACGCCGAGACCGACAAAACCAAGATTCGCCATTCCTCACAAGCTCCCAATTACGAGATAGGTTTCGACAGCGCCGGATGTGCCTCACTGGCTTTGGAATCCTCGCGCACCTGCAGCAAGTGAGCTCGCATTGCCTCACGCGCTTTTTCGGGGTTGCGCCGCTCCACCGCTTCCAGAATGCGTTTGTGGTGATACTGTCCCCGGCTCGGACCACCCTCAACCTGGAAAATTCGCATGCGCTGTTCGCGCAACAACCCCACAATTGAATCAAGCAGCGACAAGATCAGAGGATTTTCCGCCGCCTCGGCCAATGCCAAGTGAAAATCGAGGTCAGCCTCGATAAAGCCATCCGGATCATCCTGCGCAACGTCCATCAGCGCGACCGCTTCACGCATCAGGGCGAGATGCTGTTCCTGAATCCGCGTGGCCGCGAGCGCCGCAATCTCCGGCTCAAGAATCGCGCGAACCTCCGCCAGATGGAGCGATCCCGTCGGCTGACCAATCTTGACCATCAGTCCCAGCGATTGCCGAATTGCCTGCGAGGTTCCATCCGTGATGAAAGTTCCGCGACCCGAATACGCCTCCACCAGCCCTTTTTCGCGCAGTGCCTTCACCGCCTCGCGAACGGCTGTTCGGCTCACGCCAAATCGCTGCGCCAATTCCCGTTCCGCGGGCAACTGATCTCCGGCTTTGAGCGCGCCCTTCAGAATCGATTCCTCGATCTGCTGAACGATCTGCTCGTACAGTCGTGATGTGCGAACCGTCTTGTACATACGCTAGCAAAGTTCCGGCAAAGGCCCGATTGTCAGCTACGACCTTCCTGAATCCACACTGTCTTGGTATTCGTGAACTCCCGAATCCCATACGGCCCAAGCTCGCGCCCGTGGCCGGAAGACTTGACTCCACCAAACGGCAGCCGCGGATCCGACGCCACCATGCGATTGATGAACACCATCCCTGCGTCAATTTCGTTGATCAAGCGTTCGCGCTCGTTCTTGTCATTGGTCCACGCGCTCGCCCCCAGTCCGAACCGGCTGTCATTCGCGATCGCGATTGCATCGTCCAGGCTCTTGGCGCGGAAGATCGACGCCACCGGACCAAACAGCTCATCGCGATAGGCCGGCGACTCTTTGGGAATATCTGTCAGAACAGTCGGCGCATAAAAGTTGCCGGGACGATCTATCGGCTTGCCGCCAGTAAGAACCCGAGCCCCGGCCGCGACCGTTTTGCGGACATCCGCGTCCAGACTTGCCACTCCATCTGGCGACGCAAGCGGCCCCAACTCCGTGCTCTCATCGAATGGATCGCCCACCTTAAGCGCTTCCATCTTGCTCACAAACTTCCGTTCAAATTCGTCGGCAATCGATTCGGCAACAATAAAGCGCTTAGCCGCAATGCAAGACTGCCCATTGTTCACGATCCTGGCCTTGACCGCGGTTGCGACCGCCTCGTCCATGTCCGCGCTCGGCATGACAATAAAAGGATCGCTCCCACCCAACTCCAAAACCACTTTCTTGATTCTTTTCGCAGCCGCAGTTCCTACCTGTACTCCGGCTTCTTCGCTGCCGGTAAGTGTCGCAGCCACAACCCGCCGGTCGTTCAGAATTCCGTCCACCTTCTGCGCGCCAATCAGCAGTGTCTGAAACACTCCCTCAGGAAAGCCCGCGCGGTGAAACAAGTCTTCAATTTCCAGCGCACATTGCGGCACATTCGACGCGTGCTTGAGCAGCGCAACATTTCCCGCCATCAAAGCCGGGGCCGCAAAGCGTATGACCTGCCAAAAGGGAAAATTCCACGGCATCACCGCCAGAATCGGTCCCAGCGGCTGATAGCGAATGTAGCTCCGGCTGGCCGCCGTCTCAATCACTTCGTCCGCCAGAAGGCGCTCCGCATTCTCGGCGTAGTAGCGGCACGCCGAAATGCACTTGACCGCCTCATCAACCGCCGCCCGAAATGGCTTGCCCATTTCGGTGGTCATGGTCCGCGCGAACTTCTCTTTGTCGCTTTCGAGAATCTCCGCCGCTTTCACCATCATGCGCGCCCGTTCCGCAAACGTGGTGCGACGATACCTGGAGAAAGCCTCGGCCGCGCGCTTTAGCTTGTCCTCGATCTGCGAATCGGTCAGCGGTTCAAACGATTTAAGAAGCTGTCCTGTGGCCGGGTTGATGCTTGCAATCGCCATGAGTGTCCAAGAGCCAGACCGTTGGTCTGACCACTATACCACAAACCATCTATCTATTAGTTTTGGAAGTTTGTGCACTCTGCTGGGGCGGGTTCGGACGCTCAGGCGCGAGAGGCCGATGACGTTGCAAGCCACGCCTCTACAGTTCGGTGCAGACGTAGCTTGCTATGTCTCGGGGCACGTCAAGCCAGCGATTCGTTACGAGAAGTCATCGCCGCGTCAACGTTTCGCGTACGCCATTGACCGGCACGGGCTGATTTGTGACCAGCCAATACAGCCCCACCGTCTTAACCGTCTCCCGAAACTGGTCGAAGTCGACCGGCTTCTGGATAAAGCTGTTGGCCCCCAGGCTGTAACTGGACACTAGATCCCTCTCCTCTTTGGAGGAGGTCAGCATGACTACTGGGATGGTCTTGGTCCGCGGATCGCCCTTGAGCTGCTTGAGCACCTCCATCCCATCTACTTTAGGCAGCTTCAGATCCAGCAACACCAGTTTGGGAGGATGATCAAACGATCTGTCCGCGAACGTTCCCCGGCAGAAGAGAAAGTCCAGAGCTTCCTCGCCATCGCGGGCCACGAAAATGTGGTTTGCCAGCTTCTCCCGCCGCAGCGCGTGCAGGGCAAGATCCATATCGTCCTGATTGTCTTCCACCAGCAGTATGTCGAGTTCCTCTGAGTTCATAATCCTCCTCCAGCCGTAGCTCCGTTGTTTTTCGATTCCCCTTGTTTCGCCGTGCCGAGGGTGAAAGAGAAAGCTGCGCCCTTGCCCACCTCGGCCTCCGCCCACACTCGCCCTCCGTGCTTTTGCACGATGCGTTGCACCGTCGCCAGGCCGATGCCCGTGCCTTCGAAGTCCTCCGCGCGATGCAGGCGCTGGAAGACTCCGAACAATTTGTCGACATACTTCATGTCGAAGCCGATGCCATTGTCCCGAACCATGAACACCGGTTGCCCATCTTCTTTTGCACAACTGACTTCAATGACTGCCGGTGGAAGCGCGGGTTTCTCCCCCCGCACATTTTCGTGGCTGACTCCAACATCGGCGCGGGGACGGGTGAACTTGAGAGCGTTCGCCAACAAATTCTGAAATACCTGCCTGATCAAAATGGGATCACACTCCACTGCAGGCAGATCAGCCACAACCCATTCCACCTGCCGCCCTTCACTCTCCGGCTGAAGAATGGCGATCACCTCCGCGAGAATCGTGTTCAAGTTCGTGGCTTGCCGATTGAGCGCAGAGCGCCCAACCCGCGCCAGATTCAGCAACTCATCTACCAGCAGGCCCATTTTCTGTGTTCCCGATTGAATCCGATCGAGGTAGTGCTGCGCGGTAGGATCAAGGGTCGAACCGAATTCCTCCATCAACATCTTGGAAAAGCCCCCGATATGCCGCAAAGGCGCCCGCAGATCGTGCGACACCGAGTAACTGAAAGCTTCCAGCTCTTTGTTGGCCGTTTCCAATTGCGCCGTCCGTTCTATGACTCGCTGTTCGAGTTCGTCGTTCAGTTTGCGGATCTCCCGTTCATCGGCTCGTCGCTGCGTAGTGTCGCGGAAAGCTGCCACCCCACCACGCACTATCCCGTTCTTGTCTTTGAGGGGACCGGCGCTGACCTCGATCCAGTTGCCCTCGCCCAGCTGGGAATTACGCACAAACATCTCAGTCGTGCACACTTCTCCGCGAATAGCGCGAAGCACTGGGAGTTGCTCGGTCGGGAAAGGTGTCACCGTGTCGGCCAGAAACAGGCCATAATGCCCGGTCCATTCCGGGTTGGGCAGGTCCGTCGCACCCATGCCCAGGATTCTTTCCGCGGCAGCGTTCCAGATCACGAACTTTCCCTGCTCGTCAACTGCTGCCAACCCCTCGGTCATGCTGTCCAGCACCGACTGAAGCATGAGTGTCTGGGCTTCCAAGGCTTTCGATTTCTCATGCAAAGACTCCTCCGCCTGCTTGCGTTCCGTGATGTCACGCGCAATCTTAGAGAAACCGCTGAGCGTTCCAGAATCGTCGTACATGGGAGTGATTACGACGTTGGCCCAAAAAGCAGAGCCATCCTTCCGGACTCGCTGCGCCTGCACTTCGAAGCGCCCTTTGGAGAGAGCCTCCCGCAGTTCGCGCGAGGGCTTATCGGCTTCACGGTCCTCCAGAACGTAGAAACAAGAAAAATGCTTCCCCAGAATTTCTTCACTCTCATAGCCCTTGATGCGAGCCGCGCCCGCATTCCAACTGATCACGTGGCCCCCGGGATCTAGCATGTATATCGCGTAGTCCTTGACCCCATCCAGCAGCAGCCGAAACCGTTCCTGACTCTCGTGCAGCGCTCCTTCCGCTCGCTTGCGCTCGGTGATGTCGGCACGGATGGCCACGTACTGGCGCGGTTTACCTTCAGGGCTTATGGTCGGGACGACGGTCGTATCCACCCAGTAGATTGAGCCATCCTTGGCGCGGTTCCGGATCTCGCCGTGCCAAACTTGGCCATTCGCGATGGCATGGTACATCTGCTGGAAAAACTCCTTCGAATGGTGGCCGGAGTTGAGGATGCGGTGATTCTGGCCGATCAGTTCTTCTCTGGAATATTGACTGATGGCGCAGAACTTGTCGTTCACGTAAGTAATGGTGCCCTGGACGTCGGTCACCGCCACAATGCCATGTTGATCCAGAGCGAACTTTTGATCGGCCAGTTCCTTCAGTGCCGCCTCGCTGGCGGCGAGGCTTTCCTTCACCGCTTGCTCAGCCCGCTTGCGCTCGGTGATGTCGCGCGCGATATTTGAAGCCCCGACAATCGCGCCGCTGCTGTCCCGAACCGGCGAAATCGTCGCCGAAACGTCAATCTTCTTGCCATCCTTTCGGACCCGTACGGTATCGAAATGCTCAACGCTCTCACCCCGCCCGATTCGCGCCAGAATGTCGGATTCCTCATTCGCCCGCTCCGCCGGCAAGAGCATCCCCATCGGTTTGCCCATGGCCTCGGATGACGAATAGCCGAACAACCTCTCGGCGCCGGAATTCCAGGCAGTGATCGTCCCGTCCAGTGTTTTGCTGATAATGGCATCATCGGATGACTCGACCACGGCCGCTAGACGTTCGCGCGCTTCCTCCACCCGCTTGCGTTCGGTGATATCGGCACGGATGGCCACGTACTGGCGCGGTTTACCCTCCGCGCTCAAGGTCGGGACGATAGTTGTATCCACCCAGTAAATCGACCCGTCCTTGGCGCGGTTCTTGATATCGCCGTGCCAAACCTGGCCATTGGCGATGGTGTGGTACATCTGCTGGAAAAACTCCCTGCAGTGGTGGCCGGAGTTGAGGATGCGGTGATTCTGGCCGATCAGCTCATCCTTGGAATATTGACTGATGGCGCAGAACTTGTCGTTGACATAGGTGATTGTGCCCTGGATATTCGTCACTGCCACGATAGCGTGCTGATCCAGAGCGAACTTTTGATCGGCCAGTTCCTTAAGCGCTGCCGTTCTGGCGGCGAGGCTCTCTTTCGCCGCCTCCTCAGCTCGAGTCCGCTCCGTAATCTCGGATTGCAGAGCCGCCGTCCGCTGCTCTACCCGCTGCTCCAACTCCTCGTTCAGGGAGATGATTTGCGCTCGTCCCCTTGCGCTGACGTCGATCTCGCGGTTGACGGCGAGCCTGGCCAGCACCAACAAAGCTGCGCCGACGAAAATGCCGACGAAAATGATGAAACTCGTCAACCGCCTTCCCGTCGTGGTTCTCTGAGTGCGCTGGCTCAACAGCTGAATCTCTTCAGCCTTCATCTCTTGGGCCGTGGCGCCCGCTGCATTCATGAGTCTTTCCGTCTCTGAAATCTCGCCGGAGCCGGGAAACCGTTGCATCTGTCGATGTTTGGCGATCATGCTCTCGGCGAATTCGAGCGCGGCATGGATCTGCGGCTCAAGCACGTCCAGTCGTCGTTGCTGATCGGGATTGTCCGCTGTCAAGCGGCGCAGCGCATCCTCGTCCTTTGCGACGGCGCCCTTCGCAGTCTCGTAGTGCGCCAGCAGCACCTCTTGCCCGCTCAAGGAAAAAGCCCGCGCGCTGGTTTCCACCTCAATCACATCTTTGGTCGTAAGCTCTAGCGTCTCCACCACGGCGTGTGTGTGGACTACCCAGTCGGCATCGTCCGCCGCCTGGCGTGCGCCGCGCCAGGACGAAAAGCCGATGAAGACAGTCAGGAGCACAGCCACTATGAAACCGACCGTCACCGTGCGCCGAAGTTTGGTTTCGATCGGCGCATCGAATTGTTTGGAGAATTTCACAATCCCGGCATTGCCTTACTGGAGTCTTATCGGCAAGTCGGTTACCGTCACCAGCGAGGCGGATGGTTACGTAGGGTGCGGGAAACGCCGCCACTGCCCATGATTCCGAGAAGCGATTCAGAACCGGATCGATCTGATCGTGCAGCCGCGGGCGTCCCCGCCCGTGCTGCTGCGGGCACGAACTGGTCTACCTCTTAGCGAGTCTTCGTGTTCGTTCGCAAGCTTCTGAAGCCACGTCGACCGGCACGCAGCCCATTGCACAAAGCACGGGCGGCGACGCCCGCGCCCTCGTTCCCGCCATTTACGAGGGCATGGCCGTTCCCGGCCAGGCATTCGGCAGCGTCGCCCGAATCACATCCAGCAGTTCGTTATTGTCCGCTGGCTTCTGAAAAAAAGCGGTCGCCCCCGCTTGCAGGGTTTTCTGTTCGTTCGATTGCGGATCACGCGCGGTCAGCACAATGACGGGAATGCTTGACAGGGAGTCACTGTTTTGCAGCCGCTCCAGGACCACGTACCCGTCTCCGGCCGGCAGGCCGAGGTCGAGAATGATCAGGTTGGGGCTTTCCTTCTGCGCCACAGAGATGGCAGAGTAACCGTCGGAGGCCTGCACCGTGTCGTAATGGTTGGCCCGCAAACGAATTTTCAGCGCCCGCCGCAGGTCGGGGTCATCGTCGACGATCAGGATTTTTGGCTTCTCCATGGTTGAATCCTCCATTAGTTCGATTTAATTTCATTTCCCGCTTGATACTCCCCTGCACTTGCATGTCCGTTTGCATTTTCGGGAACCGGTTTTGACGCCAGTGCCAATGTGCCCATTTCGGTGATCCGCTCCGCCACCGCCTGCACCAGATCTTTCATTGGCGTGCCGTCCTGCGCAGAAGGCAACTGCACCGCACTCGCCGACACCTTCAAACTGCCGGTACTCTTGAAACCCGCGCCCGCCTCCAGTTGCTCGCGAATGCGCTTCATCATGATCTCGGCGCGTTCCATATCGGTCGATGCGGCCACCAAGAAAGTCTCACCGACTCCCGCGTTTCCGGTAATTGGAAGAACCACATCCTTGTCGAGATAAACGCAACGTCGCAACCTCTCCAGGCTTCGCTGGCAGACTTCCTTCCACACGCCCCGAGAAGCGCTGGGCAGCGGAGTCAATTCAACCTTGACCAGTACAATCGCATCCCGTAAATGGCCCTCATATACGATGACGGGAGAAAGAAGCTTTGCCAGCGAGTAGATCGGCAAGGTAAACGAAAATGTGCTGCCATTGCCGACTTCACTGGCCACCCAGATTCGTCCCCCGTGAAGTTCGACCAGTTCCTTGGCAATAAACAGTCCCAACCCTAGACCGGAACGGCTGTTATCAATGGAATTCGGGTCCTGATACAGGCGTTCAAAAATCAGCGCCTTGGCTTCCGGACCGATGCCGCGTCCAGTATCGGCCACCGAGAGGTAAACCATGTTCGGGTCGGCCTCGACTATGCAAGCTTTGACCATGATCGATCCGTCGGGCGGTGTGAACTTGATGCCATTGTCGATCAGATTGATGAGCACTTGCAGGATGCGATCGGGATCGGCGTACACGAGCTGAATTCTCGCGTCCAATCCCACTTCGAGGCCAACCCGCTTTTCCTTGGCGGTCTGCGACATCATGGAAATTGCCTGCTGCACGAGATCCCCAATCGTGATGCAGCGCGGCTCGATGCGTATTTTTCCCGACTCGGCCCGCGTGGCCTCAAGCAGGTCACGGATCATGGCCCGCAACTGGTGCACGCTGGTTAGCACGGTGTCCAGGTGATAACGCTGCTCGGGGTTGACCTCGCCCGCTAGGCCGTCCAACAGGATGGTCACGAATTGATGAATGCAGGTCAGGGGCGTACGCAGTTCGTGGGAAACGTGCGACAAGAATTGATTCTTGAATTCCAGTTGCTGTTTTCGGCTCATTTCCAGAGTGCGAATCAGCGCCTGCCGTTCAATGGCATAGCGCATAACGCGCTCCAGTTGATTGCTGGTGATGTCGCCCTTCACCAGATAGTCCTGCACGCCCTGGTGCAGCGCCTTCATGGCCAGCGCTTCGTCATCCTGGCCGGAGAGAATCACGACCGGCACGCCGGGCGCCCTATCCAGCACCCTGCGGAAGGTGTCTGCGCCGTGGCTGTCAGGAAGATTCAGATCCAGCAGCACCACCGAAGGCGGTTCCTTGGCCATGGACGCGAGCCCGTCCGAAAGCCGGTTCACGCAGTTCACGTTGACCGCGGAATCGCCCTCGACCAGTCGCAGGCGAACCAAGTCGGCGTCCCCGGGGTTGTCTTCAATCAATAAAACATGAGTGTGGCCGTTGTTCATCGTTCCTCCTCGCGCGGAAGGCGCACCAAACCAAACCAGAATTCTCCAATCGATGTCACCGCGGAAATGAAGTCGCGCAAGTTGCCGGGTTTGCTCACATAGCAATTCGCTCCCAGCTCGTAGCTGCGCACAATGTCCTGCCGCGCTTCGGAGGTGCTGAAGATGGCAATCGGAATCTTCATCAACACCGGATCGGCTTTCACATCAGACAGCACAGCGCGGCCGTCCTTGCGGGGAAGATTCAAATCCAGAATCACGAAGTCGGGAATAATCTCGTGAGCATACTTGCCTTCGCGGCGCAGGAATGCAATCGCCTCAACCCCATCGATCACCGCGTGGATGTGACTCGGACACCCGTTGCGCGCCAGCACCTCGCTGGTCAAGTCGCTGTCCGCCGGATTGTCGTCTACCAGTAAAACCTCAGTTGTCTTCATGCGTGTGCCGCCTGGACTGCCGCGGTGATGGGTTCCGCGGGCAAAGTGAACTTGAAACAGCTACCTGGCTGGGCTTGCGCTTCGATCCAGATCTTGCCCCCGTGGCGTTCGATGATCTTCTTGCAGATCGACAGGCCGATTCCGTTGCCGGCGTATTCTGCGCGCGTATGCAGCCGCCGAAAAATGACAAAAATGTCTTGCCAGTTCTCCGTTGGAATGCCGATTCCGTTGTCGGAAAATGTGAACACCCACTCCTGGTTTTTCTCTTCTGCGCCAATCTGAATCACCGGCGCTTCCGTTCCGTGAAACTTGATGGCGTTTGCAATCAGATTCTGAAACACCTGCGCCAACTGCGACGAATCGACCTTGAGCACGGGCAAGCCATTCCAATTCACCGCGGCCTTGCTCTCCTGCACCGCCGCCTGCAAGTTCTTGAGAGCTTGTTCCACGACCGCGCGGCAGTCGGTGGTCCGGCGCTCAATTTCCTGTCTGCCGACGCGCGAGAACTTCAGCAAGTCCTGAATCAGGGTTTGCATGCGCGTAGCGCCATCCACCGAGTAAGCGATGTATTTGTCGGCCTGCTCGTCGAGCTTGCCGCGATATCGTTCCGCCAACAGCTGGGTGTAGTTGGCAATCATGCGCAACGGTTCCTGCAAGTCGTGCGAGGCCACGTACGCAAACTGCTCAAGTTCCGCGTTGGAGCGGGCCAGTTCAGCAACTTTCTGAGCTAACTCTTCTTCTGCCCGGCGACGCTGATCCCGAAGCCGCTTTTCCTCCTGCGCTCGGCGTACCGCGGCCGGCAACCGGGCCAGATGGTCTTTCAGCACACAATCAGTTGCGCCCTGCTTGATGTAATCCACCGCCTTCTCCTCGCCCAGATAACCCGTCACCACGATTAACGGCACGTCCTGGTTTTCTCGGCAAAGGATTTCGAGCGCTTCAGTTCCTTTCCATTGCGGCAGGCTGTAGTCGGCCAGAATGACATCGTATTGAGTCGTCCGGATGCGCAAGGTAAACTCTTCGGCGGTTTGAGCGACATCGCCAGATACGTCAAACCCATCTTTCCGCAAGGTGAGTAATTCCAGTTCGACGTCGGCGGGATTGTCCTCGACCAGCAGGACACGCAGTTTGGTATCGGCTCTGGGCGAAGCGTCCGGCGCGGTAGAACGACGAGCCTCCGCCAGGGGATCGCGCAGCAGCATCGGAACAGCTTCGCGGGGCGCCGTTCCCGCTTGCATTGATCCAGCAATAGAGGGAAGGGAACGACGAACCGTGGATAAACTTTCAGTCGTGGAGACCTCCATAATCTTTCGCAACCGCTTGTGCAGCCGACTCCGGCCAGCCGTCAGAAGAGTATGGCCAGCAACGGCACTACGACCTTTTCGTCACTTAACATTGCAAATCGGCGGGGCAGGCAAAAGCTTGAGACCTGAAACCGTTCCGCTCTAGCCCAAACGACTGAGTGCCGGAGCAGCTTTCTCCTCCGGCGAGCAGGAGACTGGCCCTGTCCCTTCGAGATCGTTGTCGCGGAACGTGGGCGGAACGCTCTCACGCGTGTGATGGGTCAGCTTGCCTTATATTCTAAAGGGCGTCATCCCGAGCAAGCGTTCTTTGCGCAGCGAAGGATCTGGGCGAGCCGCGCGATGCGTCGCGTTCTTCGCGACGCAATAATCGCGCGGTTGGCTCGCTTCCTTATCAAACTGACCCGCTACCCACGCTCGACGTTGCTTGATTACCGCTGGATGCCACCATACAATCTCCCGATGACTGTGGAGCCGTTAACCATCGAGCGATTGAGCGCCGGGCAAGGGCCACGAGTGCTCTGCCTGAGCGGTCCGCTTACGGTGGAGAATTTGCCTTTGTTTCAGAATGCCATCAGGCGGGAAGAAAATATTCAAACCGTGATTCTTGATCTGACAGACGTTCCGTACATCGATTCTTCAGGGCTGGGATCGCTGGTCAGCGCCTATGTTACACGCCAGAAGGCAACGCGACGGATCGCGTTGAGCGGCGTCAACGAGCGAGTGCTGAAGTTGTTTGAAACCACCAAAGTGGAACCGCTCTTTCTGATTTTCCCCACATTGGACGATGCCATAACCGCCCTCACTACTGCCGCCGAAGCCTAAACGCGATAAGGGCGCCCGGTTCTGTTACGTAGATTCGCGGATCGAGAAAATCATTCTCGCTTAGCCGCCGATGGAACTCGATACGCTCGAAAACACGTTATTCGCGTTACCACCAATCAAGCGAACCGTTCCCACGACGATCACCAGAATCACTGCTAGCATTACTGCGTACTCGGCAATGTCCTGGCCCTCTTCTTCTGACCAGAGTCTGCGAAGCTTGTTAGTCACGTTGTTATCCTCCAACCCTTTCGGGACTTGTTGACGACTGGCACCAGATTGAGCCCTCGGGAGCCATCCGGCAATGGCCCGTTCGGGCGCATGCGGTTCACGACTGTAACCAGGGGGTGATTACTCGAGTCACCTGCCGTGCTGAAAGCGCCACCGGCCTGGGTTTGCCGCCATAGAACCTGCGACCGATGAATCCAACACCTTTGTGCTATGGCGCAAACCTCGAAAATGACTGATGATGCAAACAGTCAGCAACCGGCCCGCTCCCCTCTAGTTGCTCATCTGAAGATCGAATAAGGAAATGGCATTGAATTCTCCTGATAAGACTCTGGCAGCGATGGCGGCACATGCAGGATCTTCGGTGGGCAATCAACGGCGTATCGACCGGTCTCGAGCCGTGTTGCCCGTGAGAATTTCCGGCAACGACAGCTCCGGCGAAGCCTATTCTGAACTCGTCCACACGCTCGACGTCAGCCGAAGCGGAGTGCGCCTTGGCGCCGTGCGCCGTCACCTCGAAATCGGGAGCGCAGTCGTTCTTCAGTATCGACAGCACAAGGCGGAGTTTCGTGTCATTTGGGTCAAGCCGCTCGGTTCGGGCGCCGAACAACAGGTTGGGCTGGAAGCGGGAGCACAGAAAGATCTGTGGGGACTGGACTCGAACGCTCCCAGTCGATCACAGACCGCGACACCAGCGTCCACCAGCAGCGCACGCGCGGCAGTATAAGGTCAGAACTATTCGTACCGCAGCGCCAACATGGGATCAACCTTCATCGCGTTTCTCGCAGGAACGTAGCAAGCCAATAACGCCACCGCGATTAGAAGGCCGCCAACGCTGGCGAAGGTAGCCGGATCACTCGGACTGGTGCCAAATAACAGGCTGGTTAGAAGTCGCGTGGCCGCCAGCGCCGCCATCACACCGATGGCAACGCCGAATCCTGCGAGAACCAAACCCTGCCGCAGAACCATCCGCAGAACATCAGTACGTTGCGCACCGAGCGCCACTCGAATTCCGATTTCCCGGGTTCGTTCCGCAACGCCGTACGAAACTACGCCGTAGATTCCAGTGATGGCGAGCAACAGCGCCATGCCCGAAAACACTCCCAGCATCACCGTGCTGAACCGCGCCCGCGCCAGAGATACCCAGAGCAGATCCTCCATCGAACTGACGTCAACCAGCGGTTGATCTTTGTCCAGACTCCAAACCGCTTGCCGGACCGCAGGCGCCAGCGCCAGTGGATCCCGATCAGTACGAATCACCAGCGTCATAAAGTTATAGGCAAGTTCGGGAAGCGGCCAGTACGCCGTGGCATGAGTCTCCGAATCGAGGCCGGTATGTTTTACATCACCGACCACGCCGATCACTTGACTGGGCACGTCCTGATCTTTCATGTGAATGGTGGCGCGCTTGCCGATAGGGTCTTCATTCGGCCACAGTTTCCTGGCCATGGATTGGCTGATGATGACGGTGTGGCTGACTTCCCGGGCTTCGCGATCCGTAAACGATCTTCCACTCAGCAATGGGATTCCAAGGGTCTCGAAGAAGTGCGGTTCGACGACGGCTACATCCACTTCGGTCTGTTCCGCAGCCGGAAGCGCCGGACGGCCTTCCACCTCTACGCCCGTACTCGCAATGATTCCAGTGAATGGTAGGTACGCATCGGCGCTGGCCGAACGCACCCCCGGCAGTTGTCGGATGCGCTCCAACAGTTGCGCGTAGAACTCCGAGACTTTCGCGTCATCGTCATACTTGGAACTCGGAAGTTCCACGCGTGCCGTCAAAATTCCTTTGGACTGGAATCCAGGATCGACCGCCAGCAAACGGCTGAAGCTGCGTATCAGCAAGCCCGAACCGGCTAGCAGAACCAGCGCCAGCGCGATCTCCGCCACCACAAAACTGTTCCGTGCACGGCCGCCATGTACACTTTCGGAGCCGCCCCGGCCACCTTCTTTCAGTTCTTCAGTCGGGCGGGCCCGCGAGGCCTGAAACGCGGGAACGGCGCCGAACAAAAGACCAGTCAACACCGCAATGCCGGCAGTAAAGGCAAGCACACGCAGGTCAACTTGTGCGCCGTCGAGCGGAATCAAACCCTTCGGTGCAACTGCGAGCAGGGCCTTCGCACTCCAACGCGCCAACAGCAGGCCCGCAACTCCGCCCGCCGCTGCGAGCAGGAAACTCTCCGTGAGCACCTGGCGAATGACCTGCCAGGGCTTGGCCCCAAGCGCAACCTGGATGGCAAATTCATGGCTCCTCGATTTGGCGCGCGCAAGCAGGAGCGTGGCCAGGTTAGCGCATGCGATCAGCAGAACCAGTCCAACCGCTCCCAACAATACCCGCAGCGCAGGCCGGACTCCTCCAACCAACTGCGTGCGCAGTGGAACCAGGTTCACTGTCCAGTTCTTCATCGACTCTGGATCCTGCGCTTCCAGGCTCAGCGCCAGGCTGGTCATCGCGGATTGCGCCTGAGGCAAAGTCACTCCCGGACGCAATAAGCCAACCGCCTGTAAATACCGCCCGTGGAAACTGGGGTCTTTCTCGGAGAAAGTCAGCGGAAGCCACGCCTGGGGCTTTTCCTGTCCAAGCGATCCATGCTTCACAAAAAACTCGAACCCGCGCGGCATCACTCCCAATACGGTTTGCGGCTTGCCATTCAGCACAATGTTGCGACCGACAATTCGCGGATCGGAACCGAAACGGCGCTGCCACAGCTCAAAGCTGAGCACCACCACGTCATTGGCGCCGTCCACGCTGTCTTCGGAAGCCAGCAACGTGCGACCCAGGGCCGCGTTCACGCCCAGGACGGAAAACAAGTTGGGGCTCACCTCTTGCACGTTGAGCCGCTCTGGTGCCGCGCCTCCAGTCAGGATCTTGGTCCAGTTGAAGCACGCAGCGGTCTGCTCAAATACAGTCGCATGCTCACTCCAGTTCAGAAACGTAGCCGGCGAAGTGTTGTTCTGCTGCTCGCCATCAGGCAGGCGTCGTTCCCAGATCATCACTAAGCGGTTGGCATTGGGATACGGCAGAGGACGAATCAGCACCGCATTGACCACGCTGAAGATCGCAGTGTTTGCCCCGATCCCCAGGGCCAGCGTGATCACCGCCACGGCCGTGAAGCCTGGTTTGCTGCACAGCCGCCGCAGCGCGTGTCGAACCTCTTGCAGCAGACCGGTCATCTCAGGCCCTCCCACTCGTGTCTGGCAAAGCAAGACTCTGACCAATCTACTCCGCAAGTTAACCCCTTGCTTGCAAAGGAAAGAGGGAGCGCCGTTGCGTAAGGGAAGCAGATCATTCTGTCCGTCCACGGACAGTCGATGTTCGGAAGCGAACAGAGCAAACAGTCTTCGCTGGGACGTAATCTGACAGACGATCCCCACCCTTGCAAGCTGCAAAGGTGGAGTTCGCGCTCAAGGTTGAGCTAAGTGGAAAGGTTGACGTGTGCCCGTATCAGGCGGCTTCTTCGCGAATAGCAACTTCGGGCAATTGAGCACAAATAGTTTGACCGCCAACTTGAAAGCAATATTGGCGATAGCGGTGATACATGGGCTGATCGATTGATCGGGTCGCGGGGGCTTTGGTTTTGGCAGCAGTAGTTTCGTCTTCTCCCGTGCTCTCGGTTACGGTGATCCCCAAGTTGGCAAATTGTTTTTCCAGTTGCGCAAAGGAGAACGAGTATTCGGCTCCGCGGAGATACTGTGCCAGAGCTGCAATAGCTTCTGCGGCCACCGCTTCGGGGCTGGGATCGCCGCCGTGAATTGCTTTCCACAGAGCGATGATCCAGGCCGCGTCGAGTTCGTGAGCAAGAACAACCTTTGGTACTGACATAAGATTTACCTCCTATCTGTAATAGTGAAGCAACAGGGGAAAGCGTTTCGTGGCAAGATCAGCTGTGAGGCAGGCCTTTCCGTCGAAGCCCGATGAAGTCATCAAGGAACGTTGGCTTCTGCAACCATCAGCGCAGCCGGAGTTTCGATCAACTCACCTTCCCAGCGCGCAATGACCGCGCAGGCCAGGCAATTGCCGATCACGTTGACCGCGGTGCGCGCCATGTCCATGAGCGCGTCGATGCCCAGAATAATAAAGATCGGTTCCGTCGGCAGATGGAACGTAGCTGCAGTCGCGAGCAAAACCACCAGCACCGCGCGCGGCACGCCAGCCACGCCCTTGCTGGTCAGCATCAAGGTGAAGACCATCAACAGTTGCTCAGACCATCCCATGTGCATGCCGGCGGCTTGCGCCACGAAAATCGACGCCAGTGCTAAGTAAAGCGTCGAACCGTCCAGGTTGAAACTGTATCCTGCGGGAATGACAAAGGCGACGATGCGGCGAGGCACGCCGAAAGCCTCCATCGCTTCCATCGCGCGCGGCAGCGCCGCTTCAGAAGTGCTGGTGGCGAACGCGATCGTCGCCGGCTCGGCTACAGCTTTGACGAATCGGCCCAACGGGATTCGCGCCAAACGTGAGATGGGAAAAAGTATCAGCAACAGGAAGGCAATCAACGCGCAATATCCGGTGAGCAGCAGTTTCCCCAGCGGCAGCAACACGCTGATTCCCATGTGGCCGACCGTGAATGCCATCGCAGCTCCCACGCCGACGGGGGCGAAGTACATTACCAGATTGGTGAAGGCGAACATGGTCTCCGTCAGCGATTCGCAGAACTTCAACATGGCAGCGCGCTTGGCCTCGGACACTCGCGCCAAAGCGATTCCGAACAACACGGCGAACACGGCAACCTGCAAAATCTGATTTTCCGCAACTGACTTCGCAATATTCTCAGGGAAAATATGCAGCAGAAAATCATCCCACCGCAGCGGAGCATTCTGCGGAACGTTTGCGGTGGCAGTCTGTGAAATTGCCAGCCCCTCGCCCGCGCGGCTGAGATTGATTGCAGCTATGCCCAGGAACAGCGCAAGCGTAGTAACAACTTCAAAGTAAATCAGGCTCTTCAGTCCAATCCGTCCAACGCCGCGTAAATTGCCATGCCCGGCGATGCCCGTGACAAGCGTCCCGAAGATCAGGGGAGCAACAATAACCTTGATGAGCCGCAAGAAAATTTCACTGAACACTCGCAAGTGTTCCGCGAATTGTGGCCAGTCCAGGCCAATCTCTCCGCCCAGCAGCATGGCGAAGAAAATCCAGCGAGTAAGCGATTGCCGCCAAAGTCCGGTCGAAGCGATGAACAACAACCCGGCCCAGCGCAGGCCAGCAATCCAGGCATGCCCAGAGAGAAAAACCGGCAACACGGCCCCAGCCACGAACAACAAGAGTCCGAGAGCAGAGATTGCCCGCTGTTGTAACTGCGGCGATGGATTTGCAGTTGCGACGCTCATGGCGAGTTTAGCCAGAGCTATTGTGCGGTGAGATCCAGAATTAGTGAAGCTCTATTTAAATCCGAATGTAGGCGCGGGCCTCATCGCCCGTGCTTGCACACGATGCAGAATGCACGAGCGATGACACTGGCGCCTACATTGTTCGAGGTTCAATTCCCGCCTCGGCATCGAACTTACCTGCACTCAATACTCCGCGAAGCCGCCACAGCACCGCGGCAAGGCTCGCGATTCCGCCAATCCATACTCCGAAACAAACCTTCACCACCCACGCCGGAGCTTCTCCCACCCGACGCAGCAAAAACGGCAGAAAATTCCAGCAGGTGATGTGAACGTAGTCCCACGGATCCTCAGTCATGGCGTGATTGTTAAGCCCCCACGCATCCATTTTTCCCAACGCAAACGCCACAATGTTCTCAAAGCGCAGCCCGATCACGAACGTCGGATGCCCCAGCGTCTCCATCTGATAAATCTCGAGCGGGAGCCAGAAAGCCAGCGACGCCAATTGGATCAAAGCGCTGATCGCAATCAGCGCCACACCCATCGTCCAGATGAACTTCCCCAACTCCGCGCGATGCCGCAACAGCAGCGGCACCGAAATAAATGCCACGAATTCCGCAGCCGTCGAAACGTAGCGATCGCCCCACGCGAAGTCACCACTCCAAACCGTGTACTTCGCATAAAAACAGACATACGCCAAAAGCAAAAGGGACGCGGCAATCAGGTACGCCCTGATTTCCGGACTGAAGCGCCTCCATGCCAGCGCCGAAATAACAATCGTCAACACCAGCAAGGGATCAAAAAGAAAGACCGACTTCTCCGGCGCAAAGAGCGCCCCAAGAAAGCCCACATGAAACGGCGTCTCGAACGGATAATTCGCCGGCAAAGACGGATCCATCAGCCGGTGTTCCGCCGCGAAATAATGCACGTACGTGTCGAAGAACGATCCGAAGCGGTAGTACTGATAAAGGCGATCGACGAAAAGAAATCCCACATAGACCGGCAGGGCAGTCGTGGCATAAGACAAAAAACGCTCCCGCAAGTCCCGGCCGCGCACCCGCTCAAACCACAACACCAGCAATAAGAAGGATGCAGCGGCCAGCAGGTCCAGACCGCTGGTCAATCGTGTCAGCAGATTGAGTCCTAACGCGCCTGAGCCAATGACCAACGCCCGACGGCTGCCACTTCGCAGCCACTCGCATTGAAACGCGAATCCGGCCAGAGTCAGCAGCATGATGTAATTGTTCTCCATCATGTTCTGGGTGTAGTGCAGGTGGGTGGTGCAAAACAGCAGTGCCAGTACGCCGGCCACGGCCTGGTTGGCGCTAAACCGCAACTGCCGCAGGAAGCGAAAGCAGACCACCGCCGTCAAGACACTCAGCAGAATATTCGTGCTGTAGCTGACCACGATGTTGCGCACGCTCGGGTCGTTGCCGTTGTATTCCTCGAACACCCGCAGGCGCTCGATATAGGTTCCCACAATATCCGCCGGCAACATGAGCAGCGGCTGACCGATGCCATACCAGTCGAACAGTTTTCCGCCTCGGCCATGCACTCCAAAATCGGGATACTCCTGGGGAAGCACCGGCGGTTCCGAGGTCCAGAAGGAATGCGCGGTCTGCAGGCGGTGCATCGTGTCGGCCGAGCCAAGCTCCCCCGACTGGACCACGAACGCGGCGAGCCCCGCGGCCAGGGCGAGTAGGACTACAGGATCACGAAACCACGCCCGGGCAAGGGAGGTCATGGCTAGTTCTTCCGCGACCGCGCGACTGCTTCCCGGGCTTCCTTGTCGGCAGTTCTACGCCGCTCGGTTTCGCGCTTATCCCATAGTTGCTTACCTTTTGCCAGCGCAAGTTCAACTTTTACCTTACCGTTCTTGAAATACATCCGGGTAGGGATCAGCGTCAACCCCCGCTGCTGCGTTTTCCCAATCAGCTTGCGAATCTCTTCCTTGTGCGCCAGCAGCTTGCGCGTCCGCAAGGGCGCGTGGTTGAAGATGTTGCCGTGCTCATACGGACCGATGTGACAATTCAGCAGCCAGAGTTCGCCATCTTTGATCAGCCCGTAAGCGTCCTTGAGGTTGGTGCGCCCCGCCCGGACCGATTTGACCTCCGTTCCAGTCAACGCAACCCCCACCTCAAATTTTTCCAGCAAGAAGTAGTTATGTGACGCGATCCTATTAACAGAGGCATCGCGCTGCCCAGCGGCAGTCGGATCGCGTCGCGGATTTTTCTCCGGATTCGGCCGGGTTGGTTGCACAGGCTGGCGTGGCATGGTCCTTATTAGCTTATCTCATGGCAGCGGGGAAGAGACGTTGCTTGATACGTCTCAGCTATTCGGCGAAGAAAGACGAACAAAATTGAAAGGCGGACCACATAGCATCTTCGGTGCTAGAACCAAAGAGTATAACTGCCACCACAGCAATCACATCGGAAGGCTCTGAGGCGATGCTATAATCGCGCAGCTAACGCTATATTCGGCAAGAATTTAAAGTTGCATCCCGAGGTCCTTGGCCGGCCGGCGGGAGCAAACTGCGTATGAGGAATTTTTGATGAAACGCTCGATCCGCTCGGTGGCGATGCTCCTGCTGGTCTTGGTTGTAACCCTAGCCATCGCGGCTGACAAAGCCAAGACCTTGTACAAGAAGGGAAAGGACGCGGAGGATCGGCAGAACTACGAACAAGCCTACGATTATTACAAGCAGGCTTACGATCTCAAGCCCGGCGATCTTTCTTACCGCTCCGCATTTGAACGTCTGCGTTTCCTCGCAGGAGCTTCGCATGTCCATCGCGGACAGTTGCTTCGCGAAGCCGGCCAACTCGATACCGCGCTCGCTGAATTCCAGAAAGCCGTAGACCTCGATCCTTCCAGTGCCATCGCCCAGCAGGAACTGCTGCACACCAAGCAGATGATCGAGGCAGCCAAGAACGCCGTGCCCAAAGCTGTGGCTGCTCCTCCAAGTGGCGTGCAGAAGCGCCTCGATGAAGCCGCCGGGCCGGTTGAATTGACCGCCATTTCAAACGTTCCCATTAATCTGAAGATTACGGAAGATTCCAAGGTCATTTACGAGACGGTAGGCAAGCTGGCAGGAATCAATGCGCTGTTCGATCCCGACTACACTTCGCGCCGCATCAAGATTGAGCTGAACAACGTGTCCCTCGAGGAAGCGCTGCAGATTATCGCGCTCGAGTCCAAAACCTTCTGGCGTCCGGTCACCCCCAACACGATTTTCATCGCCGCCGACAATCCCGCCAAACGCAAAGATCTCGAGCAAAGCGTCATCAAGACTTTCTACCTGGCCAACCTTTCCCAGCCGACCGAACTTCAGGATGTGGTCAACGCCATGCGACAGATCCTCGAAATCTCCCGCATTCAGCCTCTGCCCACGCAGAGCGCAATCGTAGTGCGCGGCACTCCTGACCAGATCGCGCTGGCACAGAAATTGGTCGGCGATCTGGATAAGGCCAAAGCCGAAGTCATCGTCGATGTCGCCGTGCTCCAGATCAACCGCGATAAATCGAAAACCTTAGGCATCAATCCGCCCACCAGCGCAACCGTGGCTTTGCAGAACAACATCACAAATACGACTACCGCACCCGGCAGTACCACCAGCAACCTGACCACCGGTTCGACCTCGAGCACCTCAGGCACGCCCAATCAGCTCAACCTCAACCAAATTAACAATCTCAACGCCACCGATTTCACCATCACCATTCCGCAGGCAACCGCTACCGCGTTGTTCAGTGACACCAGCACCAAGCTGCTCCAAAAGCCCCAGATTCGCGCTGTGGATGGGCAGAAAGCTTCGCTCAAGATCGGCGACCGCGTACCGGTGGCGACCGGCTCCTTCCAGCCTGGCATCGGCGGCGTCGGCATCAATCCACTGGTGAACACCCAGTTTCAATATCTTGATGTTGGCGTGAACATCGACATCACGCCCAAGGTCCACGCCAACGGCGAAGTGACGCTGAAGATAACGATGGATATTTCTTCCGTGACCGGCACATCCAACATCGGCGGCATCAGTCAGCCTGTAATCGGGCAGCGCAAGATCGAGCACGAAGTTCGTCTGAAAGAAGGCGAAGTCAATCTGCTCGGCGGCATGCTCGAGGATTCGCAGACCAAATCGATGACCGGCATTCCCGGATTGTCCCAGATTCCGATCTTGAAATATCTCTTCGGACAAAGCACCACCGACCACTCCGAAACTGAAACCGTCTTCGTCCTTATTCCTCACATTGTTCGCGCCCACGAATACAACGACATGAATCAATCGGCGTTGGACGTAGGCACAGCCAATGCAATTGAATTGCGCCGCGTGAGCCATCCCAGTGCGCCGGTGACGCCCGCGCAAGCTCCAGCGCCGCAGCCGCAAGGCATGACGCCGTCGGCGACCGCGCCTCCGAATCAGGCGTCGACGGCCGCGGCTCCCTCCGGCCCCGCAAGCTTCAGCTTCGATCCCGCAACCATTACTCAGACGGCTGGCTCAACCTTTGCGGTAAACGTATTGCTCAACGGAGCCCAGAATGCCTATTCCGTGCCGCTGCAAATTAGCTACGATCCCAAGATGCTGCAGGTGGTGAACGTGTCGAATGGCAGCTTCCTTTCGCACGACGGACAGGCAGTCGCTCTGGTGCATCGCGACGATGACACCACCGGTACCCTGCAGATTACCGCGACGCGGCCCCCGGGATCCGGCGGAGTTTCTGGAGGCGGCACGGTCGTGACTTTGACGCTCGCGGCAAAGGCCGCCGGGCAGTCCACGCTAACCATTGCCAGGGGAGGTGTACGCGATCCCGGCATGCAAGCCGCGCCTGCGGCCGGCGCCGCGGTGACGGTGACGGTTCAATAGGGAATGGTAGGAGTTCAATGGAGGACGGGCGTCCTCGCCGTCTCCACGAACGCGGTGGAACAAGGACACTCTATAGCCACGCAGTGGCGTAAGAAATCCAGCCCACGGCGCAAGCCGTGGGGAAAAGTGAAAAACAGCCAAAGCCCCAGCGGGGCGAAAGAGCGGTTCTCACGTGCGCCGCACCGTCCCACCGGCGCCAATGCTTCGAATATGCAGCTAACCGTTACAAGAAAAAATCTCGTGCGCAAGCCGCGTGGGTTCACGCTCATCGAGTTGATCGTGGCCACGGCCATCCTGGTCATCCTTACCAGCCTCGCCATTCCGCTGGCCCGCGTCAGCATCAAGCGCGAAAAGGAACGCGAGTTGCGCCGCGATCTGTGGGCGCTGCGCGACGCCATCGACCGCTACAAAGACGCTGCCGACACGGGCAAGTTCCAGACCAAGGTCGGCTCGGAAAATTACCCTCCCGATCTGGACACGCTGGTCAAGGGCGTCGACATGCAAGGAAAGAAATTAAAGTTTTTGCGCAAAATTCCGATTGATCCGATGACGAACACTACGGAGTGGGGCATGCGCTCCATGCAGGACGATCCCGACTCCGACTCCTGGGGCGAGCAGAACGTTTTCGACGTCTACACCAAATCGCAGGATACGGGCCTCGACGGCACCAAGTATAAGGACTGGTAGATGGCAAGAGTTCGTAAAAAGCGCAGCCGCGGCTTCACCCTGATCGAGCTGATGATCGTGATCAGCGTCATTCTGATCCTCGTGTCGGTCGCGCTCCCGGCTTACAACCAGTCGATCTGGCGCGCCCGCGAGTCCGTCTTGAAGCAGAATCTTTTCGCCCTCCGCTCCGTCATCTCGCAGTACACCCTGGATAAACAGAAAGCTCCTCAGTCGCTCGACGATCTGGTGACCGGAGGTTATTTCAAGGCAATCCCCAACGATCCCATGACCATGCGCAACGATACCTGGACCGTTGAAGAAGAAACCGACACCATCATGAGCGCCGATCAGCAGGAACCCGGAATCTACGATGTGCACAGCGGCTCAACCGCCGTCGGCAGCGACGGCACCGCCTACAACACCTGGTAAAGCCCGTAAAGACGCAGCTGGCAAAGTCCAACCGCATAAATCACATGACGCGGGTGCCCCACCCTTCCGCGTATTTTGCGAAAGGGTGGGACGCGATGCCGCCTGCCGCAACCGAACCAAGAGAACCAGTACACTGTCATCGTGAGCCAGCGCAGTCCATGGCAAAGCCAAGGACTCCCAACGAAGGATCTCAGCACTCCCACGCCAAAGCGCGCCCAAAACTCAACCCTCGCCCAGGGCACGTAGCGTGCGGGGTGGTCGGTATGGTCCAGGGACTTATCAACGCGGCGCGAGAAACGCGGCAGGTTTATCTTTGGATGAGAGAGCACGAGCAGGACCAAGCCCAAGAATAGGTGATACCAGGAGCCGAAGGCCCCTCTGACGCAAAGGATGCCTCCAACGACGAGGAGCGACCTCTTCAGTTGCTTTTGGTCAGGGTCCAAACCGAGCGCGGAGATGAAGGCCACGGCCAGTAGGACAATCGCGGCTAGGACAACCACAGCTAGCAAGAAGATCTCGGGAGTTGGCACCGGTGCCTCTCACAGCAAAATGATATCAGGGCAGCTCGACAATTGGCGCAAAATCGCCATTACAGTTATTGGCCCGCGACTAGCCCCGCAACGCAAAGTCTCAAACCACAAATTCCCATTTTGGAACTCCGCCCCCAACTTTTCTCACTATTCCCTTGACTTTACTTTAAGATATATGTAACACTACACATATTCCCCAACAAGAGAGACCCAAATGCCCTCAGCCCTCCCCAATAGTCCCCGCTTCCAGGTGTCTCCCGCCCCGCAACCCCTTTGTTCCCAGGATTTTGCCAGCAACCCCTTTGGTTTCATAGATCTGGCCGGTACCTCTTCAGCCCGCCTCAATCCCTTCAAGAATTTAGGCGGCATCGCGAGTTTTTTTTCAGGAGCAGTCAATGTCAATTCCTTTACCCAAACGTCCCAACGTTCGTAATTGCACTCACATCAAAGTCACCGGACAGCGCTGCGGTTCCCCCGCTCTGCGCGGCGAGTTCTTCTGCTATTTCCACACCCGCGTAATCAAGGGCGTGCAGCAGCGTGTCGACATGCGTCTCCACTCCATGGCCCTGCTCGAAGACTGCGAATCCATCCAGCTTTCGATCATGCACGTAGTCGACGGCCTCATCAAAGGAACGCTCGACCCCACTCGCGCCAGGCTGATCATCCAAGCCCTGCGCATAGCCGCGAGAAACGCAAAAAACGTCCGCTTCGAGGCCCGCTACGAAGACCAAAAGCAAACCATGGTCCGCGAAGTCCCCGACTACGCCCGCCAATATCTGGCAGAACACCCCGAATACGGCCCACCCATAAGCCAAGCCCGCGAAGCCGAGCAAGACGCAGACCAGTGTGGCGCGGGCGCCCTCGCCCGCGAAGCCAAGCGTGGCGCGGACACTCCTGTCCGCGAGGTCGAAGCAATCACCGCAACCCAGCACGCAGAACCAGCCGCAAAGCGGCGAAAGAACACAGCCCACGGCGCAAGCCGTGGGATAGAACCAAAACAAAATCCAGCTCCGAAGGAGCGAAAGAACCCGCGCCCAGATCACGCCAAACCCGAACCCGACCAGAAAGAATACGAACGAATCATGCAAGCCGAAGCCGCCATCCCCGGCGCTATGGCCGGCAACTGGCGCGATCTCCGCACCGTATTCGAATTCGCCGGCATCACGGAACGGACAAAGGAAGCTGCGCCCGAATGCAGAGATCCTTCGTTGGGCGCCCTTTGCCCTGCCAACGACTCCGCTGCCTCTGGATGACATCTTATCGGCGGGGCTTACTTCTTGAAGAGA
>DATNHO010000032.1:0-13506 GCA_035604895.1 Terriglobales bacterium | reverse complement strand
TCGTTGTCGCGAACATTAAGGACTCAATCCAAAACCCTGAAGCCTGAGCCCTGACTTCAACTCACCGGCTCCGGGTCTGCTACCATGACCCGACGCTGCTGCTGCATGCGATAAAGATGATGCACCGGCCCAATTCCATGCCCCAGAGGGTGGGCATTGCTGATCGCCGCCGCCACATACGCTTTGGCCAGCAACACGGCCTCGGGCAATCCCCGTCCCATCGCCAGATGGCACGCTATCGAGGTAGCAAAGGCGCAACCTGTGCCATGCGTGGAATTCGACTTAATCCGCGCTGACTTGAACAATTCCTGCTCGATTCCACGTTTGCTGGTGAAGCTCAACAGGTCGATCGCTTTGTCCAGATGTCCCCCGGTAACAACCACCGCCACCGCTCCCATCTCATGGAGCTTTCTGGCCGTCGCCCGCATCTGCTCGGGATCGCCGACAGGCAATCCAGTCAAAGCGGAGGCTTCGTCAAGGTTCGGAGTCACGACCGCCGCTAACGGAAGCAACTTCTCGGTCAACAACCTCGCTCCAGCGGCATCCACTAGGTCGCTTCCGGAGGAACTCTTAAGGATCGGATCCAACACGACATTCGGTAATTTATGCGCCACGAGAAAATCTGCAACCGCTCGCACCACTTTCCCCGACCCAAGCATTCCGATGTGGACCGCTGCAATCTCAACGTCGGAGGCCAGTTCCGTAAGCGTTTCTGCCACGAGTCCGGCGTCTATCGCCTCCACCCTGCGAACCCCTGCGGTCGACTGCACCGTCAACGCCGTGACGCAGGCTATCCCGTAACAGCCGTGCGCCGCGATGGTCTTAATATCGGCGGTGACTCCGGCCCCGGAAGAGGGGTCAAACCCGGCGATCGTGAGCACAATGGCAGGCGTCGGAGCCATAATCGAAATGTATCGGAAACCTCGACCTTTGCAAATTTGTTTTGCGCCGTCAAACGTGGACCGCGGAGCTAACTCTCGAGAAACAAAGTCATAACTATGGAATCAGGCTGCAAGTCATATTAAGTGCATGATAACAAAGACAGTGGAAATACTACTCACCCCCTCCGATCCTGGTTATTCACCAATAGGTAAACATCTAAGCTACTGCTACTACAGTAACATCACTAGTTTCGCTCAAGTTGTACAGCAAGTTACGTAAGATATCCATAACTATCTCGTAACATTGCTACAGCCAATTTCGGATTGACAGAGCCGCCGTGCCGCCTATAGCATCGTCAGATCACTACCGGATTGGGTCGCTGGAGGACGACTTTCGGATGCAGAGACTTTAGAGACGAGGTGACACTGAATGCACAATCGAATCGCTCATGGACTGGCGAGCGTTTTACTGGTCGTCAGCCTGGGGGCCGCTCAGGGGCCAACCAGCTCAGGGTCGAAAGACACCCAAAATGCGAAACCCACAAACGCGGTGACGGGACCTAAATCCGGGTCTCAAGCCAAAACCACTCATCATCAGCCGTACCAGATGGGAACAGCTTCGTGGTACGGAGAGTACTTTGAAGGCCGGGCTACCGCCAGCGGTGAGCCTTACAACATGCACGACCTGACCGCAGCCCATCCAACACTGCCTCTCGGCAGCTGGGTTCGCGTAACCAACCTCCACAACGGCAGGGTCGTCTACGTCCGGATCAACGACCGCGGACCCATCATCCCGGGCCGGATTATCGACCTTTCTTTCAGCGCCGCCCAGGTGCTTCATTTCGAGAATCGAGGCCTCCAACGCGTGCGCCTGGATCTCGTCTCGGCTCGAGAAGCGCAACCTCAACAGCTTGCGATGCTCCAGTCAGTAGCGTATTAGCGGCATTCGTTTTACACTCCTGAAAGATGCATGATCCGCGCCAGCGTCTGATCGTGGCATTGGATGTATCGTCCGCGGCCGCCGCCCAAAAGATCGTGGCGGCCGTGGGCGACTCAGCCTTCTGCTACAAAGTCGGGATGCAACTCTATACAGCGGAAGGCCCCCAGGTAGTGCGTGATCTGGTAGCGTCTGGCCGCAGAGTCTTTCTTGATCTGAAATACCACGACATTCCCAACACCGTTGCCTCCGCCGTCCGCGAAGCCGCCGGCCTCGGCGTGAGCATGTTGACGGTGCATGCTTCCGGCGGAGGCAAAATGCTGCGTGCCGCCACCGATGCCGCACGCAGCCTGAATGCCGCCCTCATGGTTCTCGGCGTCACCGTCCTGACCAGCCTCAACGACAGCGATCTCGACAAACTGGGCCTACACGGCCGGGTCCAGGATCAGGTGCTGCGCCTGGCCGCGCTCGCTCTCGCCGACGGATGCCATGGCGTGGTTGCGTCTGCGCAGGAAGCCTCCGCATTGCGTAGCGAACTGGAAGGCGACTTCGCCATCGTGACTCCCGGAGTACGTTCCGCGGGCGCGGAACCCGGCGATCAAGCCCGCGTGGTCACACCCGCCGAAGCCATCGCCGCAGGTGCAACTCACATCGTCGTAGGACGCCCAATCACAGCCGCTGTCGACCCCGCCAGCGAAGCTCGGGCCATCCTCAGCCAAATCAGCTTCTGAGCAAAAAGAAAGCCGCAACAAGTGATCGCTCACCCATCGCGGCCGTTCCTAAAAAAGCCAAAAGCTAGGAGCTAGAAGCCAGAAGCGGTCTTCTTACAACTTTTCGAAAAACTCACAAACCGAGCACGAAATAAACACCCCGCCCGGTACTCCGCGCTCGCGATCCTTCACCCGCTTGACGATTCGCGTCGGCTTACCACACTTTGGACAATCCGTGCTCTTGGAAGTGTCCATCACCTTCTTACGATCTGCTGTCTTTGCGATCTTCACTATTCTTTATCCTAACTAAGAATTGGGGAGTAGTGCATAGGGCTGGAATCCCACTCGCCGCATTTGATTTTACATGAAGACCGCGGCATCGTGCGTCGCCCTGTAGAGACAAAGCTAGCTACGTCTCTACTGCTGAGCATTTCTTGAGGTCAGCTACTTCGACACCGCCGCAAACAGATCCGAGTGCATCAGGCCCTGAAACTGCTTGTCATCCGCCTTGAAGTGCATCTGCAGATTGGAACTGTCCGAGTTGATCGAAACATTCTCCAGCGCCACCTTCTCAACCGGAGTCGCCGTCATCTTTCGATAGAGCACCCCAGCCTTCACCAAAGACGAAAGCGTAGCCGCCGTCACCGAGTCCGAAGTCACCACATCCAAATCGAAGTTCACCCCGCTGGTAAAGTTCATTTGGTAGCGCGAACCAATCACATGCTTCTTGACGGTATCAAAATCCGCCAACTTCCCCGCATCGCCCAGCGCCGAAAGCAGCATGTTCTGCGTTCCCTGCTGATCAAGCACGCTCCAAACCGTACCCGATTCCACCGAGCCGATCATATCCGCAACCTGGTTATTGGAGTCGAGCGCCGGCGTATAACCGTCGCGCGCATCCAGCGCACCTTTCACCGCTTCCCCATCGCCAAACAGCAGCGAGTTGTCGTCCAGGAAAGTCATCTCCATGCCCGACGACATGGGATAAATATCCGTGTCCCGGTACTTGATCGGTTTCACTTTATTCAATTTCATCTTCTTCAGGAACGCCTTGCTCGAAAACGAACCTTGCGCGATTCCGACAACCTTCACGCCTTCTTTGCCATGCCGGTAAGAGGCAAAGGTAAGCTGATCCACATCTTTCTCCGGATCGATTCCCACGCCCTTCAGCGATGCTTCAAATTCCTTCATGCTCGGCGGGAGCACTTGATCCTTGAGCGCCATCGCGGTGCTAGAATTCTTCAGCGTCCGGTAGTCCACGGTGATGACCTGTTGCACATCCGACGGAATCACACCGCGAGCCGAACTGCCCATTGCCGCCGCCCACGCAGCCACAGCCGAAAGCAGCAAAATCCACAACACACCTTGCAATCGCTTCATAAATAAAGTGCCTCTGAAGTACGCCTGAACTGAATATGGTACTTAGATGCAGAACGAACCGCATCCACAACCTTGCACCGCAAGCTTATATTGTATGCCAATGGTCCCAGGAAACTAAGAAACGAAAGTACGACCCGTACCTGGTCAGCCAGCCAACAGGAAGGCGCCACAATTGAAAACACTATCCAGCCGACAGAGTTGCGACCTTGCCACGAACTTCCTCCGCAAACCCCGCATCTTTCAAAGAAGCTAGATTAATCTCCACATTGGCCAGCGCCCCTGTAATCGCAGCTCGCGCTAACGCCACCGCCGTAGTCAAATCGGATTTCATATTCGGATTACTGATGGCCCCCAGCTTCTCCGCAATCCCCGCCACTTCTTTCGCCCATTCTGCGACCCTCAACGGCACGCTGGTGGCCTGCTTCAAAGCGGCATCAATCACGCCGTCCGCATTCGCCGCGTCTTTCGCTTGCTTGTAAGCCTTCATCACGGCATTGTAAGACTCCGCATCCGCATCAATCGCCGCCTTCAATTCTTCGCGAAGTTGTGAAAGCCGCGCAATGGCCTCACTCAATTCGCGCTCGTATTGCACATAAGCTTTCTTGCCCCGCGACATCGAAGCCACCATCGAAGCCAATCCCGCCGCCATCGCTCCGCTCGCCGCCGCCGCGCTTCCGCCGCCCGGCGTAGCCGTGGGCGCCGCCAGCTGTTCAACGAACGGCTCAACTCCAGCCCGCAATCCTCCAACCGCAGCTTTGCCGCCCATGACCGCACTCAGTCTGTTTTCCAGAATCAAAGATGAATCGAAATTCTCCACCTGCAAGAACCACTCCGCCGCCGACTCCAAAGCCTTCTTCGGAATCAATCCCACAATCTCGCTGCTGAGAGCCGAAACTCCGTAGCGCTCAGCTTCGCGCTTCACCAGCTCAAACGCGCGGTGGACCGGCGTCTGCTCAAAGTCCGTCAAGTTCATCGAAACCTGTGCCAGCCCGCGCACCAGAAATCCCGCACCCTTCACAAAGCGCAATCCCCCGCTTGAGAAGCGCACGGCCTTGGCAATCTTCTTCGCAATCTCTACATCCGGCGTGCTGAGGAAAACGTTGTAGGCGATCAGGAATTTGCGAGCGCCTACCACCGTCGCCCCAGCCGTCGGATGTACTTTAGGATCGCCGAAGTCCGGCTTTCTTGCAGGATTGGTCGCGATATCCGCCCGTATGCCCTCGAACTGACCTCGCCGAATATTTTCAAGATTCTGCCGCTCCGGCGTGGTCGCAGCCGCTTCGTACAGGTAAACCGGAATCTGATATCGCTTCCAGATTTCCGCACCCACATGCCGCGCCATGGCCACGCAATCTTCGATGGTGACACCATCAATCGGAATAAAGGGCACCACGTCCGCCGCCCCCATCCGCGGATGCGCTCCCTGATGATGATTCAGATCAATCAGCTCAGCAGCCTTGCCAACGCCGCGAATCGCAGCTTCCTGAATTGCCTCGCGCTCGCCAACCAAAGTGATCACGCAACGGTTGTGATCGGCATCCATCTCACGGTCGAGGAGGTACACGCCATCCATCTTCATGGCCGCAAGAATGGCATCGACTTTTCCCTTGTCGCGCCCTTCAGAAAAATTAGGAACACACTCCACTAGTGTTGACATAAGCAAGAAGAATATCCGGCAGGCTCACTAAGCTGCAACTTCTTGAGAGGAGTTCTTCCTCGTTGGCATCGTGAAGAAGCGCAGACCATCGCGAAGCGAAGCTCTGCCGACGAAGGATCTCTGCATTCCGCTTTCAGCGCTAATTCCGCACATAGCAGCGAACGAAAGTGGCGGAGCAGTACACTACTTCCCGAAAAACTTCCCCACCCCAACCCGCACCTGCACCGTATTAATCCCGGGATTCGGCGAACTCAACCCCGCATTCGAAATGTGCAGATACCGTACCTCCAGGCTAAGCGCATGCCGGTCACCCAGCAAATGCATCCCCAGCGCAGCCGACGGAGTAAAGTTCACGCTCGAAGTTCCGGTCGGCACTTGATGATTGGTAAATAGCGTCCCGCCAGTCAACTCAAAATAAGGCTCAATCCTTCCTCGAGAGGCGAAGTCCCACTTCAATCCCAGCGGATCAAATCCCGCGCCGTAAGCCGTGTTGTAGCGCTGAAACACCATGAACACCGGCACGGCATCCACCACGTATTCGAATCTTCCATTGAGGAATCCCGGACCGTGAGGCCGCGTAAGAATCCAACCATAACGCAAACCCACATTCCACACGCTTGTATCGGATGTGCCTCCGGCCACGGAGTGTCCGCCGCCCGTCCACACCTGGATCTCGTGGCCGCCATCTTCCGGGCGCTCCTGTGCCCACGCAACCGAACTCAAACACAACAGCGCCAGCATGATCAAACGATTATTCATTTCAGATAACACGAACTGCGCAATCTACAGGAATTCTGCCGTCGGTAAAGCGAATCGCAACCCATCGCCAGAATGTTTCTAGTTCTTACCAACAAAGGCCCGTATCGCGACCACGACGATCACAATCCCCACGATCAGCGTAGCCACCGCTATTTCGAAGCTCATCATCCAGCGCCTCCGAGGACGAGCCCACTGCCAACGATTGATTAAAACACATGGACCGGGGGAAACTGATCCGGCCGTCGAAACTTTCGATTCAGTGGGTGCACAGCTATCGATCCCAAAACCTCGGAGCCGTAGTCAATCACGTAGCCCCGGACGCCTCGTCCGGAGCCAATCCACCTACAAACCCAACCCGCCATCCACGGCCATAATCTGCCCGGTAATAAAATGAGGCGCGGTAGCGAAGAACAATACCGCCGCCGCAATCTCCTCTCCCGTCCCATTGCGCCGCATCGGAGTCTGCTTCGCCATCCGCTTCATAAATGCAGCGGCCGATTTCTCTTCCAGATCGATCATCCCCGGAGCAACGCAGTTCACCGCAATCGCCGGAGCCAGTGCCTTCGCCATCACTTTCGTCAGCATATGCACTGCTGCTTTCGACGAACAATAATGCGCATGATCAGCCCAGGGCCGCAATCCACCCAGCGAACCCATGTTGATGATCTTCCCCTGTCGCTCGCGTAGCAATTTCAAAGCCTCGCGCGAAACCAGAAACGGCCCGCGCGTGTTCGAAGCAAAGATAGCGTCCCACTGCTTCAAGCTCAACTTGTCGAACTCGACCGTCTCGTAATTCGCCGCGTTGTTGACTAAGATGTCCAGACCGCCGAGTTCCTTGCCAACCTCCTTGATCGCAGCTCGCACGCTTTTCTCTTCGGTAACGTCGCAACGCAACGCCACTGCCCGCACACCGAAACTGCAAATATCGATCACCGCATGCTGCGCCTCGCGCGCCGACTGCAAGAACGTAATCGCCACGTCCGCCCCAGCCTCCGCCATCGCCAGCGCTGTCGCCCGCCCCAAGCGTCGCGCCCCACCTGTAATCAGAACAGTCTTCCCCCGAAGCAATGTGTCAGCCGCTTTATGCATAGATGGAAATTGTAAATCACGCGGGAACAGCCGCCCCGGCTGTCCAGCCGAGCAACGCTCGGCAGCCGCTGGAACAAACCCTCCCCACTTGCTAAACTCACTCCAATGCCAGAACTCCGCCAGGTCGTGGTGTACTCCCGCAAGGGATGCCACCTCTGCGAAATCGTCAAAGAGACGCTCACGAAACTTCATCGTCGCGGCGGTTTCAACTGGCAGGAAATCGATGTCGACAGCGACGACCAACTGCGCCACCAGTTCACCGACGAAGTCCCCGTGGTCTTCATCGACGGGCACAAAGCCTTCAAGTACCGGATGGACGAATCCGACTTCCTGCGCAAGCTCGCGGGCTGATGTTTAGCATTCCAAATCACTTATCTGTCCCCACATATTCGTTGCACAGTGTTCCACGTGGAACACTTCGGGGCATGCGTTAGAATCGCAAGCGCATGTTGCGAACGCACCTCTATGCCGACCCGCAGGGTCGTTTCGTCCACGATGTCATTCTCGAATCATGCGCCCGCTTCCCCAACAAAGCCGCCATCATTGATGCTTCATGCGGACGCCGCATCACCTACGCAGAGTACGGGGAGCTGGTTGAGAGACTTGCGCGTGGGCTTGTTGGCGCTGGCTTGGTACCGGGCGAGGTCGTCGCCATTTTTCTGCCGAACGGTTGGGAGTTCTGCGCGGTGTATCATGCGGTCACGCTCGCCGGAGCTATCCCCACCTTGCTGAACCCGAGCTACCGCGAGCGCGAAGTGCGCTATCAGTTGGAGAACTCGGGTGCGGCTTTCTTGATCACGGATGGGTGCTTGCTTCAGGGGATCGACCTTGGCGGGCTGCCAAACTTGCGGCGCGTATATACCACGCGCCAGGCGAGAGCCGGGGCAGAATCGTTTGCCAGCCTGATGCGCACGGTCACCAATAGGTGCCCCACCCTTGACTTGCCATCCGACCAAACTCTGGGCGCGCTTCCCTACTCCAGCGGCACCACCGGACTTCCCAAAGGCGTGATGCTCTCGCACTTCAACCTGATCGCGAATGTTTATCAATTTATCGGGCCACGTGCCAGCGAGATTTCGACTAACGATGTGGTTCTTTGCTTCCTTCCTCTGTATCACATTTACGGACTGAACGTGGTCTTGAATCCGGTGCTCACCCTGGGAGGAACGCTGCTGTTGATGCCGCGTTTCAACACGCCTCAATTGCTCTCGCTGATCGTGGATGAGCAAGTGACCATGATGCCGGCGGTGCCCCCGGCTTTGAATGCGCTTTGCCAAGCGGCCGAGGCCGGAGAGTTCCCCAAGCAGCATCGTTTGCGCTGGGTGAAGTCTGGGGCAGCGCCGCTGGCTCCTGAACTCGCCCGCCGTTTCACCGAACTCACTGGCGTTCTTCTGTGCCAGGGTTATGGTATGACCGAGGCTTCGCCCGTAACCCACGTCGGATTTCTCGAGCCTGAACTCTATCGGCCGGAATCCATCGGGCAGCCGCTGGCGCAGACCGAATGCCGGGTTGTGAGGGCTGACGACAGCAGTGAAACCGATGTTGCTCCCGGCCAGTGCGGCGAACTGGTCATGCGTGGACCGCAATTCATGATGGGCTACTGGAAAGATGCCCACGCCACCGCGGCCGTGCTTCGCGATGGATGGTTCTGGTCCGGCGACATTGTGACCCGTGACGCCGACGACTTTTATTTCGTGGTCGATCGGCGCAAGGAGATGATCAAGTACAAAGGTTTCCCGGTAGCACCCGCCGAGGTTGAAGCTTTGCTGCTTGAACATCCCGCGGTTCGGGATTGCGGCGTGGTCGGGCGTGCCGACCCGGCGGCGGGCGAAATTCCGGTTGCGTTTGTCGTTTTGCGTGAAGGTTGGGTCGCTTCCGAGAAGCTGGAAGAAGATCTCTGCGGATTTGTGGCCGAGCGCCTTACCGCCTACAAGCAACCGCGTGAAATTCACTTTGTAGATGCGCTGCCCAGGACGCCTTCGGGAAAGATCCTGCGACGTGAATTGCGCAAGGTCTTCTCCCCGAGGTGATGGCTCTGGAGTCGCGGCGAGGAGTTCTGACAACCACTCTACTTTATCCTCTCTTTAAGCGGAACTTTGTCCGCCTTGCTTCCGTATTTGAAAAAGACAGCGGCTTCCGCCGCCAGCGTGCGCCGACGGCGCACCATACATAAGGAGCAAACTATGGACGGAAATTTGGTAGGTCTGGTCGCGGTGATTATGGTCTTCGGGATTCCGATGGCTGCGCTGTACACCTTCTATCACGTGCGCAAGCTGCGCACCGACGAACGCCTGGCAGCGCTGGCGCGCGGCGTGAACGTGCCTATGCAGCCCGAGCTTTCCGAAGCCGCCCGTTCGCGCCGCTCCGGCATTCTGCTGGTTACGGGAGCGCTCGGCTACATGCTTACCTTCGCGCTGATCGCAAGGGTCGAGTCGGACGCGTGGATGGCAGCGGCTTTCGGCATTATCCCGCTCAGCGTGGGAATCGGCTTTTTTGTCGACTCCGCGCTAATCCGTCGCGACTTGCACGCGTGAGAAAAATTGAGGAAAATCATGAGTGGCCCATCCTAACGTCGCTTTGTCGACGTTAGGGTGGGGGCAGTTGACCAAGCCATGCCGACGTAGCCCCGGACGCCTCTTCCGGGGAGCCCAGGAATTCTCACTGCCCGGTTAGAACCTTATGCTGGTCTTTGTTCAGCGGGACCACGCTCAGTCTTCCCTGCCGCACCAGCGGCGAATCCGCAAAAAGCTTGTTGGCTTTGACCTCGGCTAGCGTCACCGGCCGGGCCAGCGCCTTCCCTGCTTTGATCTTCACCTGCGGATTCCTCGGATCAGCCGCATCGACGGAAACCACCGTCGCCGTTCCCACCGCGCTCTTGTGATCCCCGGTTTCATAGATCACCAAACGATCTCCCGGCTTCATCTCGCGCAAATGTTTCACCGCCGCGGGATTGGAGACGCCATCCCAAATCGTGCTCTGCTCCCGTTCGAGATCGGCGAAGGAATAGACGGTGGGCTCGGTCTTGAGTAAGTAGTCCATGAATCGTCCTCGACACAGAAAATTGCAGACAGGCCCGGCTATTCTACGCCGAAGCAACGCCGGAAGGAGAGCGGTGGGCGCGGAGAAATGCCAATCCTTATCCTTGACAAGGGCCGGGTTTGGGATATAGTTACCAGCGCAGTTCGGGCCCTTGCTTTCAAACTCGTCGCGCCCCTGGAGGCCCCCGGTGCTCTCTCCCCTCGGTTGTTCATGCGGATGGGTTCCACACCCCGTGTCATCTCGACCGGAGCGTTCCCTTCCGCTCGCGGAAGGGAATGCGGAGTGGAGAGACCTGGTGTCGCACCCCAGCTACATCTACCGTCGAATGGCGCTGATTTTCGTCGCGCTTCTAGCCGGGCTTTTTCTGGGCGGGAGCGCCAACGGTCAGTCCGCTGAAGCTCCGACGCGCGTGTGGCCTGGTCTCACATGCTCACCCGCTCCGTGCGTGCTTCCGCCGTCCCAAGCCTCCGAGGGCGGGAGTACGGTGACCGATCCTCTCATCGTGGCCAATCCGATGGACGTAAAGGACCTGTTGCTGGGCAGCGTTGATTTCAACTGTCCAGAACCGTCCTCGGTGGGTTTCCATCTTTCCCGCGATGGCGGCTCGACCTGGAAGCGCGTCGAGTGCATGCCTGTGATCGACAAAGGGGGGTACGTGTACTGGCCGGGCGGTGAACCGTCGGTGGGCTACGACCACAAGGGGAACGCCTTTATTGGTGGGGGCTACGGCGATAGCGAGGACATGGGCTATGGTTTCTTCGCCATCCAGAAGTCAGCCGACGATGGAACCCACTGGGGCAAGCCAGTCATCGCATTGAATAGCGGCGCAAGCCAATACGCCCCGTATGACACCTGGATGACCGTCGATGCCGTCGCAGGCAGTCCCCGGGCGAATAGCTTGTATGTTTCCGGCATCGTGGGGCTGAGCGAGACTGAAGATGACGTGCTAGTCTCCCATTCCACCGATGGCGGCGCGACCTGGAAGCAAGTCGTAGCCCATCAAACGCAGAACAGCCCAGGAGGCGACGCATCCACGGGTATGGCTGTCGGCAAAGACGGCACGGTTTACCTGACTTGGATGTACTGCCGGGAGGTTGCCTGCTTCGCAGCACACGTGATGTTCTCGAAATCAACCGATGGCGGCAACACCTGGTCTGCGGCCCAGCGGATCGCCGGCGGGATGCCGCAGTCATGGCAACTGCCCAATACGGGTGAGGCCGTCTACAACTACCCGGCGATCGGAATAGACGACAGCGATGGGCCCTACAGCGGAAACTTGTATGTGGCGATGTATACCTGGACGGGAACCTACTTGCAAGTGCAGATGATTCGCTCGACCGACGGAGGCAGTAGTTGGTCCGAGCCCCTGCCGGTGGCCCCAAGAAGCGACACCCACGACCAATTCCTCCCTTCGCTGTCGGTGAGCCCCACCGGAGAGGTTGGCGTGAGTTGGCTGGACCGCCGTAACAGCCCGCCCGACATTGACTACCAGGCATTCGCCGCCATTTCGGCCGACGGCGGGCGGAGCTTCCAACGTAACTGGCAACTGACCAAGGCGTTCTCCAACCCAAAACTAAACGGGATCGGCGAATATAGCGGAAGCACATGGGCCGGAGAAGATTTCATAGCGGCGTGGATAGACAGCAGTAACGGCGTCGACATGCAGGAAGTGGTTGGGGGCGTGCGCTTGAAGTGAGAAGATTGCCCGTTGGGAATTTGGGGGCTGACGAGCGTTTGGAGATCCGAATGAGGCTATTTCAGAAATTGGGCTGGGCCTGGTTGTTATGTGCAGGTGCAATCTCTGCGCCCGCACAGACTTTCCAGACCATCGCCAACTTCAGCTTCGAAACCGGCGAATTTCCGCAATATATGTTTCTTATTCAAGGCAACGACGGGAACTTCTACGGGACAACGACTTATGGAGGGGACACAGGCGTAGATGCAGGCGCAGTGTTCGCAGTCACCGCGCAGGGCACGCTGACCGACCTGTATGGCTTTTGCGCCTTTGGAGGCTGCACCGACGGGGGCAAGCCTTACGGAGGATTAGTCCAAGCCGCCGATAGCACTTTCTATGGGACAACGTACCAGGGCGGAGCTAACGGCACGGGCACGGTGTTTGAACTCACCACCGGCGGCACAGAGAGCGTCCTGTACAGCTTTTGCTCCCAAACGAACTGCGCCGACGGCGACGACCCTTTCGCGCCGCTGGTTCAAGCCACCGATGGGAACTTCTACGGCACAACACTCGACGGCGGGACCAAAGGCTATGGCACGGTGTTTGCCATCACTTCGGCGGGCACGCTGACCACGTTGCACAGCTTCCACTATTCCGACGGCGCCAGCCCCGTTGCCGGGCTGACTCAAGCCAGGAACGGCAAGTTCTACGGCACCACCTTGTACGGCGGAGCCCACGGCGCAGGCACCGTGTTCGAAATCTCCGCCGCCGGCAAACTGAAAACCCTGCACAGCTTCGGCGCCGCCGGAGACGGCGCCAATCCCTACGCTGTGCTGGTGCAAGCCGCCGACGGAACTTTCTACGGCACAACCTACAGCGGCGGAACCCACGGCCAGGGCACGGTCTTTGCCATCACCGCCGCCGGCAAACTGACCACGCTGTACAGCTTCTGCTCCGCGAAGAAGTGCAGCGATGGCGCTGCCCCCTGCGCGGGCGTGATCCAGGCCACCGACGGAGACTTCTACGGCACCACATCGCAAGGCGGCGCAAGCAACCGAGGCACAGTGTTCGCCATCAGCGCCGCCGGCAAGCTGACCTCACTACACAGCTTTTGTTTGCAGAAGAACTGCACCGACGGAGCCGAACCCTCCGGCGGCCTGCTCCAAGCCAGCAAGGGAACCTTCTACGGAACCACCACCGAAGGCGGCGCCAACGAAGACGGCACCGTCTTCAGCCTGTCCGCAGGCCTGAGTTCGCAATCAAACGGCCAGCGCTAGCCGTCTGAAGTTCGCCTTCTAAGGCTGCGGCTTGGCATTCGGGTCCGGCGGGGTTGCCGGCTTCTTGTCGTTCTGTTGATCCTCGTAAATCGAATACTGACC
>DATNHO010000031.1:0-32944 GCA_035604895.1 Terriglobales bacterium | reverse complement strand
AGCGGGTGGTCGGGTGGCACCCGCTCCTCCATCGACACGTAGCTGAACATCCCGCCTTGCTGTTTCTCGTCTCCGCGCATAGCGACAAGACGCTTCCAATACTTTCTTGGCTACACACCAACTGGCTTTTTCAACAGTTTCTTAGGCCGCTCCCGTCGACATGCTTCTGTGAATTCTCGGAGCGGATCTAAATTCGTCTCGCCCTTTGCCACTCGCGCAAGCACCTCGGTGGGATCTTCCTGCGGCCGTTCATAGAATTTAAGCAATCGCTTGCCAACCTCCTCCGCGCCACGAAGAACCGGCTCGCTGGATGTCAGGCGGATGCGTGCCACCTTCGAATAGAGCCGCATAATCTTAGCGGGGTCGATGACTGATTGTTGAGTAGCGTCCACAAATAGAGGTACGGCTTCTTCGACGAATTTTCCGTACAGTTCCTGGCGCTCTGCTAGCTCGGCTGCTAATCGGGCCCATCGAGCTTGCAGTCGATGGCCTACGAACGTAACAGCCACGGATGAACAAGCGCCTACGAGGGACCCGGTCAGAGCCGCAAGTGCCATGACGATTCGTGTATCGATTGCCATACTCGCTTCGACCTCCCAATGGTTAAGCAGCAATTCGTTCGAAACAGCTGCTCTTGCGCCCCGATTCAGACCAGGTCGCCTCTTCTGACATCATGCTTGATGTTCGCTCTCCGCACTAAGAGGCTTGCGATAACAGCACGATACAGATCCCATTCCAGCTATCTTTATGCGTCGCCGGTGGGGGTACTCCGCGCAGTGGCACAGTCCCGACGTTCTGATCGTCCAGCTGAAAACGGGTATGCAGGTAATTGCGTACGAGAGCAGCACGGCTGCGGGACATGGCCAGTTGGACGCTGGGTGCTCCGGACATGGCGTAACCCTCGACCACGATGGCATCACCCACTAAGCGATCCCCAAACTGCGCAACCGCTGCATCGATTCGCACTTTTCCTGCGAGAGAAAGCATTTCGCTTTCACCCTGTTTTGGCTCGAACAGTTCGGCAGCTTCGATCCATACGCGCGGATTTTTCGAATTGGCGAACATCTTGTCTCTGCGATATTTGTCCGGCGCCAGTCGCGCCATTGTGAAGTAGCCACGGCGTTTGAAGAATCCTCGAAAGAAAAACCCATGCTTGACAGCCTCGGTATCCTCGGCCAAATTCGCAGTGGCTTCATTCACGTTTGAGAGCGCCTGCCGAATGTTATCCCCGGCATCTCTGCCGTGCGCGTCTGGCGCGACGGCTTTCGTAAGAGTTTCCTGCAGCTGCTGGGACGTCGCATCGATGTTTTGTGCGGCTCTGTGGACATTCTCCATCGTCTGATCGAGTTTCTCGCCAAAATTTCGCGACTGGATGTCGGAGACGATACCATCCACCTTACCAACCAACCCCCTGGATTGGAGATCAGAGACCAGTGCGTCAGCTTGTGCTGAAGCGTGATTCAGCGAAGAAGTGATATCACGTACGTTGTCAACTGCTTGCCGGATCTCCGTGGCCGTTTTCTCATCGCGTAGCAGCATTCCGATTGCCCCTCGTCCCTCCTTCATCCCGACTACAACATCGTCCGCGTTGTTAACGGTTTTCGTTAATGCGTCGAGAGTGGTTGTCATCTTGTCTGCTACGACTTTCATAGTCCCGCTCGCATCACTGACCAGCCCCGTCGCTTTCTCAAGAAGGTCCGCCATATCGCTCGTTTCTTTGCTCCGCAGTTCGGAAAATGGCGGAGCCTCGGGCAATGTCGAACTGCCGGGTCCAATTAGCACGAATTTGTCGCCCACCACCCCCTCGGTAGCAATGGTGGCTACTGAGTCTGTCCTAACAAGACCGCGCACCTGCTCACTGAGCCGTAGCTTAAGGCGAAAGCCTGCCGAAGGCGACTCCGGAACACTGATGTCGGAGACTTCGCCGGCATCGAAACCTCCGACCCTGACCTTCGCACCTTTCGCGAGACCATTGAGGTTCTTGAATTCCGTATACAATTCGACATGTTTGGCAAGGAAATTATGTTGATTGCCGATCAAGAAGATAGCCAGGGCAAACAATACCGTACCTAAGATGACGAATATCCCGACGCCGACGTAACGATTCCACATCTAGTCCTCCACAACCAATTTCCGCACTGTCTCGTTTTGATGGTGTTCAAGATCTTGAGGTTTTCCGAGCGCGACCAATCTTCCCTGGTCGAGAACGGCAAATCGGTCACCGACACGCCTTCCACCATGCACGTCGTGGGTCACAACAATCATTGTGGTATGACGTTTCTGCTCTATCAGGAGATCGTCAATCTCCGAGGCGGTGATGCGGTCCAGTCCGCTGCTCGGCTCGTCGACCAAAAGGATTTGCGGCTCGAGAACCAAAGCTCGCGCAAGGCCGGCTCGCTTCCTCATACCGCCTGAAAGCTCAAGGGGCATCTTATGCCTATCGCCGCTAAGACCGACCTGACGAAGTACGCGGTCAATGATCTCCTCGATCTCCTGCTCCGATTTGTGAGTGAGTCTGCGGAGCGGCAAAGCCAGATTGTCGTGTAAATTGAGAAAATCAAACAGAGCGGCGTTTTGAAAGAGAAATCCCATTTTCTGGCGCACGCGCGAAAGCTCTTGGCCTTCCAGCTGCGTGATATCCTCGCCATCGATCCAAATGTGCCCAGCTTCTGGCTTAATCAGCGCAATGATGAGCTTCAGGGTGACGCTCTTACCAGTTCCGCTCCTCCCGACAATACAGAGCGCCTCCTGCCGCCCAACGGATAACGTGATATCTTGAAGCACCTGCTTTTTACCAAACGCTTTTGAGACGTGATCGAGCGCGACCGCTGTGTCTTTCCAGTCGCTCATAACGCGCTCTCTGGAAACATAAAAAAAATCATTTTCACCAAGATCACATCCGTAGCGATGATCAGAAGTGACGACATCACGACGCTATTTGTTGCCGCCCTACGAACGCCCTCCGCGCCTTCGTTCGTCGTATACCCACAGAAACACGACACAGTCCCGATGATGAAACCGAAAATGGCGGTCTTCAAAGTTGGAGGAATAAAATTGGACCACTCCATGTCACGGAAGGCCCGCGTCATGTAGAGCTGAAAAGAAATATGGGATAAGAAGTGCTCCGAAAGGAAGCCGCTGATCACCCCGCAGAAGTCCATGAACGTGGTGAGTAATGGCAATGCCAGGAAGCAAGCAACCACACGAGGAACAACCAGCAACTTGAACGAGTCAACGGACAATGCCTCTATAGCGTCGATCTGTTCGGTCGCCCGCATCTCCGCGAGCGAGGCTCCCATTCCCGCCCCCACCCTGCCCGCCACAAGTAGGGCTGCTACCAGAGGACCAATTTCCACGAAAAAAGAAAGGCTTTGTACTTCAGGTATCCAGGCCCCTGCACCAAACTGGATAAGTTCGTTACGCGTGTGCAGGGTCATCACCAACCCTAGTGCCAAGCCGGACGAGATTATCAGCGGCAACGAGCGCCAGCCTTGGTCTGCAAGTTCCATCCACAAGTAGGCCAGCTCGAAAGGCGCCCGAAACGTGTCTCGAATCACGCGCAGAGCAAACGATGCGCAGCTGCCTATTTGCTCGAGACTTCTCGTCAACCAATTTGTTTTGCTCTGTGACATATGTCGTACCGAGCGTTCGCTTCTCGTCAGCTTTTTAGAGCTGCCGATCGGAGCTCAGACCACGCCTAATCCAATCGCATGCGACGTTCCAAATTTAGCCGCCGCTGTGAATATCGGTTTGGCCTAGCTTTTTGCGAGTTGCCCATATATGGATCCAAGGGGATCGCGATTGGTGCCGAAAAACGTGATCAGATGACGAGGGCAGGTGCCGATTTCGCGTTGGCAATCAGTTAGCTTGGTATTAGGATCTCAACGGTGTCGGTCATCCTATGCACAAGGCGGAGCTAAAACCAGTTCTCATCTGGCTTGCAATTGATATTGCCGGTTTCGGCAGAAGCCGATATCGGGCAGCTGTTTCGGCTCATAGCAGAACAAAAGCATTGAACACAATACACTTCCAGTGCGGTCGACAGGAACTTTGCATGCAGTAGTCATTGGCGAGAGGAAGTAGGTCACAACTGAGGTGCATCATGTTCGCTGTTAAATCTGATAGGCTCGATCGGGATGGGAAAATCGGTGTGCTGTGGTGCACGCTGATGCACGATTCGCCAACATGGCCCATTCATGGCCATTATGAGTGCCGCGTTTGCGGGCGACTGCACGCTGTTCCTTGGAGCGAGGGGAAATTCGCCAAAGCAGCGCGACTGCGTGAGAACGAACTTCAATCGCTCCGGTCCGCATAGTCGCCGTCCTCATGCCGAGCGACCATTTTACGCGCTTCGCTACTGATTTCGGCAGCCGAACACTTGAAACAGGCTTCCGTGGCGTTCATAGACTGCTTCCACATTTGCAATTGACTGCACCGGAAATATTATCTATAATTTAGATGGTATATATCGTGGAGGCCATCGAACTAAAGCTGAAGCAGGCCAGTGCCGTTTTGGGGGTTGCGCCAAAAGACTTGCAGAACCTCGTGCAGTTCAAAGTCTTGAGGCCTATCCGGCGCGACAGTTTCTACTGGTTCGACAATCGACTTCTTCTGGAAGCGAAGGTCGCTTTGTATTTGAAAGAGTCCCTCGGTACGTCCACCGAAGTGCTTGCCCTCTTCACGCGTGCTCTCTCCAACCTCAAGTGCGAGGATGTAGCGACAGCCCGTTACCTGTCACTTCGGTCACGCCCTTCGAAAGGCCGCGAACCAGTGGAGGTTCGTATCCCCATTCGAGATCTGGCAGAAGAACTTAACGAACAACTTCCACTTGCTGCTGTCTATAAGGATTTACCCCGCGGCAGAAAGAGACCCGGATGGAAGCGAGAGTTCACGCGCAGCCTTGAGGCCGCGGCGGCTGACTTGTCGGGCGTAAGCGAGTCCCAGGTGGCGGAGGCAATTCGCGGGTTCCGTGCCGAGAAGAGCAAGTTGCCGGAGATAACGGTTGGCCCGTCGAGAAAAACAGCCTAGAGGTGTAGTCGATACCTCGGTTGTCGTAGCCGGAGTCGCGGGATTCAAACCTGGGCGCACTACGGAGAATCCGAGCGCCTCACTTCTTCGTGATTGGCTTGAGCATGGAACCTTCGTCTGGCTCGTAACGGAGGAAGTCCTTTCCGAATACAAAGCCGTGCTCACGAGGCTCGGCGTACGACGCCATCTCGTCGGGGCGATCATCAATTTGCTCCGTGAGGAAGCTGAGTTCGTAAACATTCAGGAAGAAAGTGATGTGTCGCCCGATCAAGACGACAACGCAATCTGCGCATGTGCGGAGCAAGGGGGGGCTGCCTTTATCGTCACTCTGAACCCAAAGGATTTCCCCCAGAAGAAACTTCTAGCGAAAGTGATCGCGCCTGGAGATCTGTTTCCGACCACACGCCGCGGTCGATCTCGCTGAACATCTGATCGGTCCTTGTTCGCGTCGCCCGTACCATATGGTTTGAGTGGCTGACGCCACTGTCCCTACAAACAATCCAAGAGTACGAGACGAGGACGGAAACATTTCGGTCGGCTTGTCTATTGAGAGGTCTGGGCAAAGTGCCGAGTGCTACATAGATCGCGGCGTCGGCGCACTACCACGCGAAGCCTGCGGATCTTCTGCAGGCACTCGATGCGGCGCTGGCGTCTAATCGGACGCCTGTTACGCGGCGCGGCGTTCGTAGTGATGATGCAGACCGCCCACTTCGCGAACCTCGACCACGGCACCCTCTGCGGGAGGCTGTATTCTTCGGGATTGCGGTGCGTCTTTGCCGAGCGACAGGTGGGTTCTCCAGCGATGGTAATAAGCGAAGTACGCTGTGAGTGTCCGATGCAGAGAGCGTTCGCCGAGTACGATGACATGATCCAGGCACTCGCGGCGAATGGACCCGATGAGCCGTTCGACGTAGGCCCTTTGCCATGGAGCTCGCGGCGCCGATAATACTTGCTTGATACCCATCGCCTTCACTTGGTCGACGAAGTCCTTGCCGAAAATCTGGTCACGGTCACGCAGCAGATACCGAGGTGCACTGTCCCATGGAAAGGCCTCACGAAGTTGCTGGGCCGTCCATTCCGCGGTGGGATGAGCAGTCACACCGAAGTGGAGAATGCGGCGCCGATCGTGCGCCAGCACCAGAAACACGTACAAGACCTGGAACCGGACCGTTGGCACGGTGAAAAAGTCTACTGACACCAAGCTGCGCAGGTGGTTGTCCAGAAAGGTCCGCCAAGTCTGTGAGGGTGGTCTTCGATGCCGCACCATGTATTTGGCGACGGTGGGTTCGGTAATGTCTATGCCCAGCTTGAGCAACTCACCATGAATGCGTGGAGCACCCCAGCGCGGGTTGTTTCGGCTCATCGTCCGGATCAGATCCCGAACCTCCCGCGGCACGCTGGGTCGACCAGGTTTACCGCGGCGTATCTTCCACGTCCAGAACAAGCGAAAACCTTTACGATGCCAAGCGACAACGGTTTCCGCCTTGACGATCATCAGGGCGGAAGTCCAGTCGCTCCACACGCGTCGCAACCAGACCCAGAAGACCCGGTCGACTGGCGTCAGCTTCAGGCGTTTTGGAGCCGATCGACGTAAGACCATGAGTTGTTGCCGCAAGGCGAGGTTTTCCAGTCGTAGCTGGGCCGAGGCCTTGAGCATCGAGGTGAGGGCGCCGAGCACGGTGAACAGGCGTTGCTTCGTCGACCACTGGAGCAAATGAAAGTCAATCAACTTCAATGATTGCAGATCGATCGGAGTTTTTTTGGAGGGACAACCGGTCGTCATCGATGCGCCGGTCGGTGCTCGGTTCTAATTAGCACTGCGGCGCTCAAGGAACTGGCGAGCGCCAGCCCAGCCGCTATCCACAACACCGTGCGATAGCCCGCGACGAATGCATCCTCGATAGCTTGCCGCCCGAGAGCGTCTCCCGTTTCGGCGGCCGCTAGCCTGGACCGTTGGGCTTCGATTTGTGCACGCAGCGCCGGCGCCAAGTCGAGACGGTCCAATCGTCGTTCCAGAGCGCTCTGGAAAACTCCGCTGAGTAATACTCCGAAAACCGCCACGGCGAGCAAACCCGCGATCCGGGAGACAGCGTTGTTAATTCCGGACGCCGCTCCTGCATAGCTTTGCTCCACCGCGTTCATCACCGTCGTCGTGAGCGGAGCAACGCTGATCGCCATGCCGAGGCCCAGCACCAACACTGCGGGGAAGAATGTGGTCCAGTAGGACCCGCCGATACCGGGCCTTGCAAACAACGCGAATCCGACAGCCGCGACAAGCGGACCCCCAACCAGCGGAGCCCTGGCGCCGTAGCGATCGAGAAGGCCGCCAGACCAGCGCGACAACAAGAACATCAACAGAATGAGTGGCAGCAGAGCGGCTCCCGCTTCCGACGGCGAGTAACCTTGCACCTGTATCAAATCGAGAGGAAAAAAGAAAAGCATGCCGCTCAACGCGGAGTAAAGAAAGAAGGTGAGCAGATTCGCTCCGCTGAAATTGCGGGAACGGAACAAACCGAGTGGAACCATTGGCGCCGATGAGCGCGCTTCCCAATACAACAGGGCAATCAGAGAGACGAACCCCATCGCACCCGCGGCTGGCATTGATTCGATCAGTGCAAGAACGATTCCGCCAAAGGCGAGCACGGCCAGCAGGCCGCCCAACCAGTCGAACCTCTGGCTGCGGTTGTCAGCCCGGCTCTCTGGGACTTTCCAGAGAGTAAGCCATAGGACCGCGACGCCCAGCGGAATATTGATGAAAAATACCCATCTCCACGAACCGTGCTCGATGAACCATCCACCTAGTACGGGACCGATCGCAGCGGTGATCGCGGTGAAGCCTGACCACGTTCCGATTGCGCGACCCCGCGCCTTCTCGGGAAAATTAGCGCTGATGAGAGCCAGGCTGCCGGGCACAAGCAGCGCCCCGCCAATTCCCTGGAGTCCCCTCGCAAAAATTAGGTGCCGGGTGTTGGGCGCGAGTCCACACCAAGCCGAGGCTATGGAGAAGAGTACTACTCCGGCCGCGAAGATCCTGCGGCGGCCGTACAGATCCCCTAAAGACCCGCCAATGAGGAGCAGCGTAGCCAGGAACAGAGCGTACGATTCCACGACCCACTGAACGTCCGCTAGGGTCGCACGCAGGGCCGATTGCAGCGCCGGAAGTGCGACGTTCACGACCGTGCCATCAATGAACGCCATGCTCGAACCGAGGATGGTCGCGCCAAGAATCCATGGGCCGTTCGTTGTAACCGGGCGCTTGCACGAGTTGGCGAGAATCGCGGCTTCGTCGCAAGGAGGTCTGGCGATGTTGCCCATAGTCCATTCTCTGCCGGGCGTAGACGGGAAAAAGAGTGCGTCTATAACAACTATGATCCCGCGATCTCGGCGACCAACTTCCCAACTTTGGTACCTAAATCCCGCCAACACAAGAAAACTAGAAGTTGCTCGGCATGAAAGACTAGTTATGGTACAACATAATAAACTAGCTATAGTGCAACGCATAAAACTGGTTTTAGGGCAAACATGGCTACCCCTTCTGAAAAACTGGTGGAATCCCTCGAAATCCTGCACGGGCTTCAAAATGCCAACGGGGCTGCGGCCATTCGCGCACGCGACATAACGCGGACTCACCGGGAACGGCTGCTCAGGCACGGCTTCCTGCAGGAAGTCATCAAGGGCTGGTACATCCCGCGCCGCCCGGACGAGGTGAAGGGCGAGAGCACGGCATGGTACGCCTCTTTCTGGCGTTTTGCCGCCGTTTACCTCGGGACGCGTTTCGGCAAGAATTGGAGCCTATCGCCGGAACAATCGCTATCCCTTCACGTTGGGAACTGGACGGTTCCCCGACAGCTCGCAGTGCGGTCTCCCAAAGGGCGGAACAATGTGACGAAGCTTCCGCATGGGACATCCTTGTTCGAACTTGAGGCGCCGTTGCCCGATTTGTCTGACATGGCGGAGAAGGATGGCTTGCGCCTTTTCTCTCTCGAATCGGCTCTGATCGAGGCGTCTCCCCGGTATTTCCTACATCATGCGACCGACGCAAGGGCCGCCGTGGCGATGATTCGCGATGCATCGGATCTGCTGGCCAGACTGCTGGACGGCGGGCACAGCACGATTGCGGGCCGGCTGGCGGGCGCCTTCCGCAATAGTGGCCGCGGTGCCCTCGCGGACGAGATTACGCGTACCATGTCCGCTGCCGGCTACACGGTGCGCGAAACCGATCCGTTCACCGACAGGCCCGCCGTGGCACTTTCGTTCCGCGAGACCTCGCCGTACGTGAACCGGATAAGAATCCTGTGGCAGAAGATGCGCGATCCCGTGATTGAATCTTTCCCGGAGGCGCCGGGGCTGCCGCGCAATCGCGCCGCCTACATGAAACGCGTTGAAGAAGCCTATGTGACCGACGCATATCACTCGTTGTCCATCGAGGGGTACCGCGTCACGCCGGAGTTGATCCGAAGGGTTCGCAGCGGCACGTGGAACCCTGACGCGAACGAGTTGGATCGCGAGCAGCGCGACGCCATGGCGGCGCGCGGATACTGGCAGGCGTTCCAGTTCGTGCAGAAGAGCATCGCCAAGGTGCTGAAGGGTGAGAATCCGGGCACCGTCGTGGACGACGACCACCGGGGGTGGTACCGGGAGATGTTCGCGCCCAGCGTAACGGCGGGGCTGCTGAAACCCTCCGACCTCGCAGGTTATCGAAACGGCCAGGTTTTCATCCGGAAGTCTATGCACGTGCCCTTGAACCGGGATGCGGTCCGGGATGCGATGCCCGCCTTCTTCGATCTCCTACGAGAGGAACAGCACCCAGGGGTGCGCGTTGTACTCGGGCATTTTGTCTTCGTATACATCCATCCGTACATGGACGGCAATGGGCGCATTGGGCGCTTCCTTATGAATGTCATGATGGCGGCGGGCGGCTACCCGTGGACGGTCATACCGCTCTCCGCGCGCAACACCTATATGGCCGCTCTCGAGAGGGCCAGTGTTGGAGAGGACATCGCGCCGTTCGCAGAATTTCTAGCTGGGCTCGTCCGGAAGGGTCTTGCCGGAGAGCCGCTTCCGCCGGTGCCGAAGGCCTAGCTTCTCCCCACGCGAAGAGTGGATTTAGGAAGCTCGCGCATCGTGCTCAGTAGTAGATTGTTTCGTTGATCGACGCGGCCAGGGCTTGATGTCTCAGCCGAATCCGACATCTTGCAGATTCACCAATCGTACCGTGGCAAAACCGTGTCAAAACTCTTCGTATTGGAGCCGTTGGGGTTAGTTAGCTTCGAGCGGAAAGCAGATTCCCAAATTGTTGAAAACATTAAAAGTGTGGAGAGTTTTGGAGCCGGATGGGATGCGCCCAAGGCAGGCGTTCCTGGACCTGTGGACGGTCCGCGCGGCCCTCCAGCGTTGAAGGTGTCCGAGCGACCTTCCCCGAGGGTTGCCTTTAACCCTCCAAAAACCCTCCATTAGCACACCCGCCGAAACGGATCCTTGTTTTGTTGGCGTTTTCCATACCCTGAATCAACGCCGTGCGCAGTTATGTTACTGAAAACAAAACATTGCCCATTTTCCCAAGCTGGACGTCGCGGGTTCGAGTCCCGTCTCCCGCTCCATGTTTTCAATGTTACAACGTTATCGCAGATAGCGATTTGGACGAAAACGGAGTAATCGCCTGTAAGCTTCTGAAAGCGCTAGGCTGAATGCCAGCTGGAAACCGGGCACTGGAACCAAGATTCGGCACATCTGAGCCCGGGACCACTCGAATCGAGTGCGGTGCCGGCGCCCGAAAACCTGACCAATCCCGCGCCCAAAACACAAGGGCCAGCACTTTGGATCTTGTTCGCAGGGTGCCGCGAGCGGGACCAGGCCTATCGGGCGAGGTTGTCAGTTACGTCACGACTCGGCCAGTAGGTTCGCGTGTAACGAGGGCGATTTAACATTGTGTTACACCAGTTCAGCTCACGGTCATTAGACGCACCTCTCGATCCAGCAACTGTCATTGAATTCAACCAGATCGAGTTTTTGGACATTGCGGGGTCCAGGCGGCAACCGGCGTTGAAACTTGGCATAGGTCACACATCCACGACACATGCTTCGGAGGCCAATAAATTCAGCGCTCTAACGGATTAGCGACCCGTCGTTCATTCGCAAATAATGTGCTACGGTTCGCGGCCAATTTGCACGAAGCAGCCCTTATTCGCATTTGTTTTGCGAACTGACATGGGCGGCCGCATTCTCGTTATGCTGTCTGTTGCTGATAACCATTTGGGTGACTCCTGAAAATTCGTTTGCGAAGCGGCAACTTCGCAACCTTCCTGTTTTACTCCAGGATTCTCAGGGTGCCCAAATGGGCTCCTCAATCAGCAGATTCGAATCGCCTCAGATCGCGTGCATAGGTCCGCTTATACGGGACTCTATGGAACTACCTTCGCGCCGATTCGTCGACGTCATCTTGCCGGTCCGCCGCGCCCAATGCCTTTTCAGCTTGTTCGGCCTTTCGCGCAAGCCGGACGAATCCGTTCGCCCGCGCATCGTGTGCCACCGCGAGCAACGCCTCTCGTCCCTCCGGATTCTACCGCTCGCGGCCTTCAATCACAGCGATGGCAAACCTTGCCTGCAAGCAGCGAACGTAAAGGCCGAGTGTTTGCGCCTCTTTCAAACTTCCGCGTAAAATTTTCTTTGCATCAGTCGTTTTTTCCACAGTTCCCAATGACCAATTGCGCTTCGATCGCTACGTCGGTGAAGGATACCAAGCAGGTCCGTGCGGTGGGCACGAGGAATGTGTATCGCCTAGGCGAATAAAAAGCGAATACACTGCTTTAGGCCTCGAAACACCGACCACTCGGCTCCAGGCAGATCAATCTGCGGGACCTCGAAAAGGTGTGACGGGGTGTCGATTTGAGCAAGGTCCATTCGATACACCCCAGGAGGCTTTATGAAAACCCTTGCGATTTCAACCTTGGCGGTCCTAAGTGCATCCCTGATCAGCGCCGCCGAACCGGTGCTCACCCAACAGGAGCGCGATCATGCTATTCAACTGCTCCGTGATTCAGAAACTGAGTTCTTTAGCTTGACCTCTGGCCTAAGCGAGTCCCAGTGGACCTACAAGCCGGCTCCGGATCGTTGGTCGGTAGGCGAAACGGCTGAACATATCGTGCTGGCTGAGGGCCTGCTCTTTTCGAAACTGCAGGAGGCCATGGCCAACCCGCCAAACCCTGACTGGGAGGCCAAGACTGCTGGTAAAACAGAATTCATCGAACGAGTGATGCCCGATAGGTCCCACAAGGCTCAAGCACCCGAACCGATTCAGCCGCATGAGAAGTGGACGCAGGCGGAGACGATAGCACGTTACAAGGAGGTGCGGGCACGGACGCTAAAAGTCATCAACGACACCGATGCGCCGCTGAAAAGCCAAACATCCGAACACCCGGCCGCCGTGTTCGGGACGCTGAACGCTTATCAGTGGCTGATCTACATCCCGCTCCACAACGTACGCCATAATCAGCAAATCGCGGAGGTGAAGAACAGCCCAGGTTTCCCGAAACCGTAATCGCCCCTGGCCACCCAAGCTAATAACGTGGTCGCCACCCCTTTCGCAAGGGTGTCGGAGTAGCGAGAGCGGCACTCTGCATCAACCATATAATGTCCCCATGCCCGTCAACCTCAAAGCCATCAACTCCGAACTGGCGAAGAGGGGATTCAAAGCGACGCTCGCTAAAGGCGAAGGATATTTCTACTTTCAGGGAGGCGATGCTACCGATTGGCTTGACCGGACTGTGCGGGTCGCGACTCTGCACAGCCTCACGCTGGAACAGTGGATGGAGCAGTATCGGGAGCTGAAAACGAAGAATGATGCGCTATTAAAGGTCGAAATCAAATCAAAGCACTTCGAGACGCGTCAGGCACAGCGAGCGTCCGGGAATGCCGGTTCGGAGCGTCCGGCCGCCCCCTCTGCAACAAAACAGCGTGATGCCGTGAAGAGCGTCACCCAAGTTGCACACCAGAAACAGAAGGAGGAGAGCAAACCAGCAACCTACCTCCGCCTTCATCACGTTCCTATCTTCGTCCGTGATCAGGATCGAAGCCTTCGATTCTACCTCGATCAGCTTGGATTTCGCCTGATCATGGATTACAACTATGGTGAGCGTGGTCGCTTTATTCTGGTTGCTCCGCCGAACGGCGCCACGCTTCTTGCGCTCATCGCTCCCAAACCCGATTCTGCGGAACATCAGTTCATCGGCCGCTCAGGGCAGGCAGTGTTTGTAACGGAAGATGTTGCCGCCAAATTCCGCATCTGGCGTCAGGGCGGCGTTCGCTTTCGTCATCCTCCACAGGCGGGAACTTGGGGTGGAGTCTTCACCACCTTCGAAGATCTGGACGGGAATTCCTTTATCCTTGCGGGATGGGACGATCTGACACGGAAAGTTGAAGCCCGCCGCCGCGCGCTAGCCGAGAAGGTGGAATCCGAACGCCGCGCAGCCCGAGAACTGGAAATTGCGAAACAGGTGCAGGCCAGGCTCTTCCCTCAAGCGGCACCGCCGCTAAAAACACTTGAATATACGGGTGTTTGTGTTCAAGCCCGCGAGGTGGGCGGCGATTACTACGATTTCCTTAATTTAGGGCCACAACGGCTTGGCTTGGTGATCGGCGATATTTCAGGCAAGGGAATCGCGGCAGCATTGTTGATGGCCAACTTGCAGGCGAATCTTCGTAGCCAATGTGCGATGGCATCGGATCAGCCGGAGCGTTACTTGCGATCCGTGAACCAGCTCTTCTACGACAATACGACGGAAAGCGCCTACGCCACTCTGTTCTTCGCCGAGTATGACGACACGGAGCGCCGGTTGCGATACGCAAATTGCGGACATCTCCCGCCGTTGCTCATTCGGCGCGACGGTACGATCGAAAGGCTGAAAGCTACATCGACGGTAGTGGGAATCTTCAAAGAATGGCATTGCTCCGTTACGGAGTGCCAGCTCTTCAAAGGAGACATGCTTGTACTGTATACCGACGGTGTGACCGAGTCGTTCAACGAAGCGTGGGAAGAGTTCGGTGAACAGCGTCTGATTGTAGGGCTCGAAACGTACCGAAAACTGTCTCCACAGATGGTGATAGCGGCTATTATCAATCGACTTAAACAGTTCAGCCCGCGTGAACAGCACGACGATATCACTTTGATCGTTGCCAAATGCCGAGGAGATTAGAACCGATTCGATTTTCTAATGCTCATGAAGGCGCTCTGATTCCTGCGCGTTTTTAGCTTTCCCGCCGTACCGCGCGAGCGCCTGCCGATCCTCCCCGAGCGCCAACGAACCTCGAATGCCGCAGGTGCCCCTCCGGTGTCCACTCCACAAAATCGACCTGCCCCACCAGCACCGGTTTCAACCAGCGGCACTCCGCATCTTATCGGCGGTGAGACCCTCGCCCCAGCGTGCGCTCTGCGCTTCCGGCAGATTTGCGAATGGGCAGTCGGCGACCTCTAACCCGCGGAACCGCCTTATGAGCCACTCTCGCTCAGAGCTGGCGCGTCGTAGTTTAGACTAAGCTAGGCAAAGCAACCATGGCAGGAGCGCCACCCAGTCTAGAGCCACCCAGCACGCTGCGCACGGCTTGGCCGCGGATCTCGCTGGGTTGGATTTTAGTATTGATGGCAGGGGTGGGGATGGCGGGCGCCATCTTCTACTGGGCCGAGCAGCAGAAGCAGGCGCTGGGCCTGAATGTTCATGCTACCGACAGCAAGTCACAGGTACGCATCGCCTGGGATAAGACGTCGGGGACGGTGTGCAACGCGAGAGTGGGTTATGTAGACATCGCCGACGGCGACCAGAATGTGCGAGTGGATCTCGACGCCAATGAACTTCACCTCGGCTACGTGAACTACCAGCGGCAATCAAAGAACGTGACCGTTCGCCTGGTGGTGGAGGCGGATGACGGCACGCCCGCCGAAGACCTGGCCCAATTTGTCGCACCCGCTGATCAGCCGCCAACTGGGGAGGTTGCACAGAGTGAACGTTCCGCCGGCAGCGCTGCGGGCGTTGCTCCTGACAAGACGCCGGACCTGGAGGTGACGGCGCCGGTTGAGACCTCGCAACCTGCCGAGCCAGCCAAGGAGCATCCGAAGTTCCCGCCGCCGGCGGCCCAGCCCACTCGAAAAATGCTGGTTGACCAGGCGCCCACTCCAGAGGTGGTGACCGGGCGCCGTGCTAGCGGGAAACCCCACGTGTACAGCGGCAGGGAACCGCCATTCACTTGTTCAGTGGGCGATGTCTTCCGCAAAACGGATGCGGCGCCGGGCTGGGACACCTTCACTTGTCTGGGCAAGAATGTCTGGAGCGTTACGAGGACTCCGGGCAAGCTGTAGGTTTTTACGCCTGTATCGCCGCTGCTGGGCCTGAGCATGTCGTTGCGAGGGCTATGCGCTTGCCTCAAGCACTACGGTCGTGTATAGCTCGAACTGGCTCCACTCCATGGCATACGTCCCGGCGATGCGGTGCGGGCTGACTGGCTCAAACATGACTCGCTTGCCGATTCTCTGAATGTTCCTCACTCGCTCGCCGGCGCTGAAGGTTTCGGAATAGCTTCCGTCAGTGCTCAGGACCGTAACTGCTCCGTCAAATATGCGTGATTCCATGAAGTTCTCCGGGTGCTCTCTCGGAACGTAGGGCAACGCGGTCGCCAAACACAAAACCATTGCGGGCAATAGGCTTCCGTAGCAGACGTTTTGTGCGGTGTGGAAAATCGCCATAGACCAAACGTTAACTCTGGGAAAATTCGCCGTGATCACGGCCCCACTCCACCCAGAGGCGGCCCAACAGTCGCGTGGTGACTTTCTGTCCGAACTGAAGCGACCACTCAAGCGCCGTATCGGTATGCGCTACTCAAACGAGTTCTATTTTGTGACCCCGGCCAATCTCGTCAACGCCGCGGAAATTCCCGCCCATTGCGGACTCGTGGAGGCGGGCCATGCGACGTTCGAGGAATGGAAGCATTTGATCAGCCGTCACGCCGGTTTCTTCAACTATGATCCCGAGAGACAAGCATATTGCATGATCACGGTTCCCGCGCCGTGGCGCGATACTCCTGGACTTACGTGGCAGTTGGTTGCAGCCATGCTGTGGAACCAGCGCCGTAGGTTCGCAGAAGAACCGCCGGATCGCCTAATTCAGCGACGGCTCGAACTGGTGTAGTCCGATCGGAGCGAGTATCGGGAGTTGGTGTGAGCACCACCATTCGTGCTCAATCTCCGGGTCAGGCGTTGTACGGCCAAGTGGTCAGCTTGCCTAACTCAAGGGCGACAGCCGACCGCGGGGCGTTCTTAACCGGGTCTCCTTGGCGGCCTCAGCGTCTTTTGCGAGGAATTGTGCTGCTTGGATAGCCCGTCGGCACGCCCCCGCACCTTCGTCGTCCGCCGCAGCCGGTTCCTGCTTACATTCAGGGTTTAGTAACCGTCGATTAGTAACGATCGTGAGTATTTAAATTCATTGGATCAATCTAGGATTGAGGGGACGACTCTGCTTAGTCGCGAGTGCGGGCGGTTTCTGGAGCCTGATGTTCAAGAAAGGCGCACATGAAAATCCTGATGAGTTATGCGCGGAGCATGTTCTGGACAGTGGGGATCATCACTCTTCTCACGGGGCTCACTTTTCTACCTTCCTTTGTGCGACGTGCGGCTGGGCGACCCGCTTGGATCGTGCTTTGGGCGTGTTTTCTGTTCTTCATGGAAGGCGTCGGAGTCATAACGTGTCTCGCCGCCCGAGCGCTGAAAAGGCAGGGGCGTCTCGCGAAAACGCTGGTTCTACTTGGGAGCCTTTACAATTTGCTGATATTCCCGTTTGGAACAGTAGCTGGTGCCGTCGGAATTTGGTGGTGCTTATCGAAAAAACTGCGGGACGTCGAGCCTCTGGCGGAGGCCTTTGACTACCAATCGAAAAAGGGAGACGGCACGCACAAATGGATACAGATCGTCGTGCCTGCAGGCAGCATTGTGATTCTGTTAGGTTCGCTGCGCGTTGCAACTTGGTGGGGAGAAAAACACGGCCTTCCGAGAAATGCTCCGATCAATGGGCTGGTGTTGTTGTTCCTTTGTGGTTGGGTGTCGGCGTTCTTTCACGAGTTGGGGCATACGATAGCGGCTTGGATCTCTGGAATGAAGTTGGCCTACTTCAGCGTCGGTCCGTTCATGGCCCGAAAGAAAGGGGGCCGGTGGAAGTTTGGGTTCACGCTGGCAGGCTTCGCCGGCCTTGGCGGCGCCGTTAGCACAGTTCCGCTCCATCTGCGAGACCTGCGCCGCCGCATGGCCCTGGAGGTTGCGGGCGGACCGGTGGCTTCGCTGCTGACGGCCGGCATCGCAATGCGTGTGCTTTTGATGATGCCGGGCAGCGCGTGGGTAATGTGGTGGAAGGTAACGGCAGTGATAGCGGCGATATCGATAGCCGAAGTAGTGATTAACCTCATTCCGGTCGCTTCCGCGGCCGGGTTTTCCGATGGAGCAGTGCTGGTTCAGTTGCTGGGTGGAGGACCTTTTGCCGACATGCGTGAGGCATTAAAGACACTTGGTATGACCACGGTCACCCCAGTGCGGCCGCGCGACTTGGATGCGACTGTCATGGCACGTAGAATGAACGCGGCCGAAGGGGGTCCGATGGCTGACTGTGTCCGAATGATCGGGATGATCTGCGCCGTCGACCGTGGAGACCTGGCATTGGCGCGTGGTTGCCTGGATTCCGTACTGGAGACCGTTCCGCATCCAGACAGGACAGATTCCCCCGGGGTAGCGGCCGAGTTGGGCTACTATATCGCATATCTGGATGGCCATGCGGGTCGCGCGGGACAGTGGCTATGCGGTGTGGAGACGGTAGCCGCGAAGAAGAAGTTTCCGTTAGCAAGCGATTTTGATTATTGGCGAGCTGTGGCGGCTGTACGCCTGGCGGAGGGACGGCAACAGGAGGCCAACGATGCATGGCGCCGAGCCAAGCAACTGGCAGACTGTTTCCCCAACGTCGGTCTATATGAATACGAGCGCGATATGCTGAACCGGGTGAAAGATGATGGTTGGCTGCGCTTGCCAGAGGTGAGCGAGAGCGAGACATCGGCTTCGGACCCGATCATGGCGATACCGGTTGCGAAATAGGCGGGCCGGTACTGGGCTCAAGGTCGCCCGGCCGGCGAGCGATCACGGCGCCTGCCACCAGCCCGTCCGACACGTTCCAGTGACGTACTTCAAGGAATTTCATCCGCGCAAACACGATCTGCGGGGTTATCCATGCGGCCGGCGGCTACACGGCGTGGTCGGACAAGCACGCTGCCTATGCCTCCGTTTCCGGCCCGACCGGCACGGCGATCCCCAGCAATGTAGACGACTACTATTCCCCGGATGTCAACTCCAACATAATCGGCTTGCCGGGAGTAGTTACTCCTGCCACGGCTTTGCGCCCCAGCCGGATTCAGTGCAACAACAGTGGCGACCCTCCCGACAATAACGGCGGAGCATGGACCGACAGCTTCGTGAATATTCAATGCTACGACACCCTCAAGGTGAACGCCATCCTGAACGAGATCGACGGCAAGACTCACCTTGGTCAAAGCAAGGCGCCAGTACCCAACATCTTCGGCATGAGATGCTGAAGTTATTCAAGAACATGAAGGACGGCACGTTTCGGGACGTCACAGCGGAGGTCGGCCTCGATCGGGTGTACGCGCCGATGGGCGCCAATTTCGGAGACATTGATAATGATGGGTTTCTCGACATTTACCTGGGATCGGGTGGGCCCGAATACGGTTTTTTACTTCCCAAGGTCCTGCTTCGTAATGACGAAGGCAGGGCCTTCGTGGATATTAGTTCTTCAGCCGGCATTGGAGATTTGCACAAGGGGCATGGAACGGCGTTTGCTGACCTGCAAAATAGCGGCCACGAAGATATTTTGATCTCTATGGGCGGCGCAACCCCAGGAGACGCACACGCTTTTCGAGTTTTCAAGAATCCCGGCAATGACAGTGACTGGATTAACATCAAGGTAGTCGGTGTCAAGACGAACCGGGCAGCCATTGGAGCGCGGATAGAGGCCATCGTCGAAAACGAGGGGCGTGGAAGGCGCTCAATCTTTCGTACAGTTAGCAGCGGCGGATCCTTTGGTGCCTCACCGTTGGCACAGCACATTGGCTTGGGAAGAGCAGCGCGCATACTCAGTCTGGAAATAACTTGGCCAGCAAGCAACACATCGCAGAAGTTTGCGGGCGTCAGTCCCAATCAGTTTATCCAGATTACTGAATTCGGCAAGGCGTATAAAGTGCTTACACCAAGACATTTCCGGTTCGACGGTGCTCGGGCAAGTGAGCCGTAAGTGCTTCTTGTCTGCTATGACGAGCAGCTTATGAAATCCAGTATCCTACTTGCGACACTGCTGGTTTCTTCTAACTGTATTTGGAGCGCACAAAGGTATTCGGCGACCGGACTGGTCTTGAAAGTTGATCCACCCCGGCGGACTATTCTCGTTTCCTGCGAGAGCATTCCAGGGTACATGGATGCTATGACCATGTTTTTTTCCGCGCGCGATCCGAAAACACTGACCAGGCTCGAACCAGGGCTGATGGTGGACTTTACACTGGTGGTCAGCGGTAAGTCATCTTATGCCGAGGGTATTCATGTTCGTGACTTTGAAAACATGGAGCAGCAAGCTTTAGCTGCCCGTCGCTTGAGGATGATTGCGGATTTGGATGCGGACGAGCCGTCTGGCGCCAGCGTGCTTAAAGTCGGCACACGGGTACCGAGTGTTGTCTTGATGGACCAGAAACGGAACGAAGTTGATCTGGCCGGCTTTGCAGGCAAAGTCGTGCTCATGAATTTCATGTACACACATTGCCCGCTTCCGGACTACTGTTTTCGGCTTTCCAACAACCTGGGCAATGTTCAGAGGCGCTTCCAGGCACAGATGGGCAGCGATCTCATCCTTCTTAGCGTGACTTTCGACCCTGTCAAGGACCAACCTGAGGTGTTGGCGAACTACGCTCGCACTTGGAAGGCGGACGTCAATTGGCATTTCCTCACTGGAGCACTACCAGAGGTCAGGCGAGTCTGCAAGATGTTTGGGGTTGATTTCTGGCCGGATGAGGCCGAGTTGCTGCATTCTCTGCATACGGTGATTATTAATCGGCAGGGAAGATTGGCGGCCAATCTCGAGGGGAATCAGTACACTGCGCGACAGTTAGGAGACCTGGTGCAGACTATATTGGATGAATCACGATGAGCCGCATTTAGGGCGCCATTTGATAACGAGACACGTATGGGTTGTGGTGCGACCTCTTTCTTCTTCCGCAATACGAACTTCTACTACTTTTGAGAGGACACGACTCAGGCTGCCAATATTCCCGGAAAAAAATCTGGGTGCGCCTTCGCGACCGTCCATCGACTCCAAAGGCGATAACGTTGTAGGAGCGGTCACCAGATCAGATTTGCCCGATGATTGTCCGGAAGTCCCGATCTCGGAGATCATCCAATCGCGGGAAGCCTTGTGTCCGACATCGCCGGGGAGTTCCAGCAGATTACGAGTCCGTGTGCACCATTGGCGGTACCGAGCGCGTTTACGGCTTGCTCGGCCCCGAGCCGCTGCCCTTTTGATCTGTGGTGTCGGTGTTGCTCGGGCACGATGCTGGCGCAGGCTCATCGACCCGGTGCCAGCCTCCACAACGAGGCTTCGGATCCTTCTTGCCGGTATCAATCGCGGCGGATTGTCGTGAATGATCGTGGATCTGCCGTGAGCCTTCCGGGGCGGTGGGGTTAGGCTGCGCCTCCCCAGCTGCCGAGCTAGCTGTATTGATCAGCGGGCCCTGCGTTGATCCCTCGTCAACGCCCGGTCGCCGCTTGAGAGTTGTCGTCGAGGTGACGACCGCCGGCTGGGTAAGGCCGTCAGACGCGTCCGTCTGCGGGCGAGTGATGACCGTCGGTGCCGTGCCTGCCATACTGCTGGCATCCGCCATGCTAGTCGGCACCAGGTAAACGCGCCGGTAACGGACCTCGGCATCTGGATACCGCTGGCGCGCAGCCGCTGCCAATTCCACCTCAATCGCTCGTTCCTGCCCGGGCTTCGCGCCCTCTGGCAACGAGAAGTGAAGCGCGTACCGTTGCCGGATCCGGGCCAGCGTAGTTTCAAGCGCCGAGGCGTCGTCTACCGGCATGTTGTCACCGCCAGATCGGCGCGCAATCTCCGCGGTCCCAGCTGACTGCGTGTGCCGGCCTCGCGTCCCTGGTCCCTGTCCTCCAGCGGGGCCGCGACGACCCAGAATGATTCCGCCCAGCGGCCCACCCAGGGGGCCGGTGCCCGGCCATGTTCCACCAGACGATCCCCCAGGCAATGGACCGCTGCCACCCTGACGTCCACCTCCCATTCCCCGAGAACGGTTCGCCATTGCGTCAGGCGCCAGCAGGAGGCTCAACACGGCATCCGCTCTCGTGAGCGCACGCGAAACGCCTTCTACGTCACGGTTGTACTCCGTCTGATCGTCGGTCAGGATAACGATGGTCCGCCGCGCATCGCGCCGCCCCTGGCGCTCCACATATTCGGCCGCATCGAGCAAGCCGCGAGTGATGTCCGTGCCGCCCTGAAAGTTTTCCTCCTTCAGCAGTGACGCGAACTCACGCTCCACATCGTCCCGGCTGTTGCGGAACGGCAACCGCAAGCGCGTTGAGCGGTCAAACACCATGATGGCCACACGGTCATTGTTCCGGAGTACTTGCAACGCCTGGCGAGCCGCTGAGGCGACTCGCTCCACATGGGGCCGCATGCTGGCACTGACGTCCAGCAGCAACACCACATCCAACGGCATGTTTTCGCTGGCAAAGTTGCCGATCCGCTGCGGCTGGCCTTCGTCGTGCAAAATGAAGTCTTCAGCACGAAGGCCAGTGATTGTGCGATTATCGCGGTCCACGACTTGGGCGTCTACACGGACGAGCGAGACGTCACTCCGGAACACAATATCACCGTCTGCGGCCAACGCAGGGAGCACGGCTCCGCCGACGAGGGCAAGCAGCACGGAACACGTTGAGCGCGTCATGGACTCACACTTCCAGAACTTTGAGAAGATGAAGGCCTGCTTCGCACATACGTAGCCCGAGCGCATTGCGTTTCAGCGCGATTCGTACTTTGGCAACTTTGCGTTGGGCATGATCGCCTTACTCGGCGTTGGTCCTGCACTCCACGCATTAGGCGGGCACGTTCGTCGCCAGTTGCCGTTTGGCGGGAGTTGCCCTGGGCAGCGCCGGTTGATCAGACAGATGACACCCCAAGTTGCGTAGGGGAAGACGGGGTTGGAACACGCCAGCACAGGCTCAGGGACATTCCTGCCACCTGGCCATATGAAGGGGGCGGCAAGTTGTCGCCTCTGCCCTGGTCGCAAGCCACCATAAAGAGCACTAGGCGCTCTATCCCCGTATTTTTATTCGGCCTCACCAAAATGGAAATTGAAATGAACTGGCGCTACGATTGCGAGTAGTTCGGGACTTCCGATGAGTACTGATGGGTTTTGCCTCACCCACATCGACGCGCTTCGCCTGCCTCGGTTTGATTCAAATCAGCGCGGACGCGGTACCGGCTGAATTCGAGCAGGAACAAGGTGAGAGGGAACTCAGCCAACATCGTTTCGCTGGCAGCAATCGTGCTTGTCTCGGCGCTGCTCGGGACGTTTGTCTCTTGGCGGGCGCCTGGCATTGATCAATACATACGCGATTGGATGGTCCGGGCGCGTGGCCCGCTTCCGGCGCCGGACGATATCGCCATGGTTGCCATCGATGAGCCGAGCATTGAACGGTTCGGCCGTTTCCCCTGGTCGCGTGCTCTCTCGGCGCGCGCCATCGACGCTATAGCCGCGGCGCAGCCCAAAGCGATCGCGGTGGATGTGTTGTACGCCGATCCGACATCGGAAACAGACGATAGCACTCTGGCACGCTCGATACGAGAAGCAGGAAATGTAGTTGTCGCGGCCCAACTGGTGGCACCTCCGATTGCTGGCGGCCCTACAATGTGGCTGCTGCCGTTGCCTGCCATAGAGCGCGCTGCGGCGGCGGTTGGCCATGTGAATGTTGCGACAGAGTCGGACGGAATTGCGCGCCAGATTCTGATCCAGGCTGCCGACGACCAGGGGCGAGCCCTCCGTGCGATGGCAGTGGAAACTATTCGTATCGGCGATGGCATTTCAGGACAGTCGGTGACAGAGACCTCACGCAGCCTATTGCTCGGCTCGCGCGTCATCCCCGTGGAAAGCGTAGCTCCCAGCGTAGTGATCGGCGGGGTTCCGGGCGTTGAAAGCTCGACGCAGACACTGCGCGCCGCCCGTATGGCGATCGACTATATTGGGCCGGCGGGATCCTACAGAACATTCAGCTTTGCGGAAGTTGTGGGCGGGCGCATTCCGCCAGCACAATTCCGCGGCAAATACGTGCTTGTGGGTGCGACGGCGGCTTCCTTGGGCGATCGCCTCGCCTCGCCGTTCGTTCATCTAGCGGACGCACGGGGGGATCAGCACGGGTCTTTGATGCCGGGTGTCGAAGTACTTGCTAACACCCTGAACACGATCTTGCGGTCCCGTTTCTATTCCGAAGCTTCGGATTGGCTCGCGTTTCTTTGCGGCGCGCTGGTAGCGGCGCTCACCATGTTCGTGCTGGCGGTCGCCCAAGGTCGTCACGAGGCAGTCAAACAAATTGGCTTTCTAGCGGCGGTAACCGGGGCGGTCCTGCTGGCGGGTTATCTCGCGTTCACCCGCTTTCTCGTGTTCCCGCCGCTTACGCTTTCTTTGGTTTCATTTGCTTCCGCGGGAGTGCTTGGATTGCTGCGACGTTCGTTGGTCGCAAGTTCTCATCTCGATAGTAGTATCGAGGACATAAAGCACGCTGGAGAGTCCCTGTGTGCGATGAGCTTGGGATCGGCAGCAGAGTCTATCGCGCGGCTAGCGGACGCCGAGGGTGTAGCGATCTACGCGTCGCGAGGGGGCGGGCGTATGCGATTGGTGGCAGCGCAGGGAATCCCTATTCTCCGGAAGGGCTCCGATGGTTTTGCGTTACCGACTCACGTCAAGCCCGGCAAGGAACTGTTGACGATTCCAATCGACGGGTCGGACGGCGCAGTCACGCTCGTGATAGCGCAAGGGGCCGCCACGGCACCCTCCATCGAAATACAGCGACTTTGCGCCGCGATCGCTGGCAGCACCTCTGGGGTTTGGGCCGAAGAAGAGGAATTCTCTCGATGGTGGTGGCCACGAGGACTGGCATGGAAGGCGCGGTCTCTGGGCCAACTGAATGGCCGTATCCTGGACCGGGCCAAGTTTGTGGACCTAGCGATGCGGTCGGTCGAAGACGTACTCATTATCGCCGGAGTGGATGGACGCATCACGTTTGCAAACCGGCGCGCGGCGGCGGTTCTTGATTGCTCCGAGCACGCACTTCGTGGCCGCGATCTGCTAGAGCTGTTGGCCGAGGCAGAACAGAGCTCACCCGAAGCCGGCCGCGAGATACTCGTGCACCTCGTCGTCGACCGCTCTAAGATCGGGCGGGAAATCACAATTCGAGGCGCGCGCCCGCGGCACTTCACTTTGCGTGTTGCCGCGGTGTGCTCGGGCGAAGACGGCCGCGGCACCGTGCTGGGCATAGTCGCTTCGCTCTCCGACATCACTCGGCAGCACGAGTTGCAAGAGACCAAGAATGACGTCATGGCGCTGGTTTCGCACGAGATGCGTACTCCCCTTACGGCGATTCAAGGAATGAGCGAGTTGCTGGCGCAATTCGAGCTCGATCCGAAACGAGCCCGTGAAATGAGTACCGCGATTCACGACGAGGCCAAGCGGCTGACGCACATGATTAGCGAGTATCTGGATATTACTCGCCTGGAATCAGGGACGACTGTCCTGCGCCGCTCGGCGGTGCGGATAGAGGCGCTCGTAGAGCGAACGCTCCTGATGCTCGATCCACTCGCCGCAGAGCGGAACATCCGTTTGACACGGCGTTTGGATTCCAATGTACCGCCCGTACTCGCCGACGCTGACCTGCTTTCGCGCGCGATCAGCAACCTCGTGTCGAATGCGGTCAAGTATAGCCCACCGAAAACAGAAGTCATCATTTCAACCAGGAATGCCGCAAGTGGCGTTGCGATCGAAGTCGCCGATCAGGGGTACGGTATACCGGAAAGCAGTGTGAATCGCATTTTCGAAAAGTTCTATCGTGTTCCCCGAGTGCAAGATGTGGATGTTCCCGGCACGGGCCTTGGCCTCGCCTTGGTGCAGGAGATCGCCGAACTGCACGGCGGATCGGTTGTGTTTCGCAGTTTGGTGGGTACCGGTTCCGTATTCACGCTCTGGATTCCGCGTATTGAGGAATAAATAGATGATCGAGAAAATTGGGCCCAGCATGTCCACGCACATTCTGGTTGCCGACGATGAGCGCTCCATACGTCTCATGCTAGAAGCGGGCCTGAAACTGAACGGTTTTCGGGTAACGTCGGTACCTACAGGTGCCAGAGCGCTTGAAGTGGCGCGGAATGGCGGCATCGATGCTGTGCTGAGCGACATTTACATGCCGGACGGAGGGGGCCTTGATCTCGTCAAAGACCTTCGCCAGATCGATTCTGCGATTCCAATTATTCTGATGACCGCTCAGGGATCAGTCGAGGCTGCTGTCACAGCCATGGCCGAAGGAGCGACTGATTTTATCGGAAAGCCGTTTGACGTTGCGGCGGTGGTCGAACTCCTGCGGCGTCACCTGCGTGCACGACGGGAAGCAGAGTCGGCACCGGGGTCTTCGAGTATTGAGAGCGTTATTTCGCGTTCCGGACTTGCTGGTCGAAGTGCGCCGATGGTAATGGTCTACAAGCTGATCGCACAGGCCGCGCGCAGCGACGCAACGGTACTAATTCTGGGTGAATCTGGTACAGGAAAAGAACTAGTGGCGCGAGCGATTCATGACTTCAGCACTCGATCCAGCCGCCCTTTCCTTTCGGTGAACTGCTCCGGCCTGACGGATACGTTGCTCGAATCGGAACTATTCGGCTACGTGCGCGGAGCTTTCACGGGCGCCGCGGGAGATCGCGGAGGCCTTTTCGAGGCAGCCGATGGTGGCACACTGTTTCTCGACGAATTGGCCTCCACAAGCGCAGCGTTTCAAGCAAGCCTGTTGCGTGTGTTGCAAAGTGGAGAAGTCCGGCGCGTCGGTTCCACGCAAGCACGGCAAGTCAGCGTGCGTGTGATCGGCGCGAGCAACGCGCCGCTGCGTGGGTTGGTGGACGCTGGAACATTCCGGGCCGACCTTTTTTATCGTCTCAGCGTTCTTAGTATCGAGCTGCCTCCGCTGCGCGCCCGTGCCGGGGATATCGAACTGCTGACCGCCCACTTTCTACAACGATTTGGCGACGCCGCGAAGCTGCCACTGCATCTCACGCAGGAAGCGATGGCAGCGCTATCTTCGTACCACTTTCCTGGAAATGTGAGGGAATTAGAGAACGCTTTGCGCCGGGCAGTGGCACTCTCCTCGAATGGTCTTGTCACAGCGGATTGCCTTCCATCCGAAATAATAGATGCCAGCCAGGGCAGTCCTGGCAGTGTCGAACAGCGGTTGATCGCGGACCGGCCGGGCATGGATGAGCTACAACGACGGTACCTGCAATTGATCCTCGACGAGACAAGCTGGAACCGCAGGCACGCAGCAGCCGTCCTTCACCTCGACCGCCGAACTATCCAGCGCCTCATCGCCCGATATAAACTCCAAGGCACGGCGGATCCGGAAGGGGATGCGGAGGGGGATGCCGAAAATACAAAATAAGCATAGCTGAAGGAGAAAGGGCCGGCCATAGAGATTTTGCGACACCACGCCCGCGCGACAATCACTCACCGTGCCCTGATGATCCTGGGCGCGGCGCTCGTGTTATGCCCTGCCATTGATGCTCAAACTGTCATGGCGCGAGTCTCCAGCGTAAGCGGACGGGTTTTGCTTTCAAGCAATGGAGCCTCCGCTCTTGCGGCGGTTGCGGGAAGCGAATTGGGCCCTGGGGACAGATTGGATACGCACGGCGGCGGCCGGCTCGTCATTGAACTGACCGACGGAAGCATGATCGTCGTACAGCCGGAATCTGTGATCCTGATCAAAGATTTTCACGCTGCGGCTTCAATCCGTGAACTGTTTGAGATCATGCTGGGCAGCGTGCGAGTGAAGATCAATCATTTTGCCGGGCGACCCAATCCGTATCGCATAAACAGCCCCACCGCCTCGATCGCCGTGCGCGGAACTGATTTTAGCGTCACGGTGGACAGCCAGGGCGATACACAGGTAATGGTCTACGAGGGCTCCGTCGAAGTGACCAGCCTCATCGACGCTGCACAATCGGTGGTGATCGAAGCCGGTCGGGGCGTGCTGCTGGTACCGGGGCAAGGCTTTCAATTGTTCAACGTGCTCTCCGGCCGCGAAATCGCAGAGCAAAACCAGGGCAACGGGCGTGCGTCCGGCACGGATAACCACAGCGGCCAGATGGATGAGCGCGACTGGGATTCGCCGCGTAATATCGCCAGCATTTACGAGCAGTACATCGCCGGTCTTTCAGAAATTGGGCAGGTTCCGTTTCTGCTGCGTTACAACGCTTTTCCCGAAGCGCATCTGGATAGTCTGGAAAATCCTGCATACGCCACCGGTTTCAAAGCGGCCGAGGGCCGCGTCGTCTTCTTACCTTCGTTAAACGGCAGCGGCGGGCTAGATGAAAACCCCACCCCGCCAGGACTCTCTGCCGTCAGCCCGCTCAATTACAGCGCTGCGTCGCAGCTTTCGATGTTCGTTCCGCTAGCCAATAGCTTTGTGATCGGTGGGAGCGTTACCGGATCGAAGATTGGAAGTGGCGTGCAAGGTGCACCGTCCGATCTCGGCTTGTCGAGCATTTTGGGCCAGACCGCACCGCAAGGAAGCTTAGAAACCAGCGGTTCGTCAACCGGCGAGTTTCTCTCGGGCTCTTTGCTCGCCGCACGCCGCTTCGGCGCTAACACTAGTGTTGGGATTGAAATCGAGAGCTTGCGAGGTATCGGCTCCTTGACCGCACAGATACTTTCAACGGGACAGCCGAGCGGCTCCATCGAGAGTATAGATGCCGGGTCCACGATCTCACAGAGGCGCATTACCGCGGGCTTTGAAACAGATCTGCCGCGTGGTCAAAAGCTCGGGTTCTTCTATCGCTACGGCTTCATCGAGGCCGGGGAGAGCGACACGAGTCATACGTTGAACAACCTTCCAGAGCCCCTCGATTCCACGCGTTCTTCAGGCCATTCATCCGAATTTGGTCTTCGCCTTCGCGGCCCGGTGAGCCGGAGGTTTTTCTATGGAGTGGAGGCCTCATGGCTCGGTCTGGCGCTCAGCGACGACTTGACGCGATCGATCGCGGTCGATTCGCATCAGCGGGACCGTGGGCAGCGAAGCACCGCGGCGTTGGGCCTCGGTTATTTTCTCAATCAACGGACGGTGTTGAGTGTCGATTTCGCCGGCGGTGTTTCAAGCGCGAGTACGGGACGTACGGAAATTGGCACCGGCGCCCTGCTCCAGACCGGCACCCAGAACAGCCGCTTCGTCTCGGCGAACCTGGGCGTTCAAACCAAGTTGTCCTCACACCTGTTTTTGAACGCGTCGTTGCTCGCCATTTCGCAGGCGTACGATCTGAGTCAAGCTGTTTATCCGGAGACCTTCGGGAATGCAGTGCTCATCACAGACCCGTTTCTGCCGCTGACTGCCACTGGTTATAGGCCGCCGCGCCGCTCCTCCGACTTCGGCGCGGGGTGGCGTTTTTCCAATAGCCTGTTTTTGCAATATGTGTTCTCCACCTCTTACGGTGTCGATTCCGGAGGCCACACATTCATGCTGCGCTACACGTTCCATTTGCACGGCGAGTAGTTGTGGGACGCCAATCGTGAGCAGGAGGCAGAGAGAATGATGTCGGCATGTCTTTTCAAGAGAAGAAAGGGGGCGAGGGAAGTCCGCCCCATGAACAAACACAACAGAGTGCGGCGCTCGTGTTATGAACATCGCGCTGGAACCATAGCACGCAACGTACCGAACGACCGCGGCGAGGTAGGTCACTGAATCCAACGACCGCATGGTTTTGCTGCCAATAGCTGAGATCCTTGGCGTGGCATCTCGTCACATCAAGAGATTCAGGCGGCGGCCGAATGCCGCCGACCCGCGATTCCAGTGATCGCGTGCCGCAATGGTCCTTGGCTCCGAACGACAAACCTCGAATAGACCTTATCGCGCGTCATTCCGTCCCAGCGCGGTGATCTCGCGAGAGCTTGCGGTTTATGTCCGGCCAGAACTCCTTCAAGACGTTCGACGCCATGTCCACCCCAAGCTGAACACCGAGTTTGGAGATTGCGTTGGTGGCCGTCCGGTTGTCCGGGTAGTAAGCGGTCGAAATCGCCACGGCGGTTGAATTGCCGATGATCTCCGAAAAATTGAACTGCGCGTGATCCGAGTCCGCGTGGGTCCAGAAGATCTGGCCGGCCGCGCTCGCCAAGCGGGACCAGCCGCTCCCCGTCCCGCGCCGGAAATAACGCGGGTCCTGATGAAGCACCGCAGGAAAGACGGCTTCCGTCATCATATCCCCGATCACGAAATCGGCGTATGACGTCCCGAGGTACCGCGCGTAGCCCTTTACGCCTTGGCCGAACGCCGGAGTGGCGTTGGTCAACTGAGCCTCGGCTGCGAACAGCACGGCAAGAGCAGCGGTGCCGCGGTCGAATGAGTCCTCCGTAGCAATCTTGAACTTTTCCTCGGCAGTGAGCGGCTCGTAGGGATGCAAACTCGGCGACGTCCTGTAGTTGGGAATGATCCAGAATATTCTTTTGTCCTCCGGTTGATCCGGATTCGGCGTAGGCGAGGTCTGCTGGCCTAGCGCAAGGGTCGAAGCGACAGGGAAAAGAACCGCCAGAAAGACGCGGTCACGAAAAAGCATGTGTCCACATGAGCAAGAGACCGGCCAACCTCCCCGGTGGGCAGATGAATAAAAGCTCTTGCTCGATCATTGGCACGTCGCGGCCGATCGAAAACGGCGGCAAATTGCCGCACTCGAGAACGATAGCGCGACAGTTTGCCCACCAGCCGTCCGGTACTTTGTCGGCGGCGTTGGACAATTCGCCTCGGGTTGGCAAAGAGATTTATGTCCTGCGGTAGGAACGAAAGGCGCGCGTGCCGAAAGGAGCGGCCCACGCGCCAGACACATTAACTAATGAGAGTCGCCGTCGTGATCGACATCGCCGGCGGCGGAATGAGCCTGCGAACTCAAATGAACTGAATCCTCTTGCGGTTTACTGGCAGGCTGCTGCGCGGTAGACGGCGAATTGGGTACCTGAGCTGCCACATGAGCGGTCACCATGCTTGAACTGATTGGATTGATCATCTAACCTCCGATTTGCATATCGGCCAAAATCGTCCGATGTTCAACAAAACTGAAGCTTTATCTTAATTGAGACGGTGGCAAATTGCCGCTGCGGAATTGTCACCCTCCGGCCCACCCGAAACAATCACGCTCTATTTCTCGCGTCTAAACAGGCTGCACCTTGAGGAGACCGTGGCGGAAGCAAACGTGCTTCAGCGGAGCCTCAAATGAATCCCAAAGCGGTAACGTTCTTCCTTGCGTTTCTCCTCATCTCGGGTCCGTTGCGGGCACAACTTGGTGGTTCTACGCTGTCCGGGACTATCACGGACCCTTCGGGAGCCGTCATTCCAAACGCCAAAATCTCCGTCAAGAATGTGGCCACCGGTCAAGCGACGGACGCCCAAACCAACTCGGCCGGGATGTACAACGTAGCGGACCTCATGCCGGGCGACTATGAGGTTTCCGTCACGGCGGAAGGGTTCAGTAACAAAGTAGCGACAGTGACGCTTACGGTAGGGGTCAAGCAGACCATGGACCTCGCCTTAATAGCCTCCGCCACCAATGTGGTCCCGCCGCCTTCGCTCGGTGATCTGGGTTTCCCTCCTGCTGACGCACAGGGAAATGCCCAGGATCAGGCGAGACTCGACAAGCGCGCGCACATGCTCAAGATGCATCAACGGTTCGGTTTGATAACGCTCGCGCCTTTGATCGCTACGATCGCCACTTCCAACCTCGCCGGCGGAAGGCACCCAAGCGCGACTGGCCGCGATATACATGGCGCGCTGGGCTCAGTGACGGCGGACATGTATTTCATGACCGCTTACTATGCCATCCGTGCACCCACGATACCAGGAACCACAACGCGTGGACCGATCCGCCTGCACAAGGCCTTAGCCTGGATTCATGGCCCTGGGATGATCCTGACCCCCATCTTAGGGGCCATGGCTTTTAGTCAAGAAAGCCACGGAGAAAAGGTCCATGGGATCGCCAAGGCGCATGGGGTCGTGGCTGACGTGACGTACACGGCGTTTGGTCTCGCCATTGTGTCCGTGTCCTTTAAATTCTAGGCAGAGGCTTATGAATAAAAAAATAGCCTTCCTGCTTGTGCCGCTTCCCGCGCTTGCCGGATCGGACAACCAATGGGTGCTTGAACAATCCACTCTCACGTACCATGTATCTCACCCGCTGCACCAGAGCGAAGGCGTCAGTCATTCTGCGCGAGGCAAAGGCGTTTGCCGCGCCGGACAATGCGATTTCTTGATCGCGGTACCAGTGAAGTCGTTTGATTCGGGGGACAGCAACCGGGATCTTCACATGCTTCAAGTGGCGCGCGGGGCGCAATTTCCGATCGTCAGTGTGCGCACGCGACTGCCCGAAACAGCATCCGCGTCCACAACAATCCATTGCGATCTGGAGATCCAGTTTGCGGGCCAGACCGCTCAATACAAACAGGTCTCATTTCAACTGGCGACTCAAGGTAACCAGATCCGCATATCAGGAACAATTCCGGCCACGCTTTCCGATTTCAAGATCGACCCACCCTCGCTGTTAGCGGTCCCTGTTAAGAACGAGATGCCGGTGCGCGTGGACATGACGTGGCGCCCGCAGTGAATCACACGCAGGCGTCGCCTCCCTCGTCAAGAATGTGGCCGCACTTCATCCGTTCACTCCCAGTTAGGGCTGGCTCGCCCGAGACTCGACGCGGTGCAACGCCAGTGCGCAGCGGTCATCGGCATCGCCTATGAGGATACTTCTCCACAATCCAGATAATGGCATCACTGGCAACTTTATGCCCCATCTATGGATGTTCCTGCTTCAGGCACGGACGCCCCCGCACCACGAAGTATTGTTGCTGGATGGCAACGCGAAACCGCTGAACGACGCGGAGCTGGTGCAGTTCGTTAAAGACCGAGGAATCGATCTGGTCGGAATTGGAGCAATGACACGCATGATCGCAAGGGCCTACCGCGCCGCGGTGTTTCATGTAGCTCGCTTCGGCGGGCCCACAGCCGTTGAGACCGGCGCGGTCGCGCCATTCCGAATCAAGCTCAATCCCGTACGGCGGATCGGTAACCAGCAAGAGCGGTTGGTGGCGCTCGCCCAGAAGCCGTGCCACATTGTCCGAGCTGGTGGAATCCCCGCAGAGCGCGCGGTGTTTACCACAGAGCCAAAGGTCGCCCGTGCGGGAAACCGGGTTCTCGGGTAGTTCTGGGACCGAATCGAGTTGTGCATCACCTCCAGCGTCGTACGCGGCCATGAACAGGTCGATCTCACGAGGATCGAATCCGGTCAAGGTGGGCTCAAAGTTCAGCTCCGCCAGTTGGCCAAATTCGATGGCGAGCAGTCGCTCATCCCACTCGGCCCAGGTTGCCGAGCGATTCACCAGAAGACGAAATGCTTTCACCTGGTCTGTGACCGTATGAAAGAGTTCCTTTTGTAGCCGAACTTCCGACGGGCAGCTTTGCGGTCGAACGTCCAGTTGATCTTGGTGCGGGCGCGATTCATCCGACGATTCCAGGCTCGGCTTTCTCGACGCAGAGTCCTGAGATCAG
>DATNHO010000030.1:0-2814 GCA_035604895.1 Terriglobales bacterium | reverse complement strand
CTCTGCGTCGAGAAAGCCGAGCCTGGAATCGTCGGATGAATCGCGCCCGCACCAAGATCAACTGGACGTTCGACCGCAAAGCTGCCCGTCGGAAGTTCGGCTACAAAAGGAACTCTTTCATACGGTCATAGACCTAGTTCAGCCAGAAGTTCGTCATACTCCTGATTGCTGAAGACGTCTAGCTTTCTTAACTCATCCTCGGCGGCTGCCACTTCCTTCCGCAGCAGTTCTAGGTCCCAAGCGCCGTTCAGCGCTAATATGTTGTCGGCCATTACGTACGCGCGCTTTTGCATCTCGGTGAGGTGGCCCAGGATGATGACCGGCACCCGCTCCAAGCGAAGCTTGCGGGCTGCTAGAACTCGGGCGTGGCCGGCGATAATCACGCCTGCGCTGTCGATCAAGACGGGGTTGGTAAAGCCAAACTCAACGATGCTGGCCGCGATCTGGGAAACCTGCTTAGACGAGTGCGTTCGAGGATTACGCACGTCGGGTCTGAGCTCGTCAACAGACATGTGTTCAAGGTGGTCTGCGATTACTGGAGAATGCATATCAGGGGTCCTTTCGTGAAGTGGAATATTGCAATGCTGAAGGGCGGATCACGCAAGCTGATTGGAGGATCGAGTTCTGCACTTGATCAGCACCAGCTAAAGGCAGGCGTCATAGGGGAAGGGCGCCGTGCACGCGTTTTTGAGAGAATGAGGAGGGAGAGCGACTCGCGCGGGTTCTCTACTTAGTAGTGTCCGAGATCAAGAAAACGGGGACACTGTATTGAAGTAAATTCCTGAGAATACAACAGATATAATTCCGGATCCTCCAGTCATTGGGCGTTCCCGCCGGGGACGGAATTCTCGTCGTCAATGCTACTGTCGGCCTGATAACACTTTTTTCAGCAGCAGCCTGTTTCGCTGTATCCACTTCATAGCTGCTTGAAGTTGCTTCCGCCCCACTGCATCTGGGAAGCTCAAAATCTGCTGCCGAGTAAGGCCTACTGACTGCCAAACCAGAACCCTTTCGATCACGTCTCTGCGCACTTTGCTCAAACCAGCGATCGACGCCACTTCATCCATCAGCCTCGAATAGTCGACCTTGCGGTGCGCGTCTTCGTGCGGAGAGCCTGCCACTAGAAACTTAGGGGCAACCCGCTGCTGGGCAAATGGCATCTCCCAATCGTCTCCTAGCGAGCCGGTGTTGAGACAGTCGATCGCGTCGTCGTGCCTCATCTGAATGCCGTCTTTGTTCCGCGGCAGTTTCAGTTCCGAAATGCAGCCAACGAACACGCCGGACCGTCTCCCGCGCTCTAGGGTGCGAAGTTCCCGGCGGGCTGCCGCACGTATGTAACGAACCGGATCCTCCGCCTTGCGCCATCTACCTTGCTGCAAGACCAACAGCACAGACTCACAGTAGGACATCGGGAGCGCCAAGAGCTGCATCAGTTTTTTGAGGTCCACTTCACTACTCTGCGGACCAAGAGTCGCGCAGTTGTCGAGCACTTGAGTGTGGGTCTTATCAACATTGGTCATATGTCGTATTCCTTTCGTATGATGTACACCGACCGGGTGGGATCGCGCGGCCTGTTAGCGGGGTTGCCCAGAACGCCGGCCGCCCCCGCACCAACTACCGTCGACACGGAGCCAAGTCGAACATAGGCGCTTAATTAGAGAAATCGGTTCGGGCGTAAAGAATACAAGGGCGCTCTCAAGGGCGAAGCCTTTGCAGCGCCTGCTTTCCTTGTATTGTGCTGAATTCATTGAGCATTCTCTTTTGTTTTTCTGTTGCCGCTCTTCAAGCCTGCGGACCGTTTCGGTGACCGCGTGCTCGAGCTAGCGGTGCAGTTTAATGCCGATCGCTGCGACCGGCAAGCTCGTGACCTGCCCCAGTGAAGGGATCGATTACGAAGCCTAATCGCTCGACGACTCGTTATGGCTTTGGATCCAGTTCTTCCATTGCTCACGCTGTCGGGTCCAGATTACCTCAGCACTTAGCGTGCGGACCGTCGTCTCCCGGATGTGCTGCGTACCGTGCGTACCGCCAGCCCAAGACAGAATCTCCTCCTGAATGTCCGGCGCCAGATTCAGCAGGTTCATGATCTGGGTGACCCGGGGGCGCGACACCCGCCCCAGCTGAGCCAGTTCGGTGTAGTCCCTCACCAAACCTTGCTGGAGCAGCCCCTGAAACTTAATCGCGAGCGCTAACAGCCGTGTGATGCGTGGCATTCTATTCTGTGGATTCTCGGCCCCTGCAATGGGTAGCTCTGTCTCGCCCTCATTGGCGTGCGGCTGTGGACCAGATTGCCGCCTATCCAATTGGGGTATCGAGCGCCCGCGCTGCCCGGTCGCGCGTTCTTCCTCGAACTTGCTCTGAACTCGCTGCCACACTCGCTCCTCCACAATCGCGGGATGCTCGCCAGAATAGCTTTCCCCTCGGTAATCGACCTTGCCCACGTACACTACGTTGGTGAGCAGCCGTAAGAGTGCCTGGTGGGTATATGGCCGACCTTGATGCAGTGTCCCCCTTTGCGTCGTCCACCGCTTAGTTTTCCATTGCCGGTCCTGCAGGTGACGGAGGGTTGTGTTGCGAAAAACCGGAATCGGACTGCGGTAGGGTAAAGCGATGCCCATTCGGCCAACCGATCCTTTCTTCTGGCGGCATTACGAAGGTCCAATCATCCTCGTGTGTGTGCGTTGGTACTTGCGCCTCCCGCTGAGCTACCGGCAGGTGGCGGATCTCATGACTGAACGGGGCCTTCGGGTCCACGCTTCCTGCATCTGGCGGTGGGTCCAAGTCTTCGGGCCGGAACTCGATAAGCGCTGCCGT
>DATNHO010000029.1:0-22509 GCA_035604895.1 Terriglobales bacterium | reverse complement strand
GGATCTAAGCACCGGCGGCACACAGCAACCCCATTTCGACACCCCGCCTCCTACCACGCGTGACCGCGATTCCATTGGCGTGAAGTGGGGCGTTCACGACGACAACGACGATCAAATGATTTACTCCGTTTACTACCGCGGCGATGGCGACTCCAGATGGCTCCTGCTCAAAGACAATGTCACTGACAAGTTTTACTCCTTCGACGCTTCGCTTCTACCCGATGGCGGATACACCGTTAAAGTCGTGGCGTCCGACGCGCCCTCGCATTCTCCTGAGCAGGCGCTGACCGCGGAAAAAGAGAGCGCGCGATTTGAAGTGGACACGACTCCACCGCAGATCGAGAGCCTGGCCGCTTCTGTGGAGGGTGACAAGATCCACGTGAGTTTTCGCGCCGTGGACAGTTTTTCGAACATCAAGCGAGCCGAGTACTCCGTGAACGCAGCCGAGTGGCAGTTTGTAGAGCCAGTCGGCCAATTGTCAGATTCTAAAACGGAGAGCTATGACTTTCGCGTTACCGTCCCTGCGGATCGCACCGCGTCCGCAACAACCACCAAGACCGCGCAACTCGAGCACGTAGTCGTGGTCCGCGTCTATGACCGTTACGATAACCTGAGCTCGGCAAAAACCGTCATCCGGGGGAAGTAGCGATTGGATAGTTGGTGAGTTGATCGGCCTTCCGCAGCTCCGGGAATCGCCAAGCCCACAACGCGATCACTGCCAAAGTTCCGATACCTCCCAGCACCACGGCAGGGATGGTCCCGAACCAGCTTGCCGTTACGCCCGACTCGAATTCGCCAAGCTGGTTGGAAACGCCGATGAAGAGCATGTCTACGGCGTTGACTCGCCCGCGCATTTCGTCCGGCGTACCCAGCTGAATCAGCGTACCGCGAATAATTACACTCACCATATCGGTCGCGCCGATGAGCAGCAGTGAAATCAGTGACAGGACAATGCTTCTCGATATTCCAAAAAGGATGGTGCACACTCCAAAGCCGGCCACGCACCACAACATCGTCGGACCAGCCCGGCGGCGCAGCGGACGATGCGCCATCAAAATCGCCATCCCGGCCGCCCCCACTCCGGGGGCGCTGCGCAGCAGTCCCAGGCCCCATGGTCCCGTCTTGAGGATTTCGCGCGCATAAACTGGGAGCAGCGCAACCGCCCCGCCCAGTAAAACCGCGAACATATCCAGAGTGATCGAGCCTAGAATCAGCTTCTGCCGCCAGATGTAGCGAAACCCAGCCAGCACGGTGGTCATGCTGACTTCTTGTCGTGGCCTCGCTTTGGTCTGCGGTTTGATCCTCAGCGTGGAGAGCAAAGCTACCACCCCCGTCAGCGTCGCGGTCAGGTACACCGCCGAGGGACCGCGAAACAGCGCGTAGATAAGGCCGCCGACAGCTGGGCCCAGAATGGTCGCGCCTTGCATAACACTGGCGTTCCACGCCACTGCGTTGGGGAAGTGTTCCTCGGGAACCAACTGCGGCAGCAGTGCCCGGCTGACCGGGCCGCTGAGCGAACGAACCGAACCGAGCAGCAACAACACAGCAAAAATGGGGTAAACGCGGGCTTGCACGCCAGGGTAAACCCCGTGCGCGCCTCGCAGAGCAATTGCCAACAGCAGACCCGAGCACGTGGCGAACCCGGAATAACACAACATCAGCAGCTTGCGACGGTCGAACCGATCCGCCACATGCCCGGTGACCAGAAACAGCAGAATCCCGGGAAGAAATTGCGCCAGGCCAACCAGCCCGAGGTCCAGAGGACGCTTGGTAATCTCGTAGACTTGCCATCCCACCGCGACCGACTGCATCTCCAGGGCGACTATGATGAGGAAGCGCGCCAGTTGAAAAACGGCGAAGTCCGTATAGGTAAACGCGATGTTACCCGCAAGCCTGGAATCTCCCCGTGCAGCCATCGCTCCTTACTGTGCCACAAAACCATGTTGTCGCGGCCGTTCTGAGCTGAATTTGATCTACGCGCCCGAGACGTTGCAAGCAACGTCTCTACAGTCGCATTCTCTAGCAGCGTAGCTTGCTACGTTCCCCCTGTATGCCGTTTCGCGGAAACGTCCAATATCCGCACCGTCCCTCGTTATAATCCATTCTTAGGCTGACTGCTTCTTATGCGCTTCGAACTGTTCATCGCCTTGCGTTACCTGCGCGCCAAGCGGCGTCAGGCTGTGATCGGCGTCATCACGGGAATTTCCATCGCGGGCGTCGCGGCCGGAGTTGCTTCCCTGGTCGTCGCGCTTGCCATCAACAATGGATTTCGGCAGGATCTTCAGGATCGTCTTCTCGGCTCGACTTCTCACATCACCCTATTGCGTATCGCGAGCGACGGAATTAAAGATTGGCGTGCGCTCACCGATCGACTGTCGAAAGAGCCGCACATCGTCGCCGCAGCTCCGGCGATCTACGAGCAGGTTTTGATTTCTCGCGGACCGCGGGCCCGCGGCGCGGTGTTGAAGGGAATGATTCCGAGTGAAGAAAGAAAAGTTAGCGACCTTCTGAAGACGGTAACGATCGGCTCTGCCGGCGCGCTGGAAGAAACTTCGCAAAACGCGGGCGAGGGCGCCCGCGCCACGCCAGCAAGCCAGTCTCCCACTGACCTTCAGGGCGTACAGAACCGCATTGCCGCCATGCCTCCAATCATTCTCGGCAAGGACATGGCAGACGAACTGTTCGCGACGGTTGGCTCGGTCGTGCTTGTCACCAGCCCACAAGGAGAGCTCACTCCGTTCGGCATGGTGCCCAAGTACGACCGCTTCCGCGTCGTCGGAATCTTCAATTCCGGTTTCTACGACTACGACAGTTCGTGGGCGTTCACCCGACTCAGCGACGCGCAGCAATTGTTTGGCCTCGGCGATCAGGTTTCCGTCATCCAGTTCAAAGTGGATGACATCTACCGGGCCGACCGAATCTCGACGCAACTCGAGCAGGCTGCCGGCAAGGGTTTCATGACCACCAATTGGATGGAACAGAACAAGCCGCTCTTTCGTGCGCTGCGCCTGGAGCGTCTGGTTACGTTTATCACCATCGGGCTGATTGTCTTCGTGGCCGCGCTCAACATTCTGATCTCGCTCACGATGATGGTGATGGAAAAGACACGCGACATCGCTGTGCTCATCTCGATGGGTACGCGCAAATCGCAGGTGCGCCGCATCTTCATTGCGCAGGGCGTGCTGATCGGAGTCGTCGGAACCGCCATTGGCCTGGTGCTCGGCTACGCGCTTTCCTGGGCTGGCGGGCACTATCATCTGCTGTCGCTGGCGCCCGAAGTGTACTCCATTGATTACGTTCCCTTCGCGCCGCGGGCCATGGATGGCTTGCTGGTAGCCCTGGTGGCGATTGGCATCTCTCTGATCGCAACCGTGTATCCGTCGTGGTCGGCGGCGCGGATTCTTCCTGCCGAAGCCTTACGCTACGAATGATCCCGGAACGTCACGATGACGATCCCCATCTTCACCTGCGGATTTGCTGACCTCGTTTTGACCCTTTTTTGACATCTGGAGTGCATATTTATGTCATTCTGCGCTCGTGCCCGATGGTCCGAGAAATGTGACTTTGGGTCTGGCTCTGCGGGTCCACAGGGCGGTGACCGAGGTCACATTCACCTCGATGGTTTCTGCAGTAAAGTTTGTTGCAGATGCTCCTGAAAGTGGGCCGGGACGTTTCCACTGTGCCGTGTTTTAATGGAAATAACCTGTCGCGGTCCGTTGAATAGGGTAAGTCGAGTAGAGGATTGCCCGGCACCCTGTATTCTGAGACGAGGAGCACTGCGGGTGCATCTAATTCAGGAGGCCATATTAAGGATCGAGGGGCTCAAGAAGGTCTTCCGGTCCGGCGAGTCGGATTTAGTGCTCTTTGAAAATTTGTCGCTTCAGGTGGCGAAAGGCGAGATGCTGGCTATCGTGGGCGAGTCAGGGGCGGGAAAAAGTACTTTGCTGCACATCGTCGGCGCTCTTGATGCGGCTTCCGCGGGCGACGTATACTTCGCGAACTTGCAGTTGAATTCGCTTTCGGAGAATGCTGCGGCCGAGTTTCGCAACCGCGAGGTTGGATTTGTCTGGCAATTCCACTACCTGCTGCCGGAGTTCACGGCGCTGGAAAATGCGGCCATGCCGCTCCTGCTTCGGGGTTGCCCCAGGCAAGAAGCCGAAGCAGAAGCATCGCGGTGGCTCCGTGAGGTTGGATTGGAACAGCGTTCACAGCATCGTGCGGGAGAGCTTTCGGGGGGGGAACAGCAGCGCGTAGCTTTGGCTCGGGCCCTGATCACGCGGCCGAAGCTCTTGCTGGCGGATGAGCCGACGGGAGACCTCGATAGCCGTACGGCCGATTCAGTTTTCGAACTGATCGCCAGGTTGCATCGCGAGCATCAGTTGACTTCTCTCATTGCGACGCACAACTTCGCGTTTGCCCGTCGTTGCCAGCGCGTGTTGCGGTTGCAGCGGGGAAGGATTGAAGAGGTGGCACCGGAAACGCTACCGGTATAGCACTTCACGGCAATTGACTTTTCTCCGGCGACGTGTCGGAATGATAGTGTTGGAGAGTGGTGATTGGGAAATGCGGCTAGTCGGGCAACCTGCAAGATGTTGCAACCTCTTGCCGAGAAACAACAGGTAAGGTGTCTTTGGTAACTGATAGCCGTGCGCCAAACCTGCGATATATCAAGGATGTAGCGGTTGGCAGTTTGATTGCACCATTAACTTAGGTTCAGGGAGATTCGAGGAGCAAGGGCCGTCAGCTTGACCCGGAATGCTCCCCGAAGGATCAGGGGAAAGGGTCTTATGTTTGAGCGTTATACGGAGAAGGCGAGGCGCGTTATCTTTTTTGCGCGCTACGAAGCCAGCCAGTTTGGGTCTCCTTATATTGAGACGGAACATCTTCTGCTGGGACTGCTGCGCGAAGATAAAGCCCTGACCAATCGGTTTCTGCGTTCACACGCTTCGGTCGAATCCATTCGCAAGCAGATCGAGGGACACACCACGATCCGCGAGAAGGTTTCCACTTCCGTGGATCTCCCGCTGAGCAACGAATGCAAGCGGGTACTGGCGTATGCCGCAGAAGAGGCAGAACGCCTGTCGCACAAGCACATTGGAACTGAGCATTTGCTTTTGGGCCTGCTGCGCGAGGAAAAGTGCTTTGCGGCTGAGATTCTGCACGAGCGTGGTTTGAGACTCTCGACCATTCGCGAGGAATTGGCTCGTACCAGCCAGGAAAAAGCCCAGCCCCAGCGGCAGCGTGAGTCTTCCCTGCTGAGCGAATTTTCGCGCGACCTGACCCAGGCGGCGATGGATACACAACTCGATCCATTGGTCGGTCGTGATGGCGAGTTGGAACGCGTGATTCAGATTCTGTGCCGTCGCACCAAGAACAATCCGGTGTTGATCGGCGAACCCGGCGTAGGCAAGACCGCCATCGTCGAAGGCCTGGCGCAGCGAATTGCCGACGGCGAAGTGCCGTCGTTCCTCGCGGACAAACGTATTCTCGCGCTCGATCTTTCGTTAATCGTCGCCGGTACGAAGTATCGCGGACAGTTTGAAGAGCGCCTCAAGACCATCATGAAAGAATTGATGGAGTCGCAGAACTCGATCATCTTCATTGACGAACTGCACACACTGGTCGGCGCAGGTTCGGCCGAGGGCTCGCTAGACGCGGCCAATATTCTGAAGCCCGCGTTGTCACGCGGAGAGATCCAGTGCATCGGAGCCACCACGCCGGGCGAGTATCGCAAGTCGATCGAAAAAGATCGCTCGCTTGAACGCCGCTTCCAGGCCGTGAAAGTTCCGCCGCCGAATGAGGCCGACGCGACCAAGATTTTGTTCGGGATCAAAGACCGGTACGAGAAGTTTCACGCCGTCACCTACACCGACGACGCCATCAACTTCGCCGTCTCGCATTCGAACCGTTACATACCCGACCGCTTCCTGCCCGATAAGGCAATCGACCTCGTCGACGAAGCCGGCGCCCGCGTAAAGCTGCGCCAGACTTCCCTGCCCGAGGAGCTGACCGAGGTGCAGAAGCGCATCAAGTTCATCGTTCACCGCATGGAAAACGCCATCGCGAACCACGAGTTCGAGAAGGCGCGTTTCTACAGTGATGAGGAACGCAAAGAGCGCGAGAACCTGCGCGCTCTTCGCGAAAAATATCATTTGGACGAATCCTCGACCGGCGTAGTCGGCCGCGAAGATATCGAAGACGTGGTTTCGCGCTGGACCGGCGTCCCAGTAACTTCGATCAAAGAAGAAGAAACCCAAAAACTCCTCCGCATCGAAGAGGAGCTTCACAAACGAATCATCAGCCAGGACAAAGCTATCAGCGCTTTGGCCCGTGCCATTCGCCGTAGCCGCGCCGGCTTGAAGAATCCGAACCGGCCGATCGGATCGTTCTTATTCCTTGGTCCAACAGGCGTCGGCAAAACGGAAGTCGCGCGCACCCTGGCGCAATTCATGTTCGGCACTGAGAAAGCTTTGGTCCGCTTCGATATGTCGGAATTCATGGAAAAACATTCCGTATCGAAGCTGATCGGCTCGCCTCCGGGATATGTCGGGTACGAAGAAGGTGGTCAGCTTACGGAACGCGTGAAGCGAGCGCCTTACTCCGTCGTTCTGCTGGACGAAATTGAGAAGGCCCATCCAGATGTTTTCAACATTCTGTTGCAGGTGTTTGAAGACGGCCAACTCACGGACGGGCTGGGCAATACCGTTGACTTCAAGAACACGATTCTCATCATGACCTCGAATATCGGGGCGCGTCACTTGCAGCGCCGCGAGGGTCTGGGCTTCCAGTCGAGCAAGGAAGACATGATCTCAGAAAAGGTCGAAGATCTGGTGAAGAACGAAGTCAAGCGCACGTTCAACCCCGAGTTCCTCAATCGATTGGACGAGATCATTCTGTTCAGCGCTTTGAGTGAAACCGATCTGATCCAGATTCTCGAACTCATGGTCAGCCAACTAAACCAGAACCTGGCGCAGAAAGCGATCACGGTCACGGTGACCGACGAAGCCAAGAAGTGGATTCTGAGCCAAACCCTGGTGGACCGCAGCTATGGCGCACGTCCACTGCGGCGGGCGTTGCAGAAATATATCGAAGATCCGCTCTCAGAGGCTTTGATTCAAGGCACGATCGCTACGCGACCGGCGTTCATCGAAGTGTTCCTCGGGGACAACAAGCTGTTTTATCGTCCGGTGGACTCGAAAGAAACCGAAGGCGTGCTGTTGTACGAGAATTCGTAGAGCAGCACTTAGCACTTAGCCGTCAGCCAAACGCTGGCGGCTTTTGTTTCTTGATCGTACCCTCGTACTGTAGAGGCGTAGCTCGCTACGTCTCTTTCAACGGGCCAACAATCCGGCCCGAGCACGGTTGGGCCCTCCTGTGATGTAATCGTAAGAGAGTATCCATGAGAGCACTGGTTCAGTTCTGCAAGCTTGCCCTGTATACCGCGGCAATCTTTACGGTTGGCGGGCTTACGCTGGCCCATGCCCAGCAGACTCCCGATCCTCACCAGGTTCCTGTGATGGACGGAGAAGCCGGGCCCTGCTCAGTCGCGTTCACCGTTACCGATGCCAAAGGTGCACCAGTTTATGACGCGCGCATTCGGGTCCACATAGCTTACGGATTTGCGGGCGTGCGGCGACTCGATCTCGAAGCGGCCACCAACGTTGACGGCAAAACGCAATTCAAAGGGTTGCCGGAAAAGGTAAAGGGCGGGACGCTGAGTTTTCGTGCATCGCAAGGTAAGCGGGAAGGGCTGGCGATCTACGACCCGGCAAAGAACTGCAGCGGCCAACAGAGTTCCATTGCTCTAGCCGAAAACTGATGCTGGCCAGCGTCAGCTAAAAGGCCGCTGCTGGCGTTCCCCCCGAACCGCACCAGCGCGGACGAAATAGGCGCCTACATCGATCACTTATTGAAGCAGGTCCAGGGTTGTGCAGGTTCGCTTGATCGTCTCGCGTTCCTCTGGGGTTAAATCCGCGAACTCAAATCCATAGCGGTAGCCGGTACTGTTCCGCACAACTCCCCTGACTTTCAGGGGAGCAGTGGCGATCGGCACTGAGAATTGCAGGGCGACGGATGTGCCGACTTCCCATCCAGCGACAAAGATCCCAGCCATGCCTCCTTCGTTGATATTCAACGAGCGTCCGTGCATCTCGCGGTGTTCTATTCCGAGGATGGCTACTTTCAGATCAGTTTCGAGCTCATATCTTTGATAACGCCGGCCATTCATCGTCGAGTCGAATTGGGGATGTTGGTCCATAAGGCTAAACTATTTTCCCACTTCGCGGCTTACGAACCACAGCTTTCGCTGGATTGTTCGGATTTCGGAACAGGATTTATTCCGGGGAGGTTGTTGCCAGGGACTTTGGCGTGCCCGTGATCAACTCTCTGGCCTGAAGCCTCTCCAGAATCATGGGACCTAGTTGTGAGATGCTGCCTGCACCGAGCGTTAGGATCATGTCTCCTTCGTGCGCCGCGGCGACTACTGCTTCCGCAGCTTCGGCGAATGAGGCGGTGTAGCGGGCTTCGTGTTCTCCTGCTTCCTGAATGTGTTGGGCTAAGGCTTCTCCGGTGATTCCCTCGATTGGCGGTTCGCTGGCGGCGTAGATGTCGAGGATGAACAGCGTGTCGGCATCTCCGAAGGCGTTGGCGAATTCGTCCATGAGCAATTGCGTGCGGGTGTAACGATGGGGCTGGAAGACTACGTGAATTTTGTTAAATCCGCACTGGCGGGCGGCTGCTAGTGTGGCGCGGACTTCGGTCGGGTGGTGACCGTAGTCGTCGATCACGCTTACACCGGCGGCTGTGCCGCGCAACTGGAAACGGCGATCTACGCCGCGGAAGTTTTCGAGGGCTGAGCGGATCTGATCCACGTTGATGTCGAGGCCGATGCCAACGGCAATCGCGGCCGTGGCGTTCAACACGTTGTGCACGCCGGGAACGTGCAGTCGGAATTCGCCTAAAGCTCTTTGCTTAAAGCTGACGTCGAAACGGCTGGTCGGACGGTATTCGCCTTGGCTGACTACGGACTTGCCTGGCTTAATATGAAAGTCGGACCCGCGGCGGGTGCCGTACGTCACTGTGCGGCGCTGAATTTGCGGGAGCAATCGGCGCAATAAAGAATCGTCATTGCAGAGCACGACCATGCCGTAGAAAGGAACGCGGTCCATGAAGTCAAGAAAAGCGCGTTTGACGTCCCCCATGTTGCGATAGCAGTCCATGTGTTCGCGATCGATGTTTGTGACGACCGCTAGAATGGGCGAGAGCTTGAGAAAAGACCGATCGCTCTCATCGGCCTCGGCGACGAGATATTGCGATTTGCCGAGGCGGGCATTCGAACCCATTGCATCTACTCGTCCGCCGACGACTACCGTCGGATCGAGTTCGCCGCCAGCGAGAACAGCCGCGACCATAGATGTTGTGGTGGTCTTGCCGTGCATCCCGGCAATGGCGATGCCGTACTTCAGGCGCATCAGTTCAGCCAGCATTTCGGCGCGCTGGATGACGGGAATGTGGAGGGCGTGCGCGTGGGCGATTTCCGGATTGTCGGGTGTGATGGCAGAGCTGGCTACAACTACTTCAGCGCCGGTAATGTTTTCTGCGCGATGTCCTTCAAATACTGCGGCGCCGAGGCTGGCGAGACGCTGCGTGACCATGGAACTCTTCAGGTCGGAGCCGGAAACTTTGTAGCCGAGGTTCAGCAGCACTTCGGCAATACCGCTCATGCCGATGCCGCCGATGCCTACGAAATGAATACGTTGAATTTTGGCGAACATTTAAGGTCAAGTGCTGCGCCGCGGATTTACGCGGATGAACTCGGATCTGACAAAAGCCTAATCCGTGAAGATCCGCGTAAATCCGTGGCTAGTTCTTCGTTCCTGCTAACCGGGCTGCCATGGCCGCTATATCGCGCGCGGCACTTGGATGCGAAAGCTTGCGGGCTGCGTAGCCCATTTTTTCGAGCCGCGATGGGTCGCTGAATAACGTGCTGATGGCATTCACCAGGCTTTCGCGGTTCAGGTTCGACTCCTCGATCATTACCGCCGCGCCCGCGCGCTCCAGAGCTTCCGCGTTGCGCTTTTGATGATCGTCGGCGGCTCGCGGGAAAGGCACGAAAATCGCGGGCTTGCCTGCTGCCGTCACTTCCGCCACGGTGCTTGCGCCCGAGCGGCAGATTAATAAGCCGGCCCGTGCAAATAAACCTGCCATGTCGTCGATGAAACGAGACACCTCGACCGAGCCGCCAAGATTTTCGTAGGCCGCTTGTGCGTCATTATAGTCACGTTCGCCGGTTTGGTGGACGATATGAATTCCGGGAATGCGCTGGCGAAGTTCGGCTACCGAATCCATGATGACCTGATTGATCGCGTGAGCGCCCTGGCTTCCGCCGAAGACGAGCAAGGTTTTTGTGTCCGGTGGCTTGGCAATCTGAAAAAAAGCTTCGCGGACTGGCACGCCAGTCACTTCGCAGCGGCGGAAGTAGCGGCTGGTTTCAGCAAAGTGTACGGCGGCTCCGGAAACCAGCGGCGCGACCAGGCGATTGGCAAGTCCGGGCACGAAGTTCGGCTCGAACACGAGCGTGGGAAGCCTGCCCAGTATTGCAGCCAGCATCGCGGGGCCTGAAGCGTATCCGCCGACGCCGATCACGATGTCAGGCCGGAACTCGGAGAGGATGCGGCGGGAATGCCAGACGGCTCGGGGAAGATCGAAGATTGTTTTCAGCCGGGTTGCCAGGCTCACGTTTTTTAGCGCACCGACCTGGACGAGCTTCAGAGAAAACCCCGCGGCGGGAACGAGACGATTCTCGATGCCTCGCGCGGTGCCGATGAACAGCACTTCTGCCGCATAATCTTTCTGAAGTTGCTGGGCGATGGCGAGCGCGGGGATCACATGTCCGCCGGTCCCGCCTCCCGCTAGAATGGCCCGCATGCAGTGACTATAAACTGGAATCGCTGTTCGAAAGACGCCCGACGTTAACCCTCTAGCTCCGTGTCGGCTCGTCGCAACGGGCCAAGCTTCGCTCGGCTGGACAGCCGGGGGCGGCCGTCCCCACGTGTTTTTACTCGGCTTGCTTTGAAATGTTCAGCAGCACGCCGATGCAGGCCAGCGTTACAAGTAGAGAAGAGCCCCCATAAGAGACCAGCGGCAGCGGGATGCCCTTCGTCGGCATCAGCCCCAGCACCACGCTGATGTTGATGAAGGCCTGCACTACGATCATGCTGGTGATTCCGACGGCGAGGAAGCGGCCGAACATATCCTGGGTGCGCAATGCGGTGCGGACGCCTCGCCAGAGGAAGATGGCGAACAACAACACGATCACCAAAGCGCCCACCAGACCCAGTTCCTCGGCAGTTACGGCAAAGATGAAGTCGGTGTGGGGTTCAGGCAGATAGAAAAGCTTTTGTTTGCCTTCCATCAAACCGACGCCGGTAATGCCGCCTGTGCTCACCGCGATCAGCGATTGAATAATATGAAAGCCACGCCCCTGGGGGTCGGAGTAGGGATCGAGGAATGCGAGAATGCGGGCGCGACGGTAGGCTACGTGGAAGATCAGGAAATACAGCGGCAGTAGCGACGCGGCAAATGCGTACCCGAGATAGCGCAAATCGAGCCCTGCCACAAACAAGACGCAGCCCGTGATGGCAGCGCAGGCGATTGCCGTGCCGAGATCGGGTTGAAAGACGATCAGAGAAATAAAGATCAACGTAGGAACAGCGGCGGGCAGAACCGTGTTCCGCCAATCTTTCATGGATTTCGTGCGGTTCTCCAGGAAGAATGCCAGAAACAGTATGAGCGCCGGCTTGGCCATTTCGGACGGTTGCAGGGATAGCGGCCCCCAGTGAATCCAACGATGAGTGTGGTGGGCGCGGTCGAGAAAGAAGACCGAGATCAGCATGAGCGTGGTCAGGCCGAGCAACGAGAACACTACCGCAGGTTGTTTGTAGCGGCGATAGTCGATCTTCATTGCCAGCACCATGACCAGAATTCCCGCGACTGCCCATCCCAATTGCCGTAACAGGAAGAAATATCCCGAGCCGTAGCGCTCTTTCGCCATGACAGCGGAAGCGCTGAAAACCATGACCAGCCCTATGAAGATCAAAAGCAGGGTCACGGTAAAAAGCCAGCTGTCGACACTAACGCGCTTCGCCATGGAGAGGACTTCATTTCACCACGGAGGTACCGATGCGGGGAGGGTTTTCTTGTCTGATTCGTAGAGAGACTTAACTCTTTTGGTTCGCCTGTTGGGCCAACGCGTTTACTACTTCCTTGAATACTTTTCCGCGATGTTCATAGTTGCGAAACTGGTCGAAGCTGGCGCAGGCGGGAGCGAGTAAGACGACATCCCCAGGCTGAGCCGCCTCGGACGCGTGCTTGATCGCCGCTTCCAGGGTCTCGGCGTGATCGATCTCCGGGCCGCCGCTTTTTAAGGCGATTTGCGATTCGATCTTCGCCGCCGCCGCGCCGATGGTGTAAACGCGTTTCACCCGCTGCCGGACGAGATCATTCAGCACCGTGTAGTCGCTGCCTTTGTCCTTGCCGCCTAGAATGAGGTGGATGTTGGACGGGAAAGATTCAATCGCCTTGATGGTGGCATCGACGTTGGTAGCTTTGGAGTCGTTGTAGAATTCCACTCCACGAATCGTTGCTACATGCTCCAGCCGGTGTTCGACGGCTTTGAAGTCGCGAACTGCTTTCCGTATCCGGTCGGGCTGGCAACGCAAGAGGACTCCCACGCAGACTGCGGCCAGGACATTCTCCACATTGTGTGCGCCTTTCAGCGGAATTTCGGAAACCAGCATGATCTCTTTCTGGCCGCTGTGATCGCGGAACAAAATGCGGCCGTCATGAACAAGCGTTCCCTGCTTCACTTCTCTCGTCCGGCTAAACCAGAAGACTTGTGCCTGGGTGCGGGCTGCCAGCTCAACGCAGGTTAGGTCATCGGCGTTGAGCACAGCGAAATCCTCCGGCCGCTGGTTCTCGAAGATGCGCGCCTTGGCGTCGGTGTAGGCAGAAAAAGTGCGGTGACGATCGAGATGGTCGGGAGTGACATTGAGCACGACAGCGATCTGCGGGCGGAATGTCTGAATGGTTTCAAGCTGGAAGCTTGAGACCTCCAGCACCGCGATGGTGTCAGCCGTTGCTCCATCGACCAGTGAGATCGCGGGTGTGCCGATATTGCCACCCACCGCAGTCCGATATCCACCGGCCGTAACAATTTCACCGGCCAAAGTCGTGGTCGTGGTCTTGCCGTTCGAGCCAGTGATCGCAACGATGCGACCGGGGAAAAACTGGGCCGCCAGTTCGATTTCGCCAATAACATTGGCGCCGAGGGCGCGGGCTTGGACAAGCGCCGGCGCGTCCGTGGGCACGCCGGGGCTTACCACGATGAGATCCTGGCCGCCGAAAGTCCGCTCGCCGTGCCCGCCCGTCTCCACGGCAACACCGTGATCGAGGAGCACTGGAATCTCATCTTTAAGTTGGTCCTGGGGCTTGGCGTCGGAAACCGTGACCCGCGCGCCTTTGGCCTTCAGAAAGAGTGCCGAGGCGACACCGGATTTACCCAGTCCAACCACCAGTACGCGTTTGTTGTTCACATCCACAAGATCCTATTTCACCACAGAGTCACAGAGCCACAGAGAAATGCAATACGATATTCGCTCGCCTTGGAGCACCCAGTAGCGAAAGGTTTGATTTTTTCATTTCTCGATATTCTCTGTGTCTGTGGTAAGAGCTACCTCAATTTCAATGTCGTCAGCGCGAATAGTGCGAACACCAGCGACGCAATCCAAAAGCGCACGATAATTTTCGACTCCGACCAGCCTAGTAACTCGAAGTGATGGTGAATGGGAGCCATCTTGAAGATACGCTTCTTACGTAGTTTGTAGGACCCAACCTGCAGGATCACGGACAGCGCCTCGATCACGAACACGCCACCGATGAAAGGCAGCAGCAGCTCCTGCTTGATCATGACCGCTACCGTGCCGATGGCGCCGCCAAGTGCGAGCGAACCAACATCTCCCATGAATACTTCGGCGGGATGCGCGTTGTACCAGAGAAAACCGATCGCCGCCCCCATCATTGCGCCACAAAAAATGGTCAACTCTCCGACTTGAGGCATGCGTTGCAGTTCGAGGTAAGAGGCGAATGTCGCATGGCCACTTACATAGGTGAGTACAGCCAGAGCGCCAGCGGCGATCACAGTGCAACCGATGGCAAGACCGTCCAACCCATCGGTCAGGTTCACGGCGTTGCTGGAACCGACGATCACCAGCACCACAAACGCGATGAACGGCAGAAAGGCTAAAGGCCACAAATGAGGATTGTGCTCGAGCGTTCCGATCACCAGGTCGGGTCGAAACTGCTTAAAGAAAGGCACCAGCAGCTTGGTCGAATAAAGGCCTCGCGTCTGCATCGCGATCAGTGCGACCGCAATGAGAACGCTGGTGGCGATTTGGAAACCGATTTTAGCTTTGCCGGTCAACCCCAGATTCCTGCGATGCACGACTTTGATGTAGTCGTCGCTAAAGCCGATGGCGGCGAAGGCGGAAGTGGCGAAAACGGCAATCCACACAAATCGGTTGGTCAGGTCAGCCCAGAGCAAGGTCGGAATCACGATGGAGATGGCAATCAACAAGCCTCCCATGGTAGGAGTGCCGGCTTTTTTCTGGTGAGCTTTGGGTCCTTCCTCGCGAATGTATTGTCCGATCTGAAATTCGCGGAGGCGATTGATGACGAGAGGACCAACGATAAGCCCCGTGAACAGGGCAGTCAGGCTGGCGAACGCAGTCCGAAAGGTCAGATAGCGAAAGATGCGGAATGGCGGAAAATAGTGAAACAGCTTCTCGTACAACAGCCAATAGAGCAATCCGCCTCCGTTTCGTCGTCGGTCGTTGGTCGTTGGTCGTTCGCTGGCAGTTCGGCGACTATCGACGCACAACTGTTGACTGTTGCGACTGCCACTTCTCCAGCGCTTTTTCCAGTTTTACGCCACGCGATGCCTTCAGCAAGACCACGTCTCCGCCGCGGGCTTCGTGAGCCAGCCAGTCGCCTGCTTCTTCCGAGGTGGCGACAAACTCAGCTCGCATTCCGGCTTGGCGTGCGGCTTCAACCATCTGCTGGGCTGGACCTTGCACTCCGAGCAGCACGTCAATTTTCTTCGTCGCGATATATTCGCCGGCGCGCCGGTGAAGCTCATCTCCCGTCGGACCCAGCTCCAGCATCGCACCAACTACGGCAATCCTGCGTTTTGCCGGCATTGCTGCCAGCGCATCGACCATCGCTTCCAAAGCTTTCGGATTGCAATTGTAGCAATCGTTGATGATGGTGATGTTACCAAGCTTGACGACCTGTCCGCGCTTGTCTGCCGGGGCGAGTGACGCCAGCGCGGCTACCGCCTCGGAAGGACTCAACCCCCGCTCCAGTGCGGACGCGACCGCCGCCAGCGCGTTGTAAATGTTGTGCGTACCCACGAGGTTCAGCGTAGCTTGTTCGCGACAACCTCCAACTATCACATCGAACGTGGAACCCTCCGAACCCCGCGACTGTATGTTTTCCGCCCTCACATCCGCGCTCACTCGTAGGCCGTACAGAACTACTTTGCCGCGAAAATTGCGCCCGAATTGCGAAACGTATTCGTCATCGCCGTTCAGGATGGCGGTTCCGCTCGCGGGCAGGGCTTCAATCATTTCATACTTCGCACGCGCGATTCCGGCTATGGATTCGAAGAACTCCAAATGCACTGGCGCTACGTTGGTCACGACACCAATTTCAGGCTGCGCGATTTTCGCCAGCGCGGCTATCTCGCCCCCGTGCGACATGCCCATTTCGATGACCGCGAGGTCGTGTTCGGGTTCGATCTTCAGCAGCATCAGGGGAAGGCCGAAATGATTGTTGAAGTTGCCCTCGGACTTCAGAACTCGGAACCGAGTTGATAGCACGTGCGCAATCGCTTCCTTAGTGGTGGTTTTCCCCGTGGATCCGGTTACGCCGATGAGCGGCTTTGCCCACAGGCGGCGAACTGCACTGGCCAGGGTCTGCAGCGCTGTAAGTGTGTCGTCCACTAACATCAGCCCAGTCTTCGCGGGGTAGCGGGCCAGTTGGTCTTTGCGGACAACCGCAGCTGCGGCTCCTTTTTCCAGCGCTTGACTTACGAAATCATGGCCGTCCATGCGTTCGCCCTTGACCGCAAAGAAAAGTTCGCCGGGCTGAACGGTGCGGGAGTCAATGGAATATCCTTGCGTCACCGTCTTCAGGTCGAAGTCGCCGGCAGCGGAAATGAATTCGGCAACTCTCGAAAGTGGCAGCTTCATGCGTTTCTTCCCGCAGCGGTATTTTCGGCTTCACAGCTGTAGCCAGCAGTGCGCAAAACCTGGTGGGCAACTTCTACGTCGTCGCACGGAATGGAACCTTCGCGCGTGACCTGTACTTTCTCGTGACCCTTTCCCGCAATCAGAACAATGTCCCCCGGCCCTGCCTCGTGGATGGCCAGAGCGATGGCAGTTTTGCGGTCGGGCTCGACCTTGTACTTTGTGCCCGAGCGCTGCAGGCCGACCATGGCGTCGTTGATAATCGCCAGCGGATCCTCGCTGCGTGGATTGTCAGAGGTCAGCACAACGAAATCGCTGCCTCGACCGGCAGCTTCCCCCATGAGCGGACGCTTGGCGCGGTCACGATCCCCACCGCAGCCAAACACCGTGACTACGCGGCCCTTCTGCCTGGCTTGTTGCACGAACTCTCGCGCCAGCGAGGTTAAGTTTCGAAGGGCGTCGTCGGTGTGCGCGTAATCCACGACCACCGTGAACGGCTGCTTGCAATCGACGCGTTCGAAGCGGCCGGGCACGCGGGAGAGCGAGGCAATACCATTGGCAATCGCATCCGGCTTGCAGGCGCGCGCGTAGGCGGCGCTTGACGCAGCGAGAATGTTATACACATTCACTCTGCCGATGAGCGGAGAAAAAACCGGCACGACTTGTTCCGGCGTGACCAGGTCGAAGCGCGTGCCTCGCGGGGTGATATCGATTTTCTGCGCGTGCAGGTCGCCACTCGCCAAGCCATAAGTCAAGACTTCAGATTTGCTTTTCTTACTGATCTTGGCCAGCTTCTGGCCGTATTCGTCCTCGGCATTGAGCACAGCGACGCGCGGCGGATCAGTTCCGCAGCCTTCGAACAAGATCCGCTTCGCGGCAAAGTATTCTTCCATGGTGTGATGGTAGTCGAGGTGGTCGCGGGTCAGATTGGTGAACACGGCGACGTCGAACGGAATACCGTAGACGCGTTGTTGCGCCAGTGCATGGGAGGAAACTTCCATGACGGTCTCGGTCGCGCCATTGCCGAGGGCCTCCGCCAGGATGCGATTCAAATCGAGCGCTTCGGGCGTCGTATGCGGAGCGGGAAGAACTTTTCCAGCCACATGATATTCGATTGTCCCAATTAGCGCGCTCTTGCGACCGGCGGCGGAGAGAATCGCTTCCAACAGAAATGCGGTTGTGCTTTTCCCGTTCGTGCCTGTGATCCCTGTCACCGCGAGCCGCTCGGCCGGGCGCTTATAGAAATTAGCGCTCAGTCGAGCCAGCGCTCGGCGGCCGTGTGGCACTTGTGCCCAGGCAACTCCTTCGCAAGGCGTCTCGTCGGCGGAGTCGCTGACGATAGCGACTGCACCTGCCGCGATCGCTCTTTCGATGAACTTGTTTCCGTCGCTGGCTTCGCCCCGCATGGCGATGAATGCATCGCCCGGCTTTACTCGCCGCGAGTCGTATTCCAAACCGCTGATGCTCGGATTGCCGCTCTGGGCGAGGACTTCCGCGCCGTGCAGGAGCTGAAGGAAATTCATAGGAATTCTATTGTGAGCTTACTCCAATTCAATGTCGTGAGCGCGTGTACTTCAAATGGCCCCCGACGAGGCGTCCGGGGCTATGTGAGTTCAGCGGCTAAATTTCACGGTCACGCGCGCTCTGGTCGGTACATGAGAGCCGGCCGCTGGAGATTGCTCGCGCGCCAGTCCGCTGCCTACGGCATCCAAATCGAGGCCGCTGTCCTCGGCCAGTTCGATTGCTCCGCGCACGCTTTTGCCCGCAAAAGATGGCACCACGATTCCACCCTGTTCCGCGTCCAACACGACTGTTCCGCTGGAAGGTAGATGATCGGGAACAGTCACTGCGGGCGGGGGCGGGTTCCCTGCCGCTGGAGATTCCTTCGGCGCTGTCGCCTGCATGGGCACCGCTTCACGCTGATGCAGTGCAGCAGGAACTACGACGCCTCCACTTGATTCCGGCATCGTACTGGCGAGAGTATTTGCGGTCGCGGTCGTGGTAGGAGCATCGGTGACATCCAACAGTTCTCCCAAACGATCGGGTGAACCTTCCGCGAGTTCCTGGGTCTTCACTTGACGCGAGGCCAGCAACATTTGCCGGCTGCGTGGAAGCTCGACGTCATGGGGAGTGTGCAGGTATTCCAAGACCTGTTGTGCAACCCGCTGAAACACGGGTGCGGAAACTTGTCCGCCTTGATGCAAGCCGACAGCCGAATCCAGGATTACCGCGACCACGATCGCGGGATTGTTGATGGGAGCAAATCCGGCGAAGGACGCCACATATTTTGTCTTCGAATAAGCGTGCGTGCCTGGGTCTACCTTCTGCGCGGTCCCGGTCTTGCCCGCGGAGGAATACCCTTCGAGAACCGCTTTTTTTCCTGTGCCCTCGAGCACGACTTTTTGCATCATCTGTTTCATCTCCGCCGCGGTCATGGGGGAAATGATGCGTCGCCCATCAGCGGGATGAAAAGCGATGGTCTGCGGCGTCGGTTGCGGATCAGACATAGCCGCGACGATTCGGGGAGGCACCGCGACACCGTCGTTCGCAATAGTTGAAACCAACAACGCCAACTGCATGGGCGAAATTCCGATTTCCTGCCCCATGGAGATGGCGCCAATCGAAACTTTCGACCACCGGCTCACCGGCTTGGTCAGGCCGCGGGTTTCGCCGGGTAACTCGATTCCCGTTTGTTGACCAAAACCAAATGCTCGAATGTACTTGTAGAATCGGTCTTCGCCCAGGCGGAGCGCAATCTTGATGGCACCCACATCGCTCGACTCCGCCAGAATCCCCCAGACCGGCAGCAGCCCGTGCGGCCGGCTATCGCGAATGCGCATGCCATTGATGACGATCGAGCCCATCTGACAATCGAAAACTTCGTCAGGGCGGGTTAACTTTTCTTCCAGCGCCGCGGAAATGGTCACCACTTTGAAAGTCGAGCCGGGTTCGTAAACGTCGCTGACCGCGTGGTTTTTCAGTTTCTCCGGCGTAATTTCCTTGGTGAGGTTTGGGTTGAACGTGGGCTGGTTGGCCAGCGCTAGGATTTCCCCGGTATGCGGATTCTGCACGATTATCGTGCCGGTCACGGCGTGGGTCTGCTCCATCGCGGTTGCCAGTTCGCGTTCGGCGATGTACTGGATTTGCTGATCGATGGTCAGGACGACGTTCTGTCCGGGCTCTGGCTGCTTCTCCACACTGCCAAACCATTTGCGGTGAGCGTCGACCGAGATAAGCATGCGACCGGGGGTACCGCGCAGTTTGTCGTCGTACTGACGTTCAATCCCGCTCAGGCCTTCGTCATCCATGCCCACGTAGCCCAGCACCTGCGCGGCCAGTTCGCGCTTGGGATAGTACCGCCTGGACTCTTTCTGGAAATAGATGCCACGCAAATTCAGCGAGCGGATGCGATCGGCGGTCTCCGCATCTGCTTTGCGCGCGACCCAGCAAAACGTGCGGGCAGCTTTGCATTTGCCCAAGGTCTCGCGAGGGTCGGTCTTCGTGATCTTCGAAATCAGCGAGATGGTGCCGGCCAAGTCGGGGATTTCCGTGGGTACGGCGAAAGCTGAATCCACCGAGATCGACATCGCCAATTCGCGCCCAGTCCTGTCGTAGATGATGCCGCGCCGGGCTGAGACTTCTTCGGTACGCTCGCGTTCATGGATGGCGCGCTTTTCAAAACTGCCGTAGCGAAAGATTTGCAGATAGACCAGACGCAGGCAAATGCCGCCGCACCATAGAACGAGAACTGCAGCCAGCATGTAAAGCCTGGTATTCGTGCCGTTGCGGGGTGTGTTGGCAGCCACGGATCGCGCCCTTTAGACAAACGTGGCGGCCTGCCAACTTCAGCGAAGCCGCCAAAAACTGGGCCACGGATTTCCACCGATCTTCACGGATTGCTTTTTATCTTCTTACCTGATCCGTGTTCATCCGCGTAAATCCGTGGCTGATTTTTACGGAACCGAAGCAACTGACACTGAAGCGCTGGCCATTACCGGTGCGCCGGCATCCAGCGGCGCGGAATCCATGCGGATGACCTGGCCCGCCTGGGGCGGCTGCATTCCATACTGCCTCGCCAGCCTGTCAATGCGATCCGGAGAGCGCAGCGATGCTTCTTCCAGCCGGAGCGTGCGATTCAACTCCGAAAGCCCGTTGCGCTCGTTCTTCATGAACTCAATCTTATAGCCGTACTCGATGGCCTTGAAATGCTGCCAGGTGTAAGTCATGACCAGCAGAAAAAGGCAGCTCAACGCGATGCCAAACTGTCTCATTTCGCGGCTGCGCCGAGGGTTTTCGAGTTTTACCAGGCGCGAATTATCGATCGGCTTAGCAAAGTAGATCTCGGGCGTGCCCGTCCAGCAAGGCTTGCGCCGACGGCTTCGAACTGCGCCTTGAACTGCAATGGCTGCTGCTGCCGCCATTTAAGCCACCCCAAGCAGTTTCGAGTCGAACCCGGGCTCGCGCTCGATTGCTGTGTACCAATACGTGAGGTTTGCTTCCGGTGACTCCGTAGTTTTGTGAGCCTGCTTTTCCGCGTGCTCCACGGTTGAAATCAATTCATCAATCAATGTGCCCGTAAACATAAACACCCTCCGTTTTACTTTGGCCTCTTCTTCTTTAACAGGCTTGTCATCCCGAGTGAAACGCGGGATCTGCATTTTCGTTCGCGCGAGCAAACTGCAGATTCCTCGCTTCGCTCGGAACGACAAACTGTAAAGAACTAAACTTTTTCTGCTGCCCGCAATTTCGCACTTCGCGAACGCGGGTTGCGATCAATCTCTTCTGCGCCTGCCGTCGCCGGCTTCTTGGTCAGCAACTCGTATTGACCCTGCTTTACGCCTTCGCGGAGGGCATCTTTCACGATGCGATCCTCCAACGAGTGAAAGCTGATGATCACCAGCCGGCCGCCCGGTTTGAGCAGCTGCGGGGCCGCATCGAGCAGCGCCTGCAGGTCTTTCAATTCGTCGTTTACGAAGATTCGGAGAGCTTGAAAGGTTCGCGTCGCGGGATGAATTCTGCGTTCTGCCTGATTCATTGGCCGGGCCGCGGCTGATATGACATCCGCAAGTTGCACGGTAGATCGTATCGGCCGCGACCGGACAATGGCTCTGGCGATTCTCCGCGACCTCCTTTCCTCACCGAATTCGTAAATCAGATTGGCGAGTGTGACCTCGTCGACCTGGTTTACCACTTGTTCGGCGGTGCGCTCGGCTTGCGGATTCATTCGCATGTCGAGCGGTCCTTCCGCCTGAAAACTAAAGCCTCGCGCGGCGTCGTTCAGTTGCAAACTGCTTACGCCGATGTCGGCCAAAATTCCGTCGTAGGCCGTTCGTGGTTTGCCGTTCGCTAAATCTGCAAAAGACCTGTGCAGCAACGTAATCTGCGGCCAATCTGCTGCCTCGCCAACGACCAACGGCGAACGACCAACGACCAGTCTTCCTCGCGCGATTTCAAGCGCCGCAGGATCCTTATCGAGCCCAATCAAATGACCCAGTGCGCCGAGGCGTTTTGCGATTTCGAAACTGTGCCCGCCCAGGCCCACCGTAGCGTCGATATACGTCCCGCCGCGCTTGATAGCTAAAAAGTCGATCGCTTCTTTTAAAAGAACCGGAACATGGCCCGCTTCCCTGCCACCGCCATGCCCAACCCCCTGAGGGGTATCTGTTGAACCCTCGGCCACTAGATGCCCAATTCGTCGAGCGTCTTCTCATCCTCAGCCGTGAATTTCTCGTCTTCCATCTGCTGCCGGTAGGCTTGCAAATTTCGGATTTCCAGATACGTCTGGTATCCGCTCACTGCCACTTCGCCCTTGATTTGCGCCGCATCGCGCAGCAGTTGCGGCATTAGCAACCGCCCCTGTCCATCCATCTCGACTACCTGGCCCCAATAGTTCACCTTGCTCAGAAACTTTTTCTTCGTAGGATTGAAAGTTGAAAGCCCTGCCAACTTCTGCTCGATCCGCTCCCATTCCTCGAAGGGATACACTTGAGCAACCTTGCCATCCAGGCTGGTGATGTAAAATTGCGTCCCGTACTTCTCGTCGATCACGCGCTTGAATTCCGAGGGGACCTTGAGCCGTCCCTTTTCGTCGACGCGAGTTGGGTGATTGCCGCGAAACATGTGTTCTGCCCTTTGCCGGGCCGGAAAGTCTGTGCGCAATAACTGCCACAGCTACGAGGGAGGTAAAAGCGGTCAAAATGCTGGT
>DATNHO010000028.1:0-2388 GCA_035604895.1 Terriglobales bacterium | reverse complement strand
CGCGGCTCCGCCCGGGACGCCGTGCGTGAACCACGAAGCAAATTGTTTCATTTTGCCGACCGCGTCTGGAAGCTCTTCTTCAATCAGCATCTGGAAGTAGGTGCGAATCATCTGGTAGCGATCGCCTTCAGCGGGCTCGTCATAACGACCGTTTGCTGCGTACTGCTCGATCTGTCGGAAAATCCACGGATTCGCCGGCGCTGTCCGTCCGATCATCACCGCGTCGCAACCAGTTTGAGAGACGATGGCGCACGCATCCTCGGGCGTGCGGACGTCGCCGTTTCCGATCACGGGAATCCTGACAGCCTGTTTGACCGCGGCAATCCATTCCCAGCGGGCGGCTCCGCTATAACCCTGCTCGCGTGTGCGGGCGTGCAGGGCGACGGCGCACAGGCCGCAATCCTCAGCCATCTTCGCCAGTTCCACGCAGACAATGTTCTCGTCGTCCCACCCGGCACGAAACTTTACCGTGAACGGAATCTTGATGGCCGCGCGAACCGCCTCGAAAATCTTGCCAATCGCAGGCAGATCGCGCAGCAGCCCCGAGCCACCATTGCACTTGACCACCTTCTTTGCCGGACAGCCCAGGTTGAGGTCGACGAGGTCGAAGCCAAGATCTTCGACCATGCGAGCGGCGTCTGCCATGACTCTGGGATCGCTGCCAAATAGCTGCGCGGAGATGGGATGCTCGTCCTCGTAGAAATGCAGGTAGCGCTTGGCCTTCTGGTCTTTGGTGCGAAGCACGCCATCGGCGGAGGTGAACTCAGTCATGATCAGGCCGCAGCCGCCCAGGTTACGAATGAATCTGCGGAAAACGGTGTCGGTAACGCCCGCCATCGGAGCGAGGACGGTTGCTGGCGCGATCTGGATATCGCCGATCATGACTCGATCGGGCACACTGATCCCTGCACGGGCGACGACGCCCGCGCCTACATTCGCCGGATTGTCCCAGTACTTGCGCACTTGGCTATTTTACTGCCTTCCACAAGTTATGCGGCTGTGGCACAATTTGCATCACACAAGTTATGGATGAACTTCCTAGAACGTCCTCGCCGGAACCCTCCGCAGTCGATGCCGGTAAATGGATAGGCCGAGTCGTTATCGCCGTGATACTGGCGGAAGGAATCTGGGGATTTATCGTCTCGGTCACGAACAACCTGATTCTGCCGGCGCTGGCAAGAACCATGGGCGGCGATGTCCAGTCCCCGCTGTACTTGGGCAAAGGCGACTTCAATGTTCCAGCGCTGTTTACCTCTGTTCTGAAGCTTTGTTTTGCGGGAATTGCCGCAGTGATCCTGAATTCCTGGGTCCAACGAAAACCAAGGATTATTCGCAGCACGTCGCCCCGGACGAGTCCTGTTCCCGAGCGGGCGCCCTCGCCTCTGTCGGTTGTGCCGGTTCAAACCGCAGCCACGGCGCCGCCACCGGCCAAGGTTTCGATCCCGGCGCCAGCCGTGGTAAAAGACGCACCGGCTCCCCCATCGCAGCCGCCAGGCCAATTCTGGTCGCCACCTGAACCCTCAGCGCAGCCGAAGGCAGCCGACTCTGCTTCTCCGCCGCCCAAGGCGCCGGCAAAACCAGCAAAGCCGAAGCCGCCCAAGGAGATTTATTACAACATCGTCGGAGAACCCATCAATCCTACGGAAGACGAGTAGACCGATTCTGTGCGCCTGGACGGACGAAACGCCGTCCTCCATTGATATTGATTCACACGCAAAACAAAAGAGCCTCCGCAACGGAGGCTCTTCAACTTTCCATAAGTCTCTGACGAACTTAGGCCTTTGGCGCTTCCTTCTTGGCGTACTTGCGGCGGAAACGCTCCACTCGCCCGGCGGTATCCATGAGTTTCTGCTTGCCAGTGAAGAAGGGATGACAAGCGGAGCAAATTTCCACGTGGATATCGCCCTTGTGGGTCGAGCGCGTGCTAAAGCTATTGCCGCACGCGCACATGACGCGAATTTCGTTATAAGCGGGATGAATGGCTGCTTTCATGGTCTCCTCACCTCGATACCAAACCTCTTAGCAAACCATTCGATTCTAACGGAAGCCCGCAGGATTCAGCAAATGGAGCTCGCTTCGGTTGATTCCCCCGCAGCACACCTAAAATCATTAAGCTTTCCGGTTTTCTTCGTGCCTTTGACAAGTGATGTTCATTAGGACACAATTGACACTGTCATGACTGATCTAATAATCCTGGCGACGCTATTCGACGGTCCGAAGCACGGATATCAGTTGAAACGCGAAGCGGGGTTCATTCTTGGACACGGGGCGATGCACAACAATCTGGTTTATCCGATGTTGCGACGTTTCACTGCCGAAGGCTGGGTCACCAGGAAAAGTATGCCGGGAGAGCGTGGCCAGACGCGTCACCAGTACGCAATTACCGCG
>DATNHO010000027.1:0-6215 GCA_035604895.1 Terriglobales bacterium | reverse complement strand
CTAAAACCCTTGTCCGGCACGGGTTTCACATTGACAGGAACCGGGATTGAAGTAAAATGGGCCGCATCGGCAGGATTATTCTCGTGGCAAAATCAAAACCCATCAAGTTTGTCAACGGAGGAGTCAATGTTTAAGAAGATCGTCCCCGGTCTGTGCCTTCGTCTTGCGTTTGTATGGTTCGCCAGCGCCAATCTCGCGGCTCAAGCCCCGCAAATCGCGCTTGCCCAAAGGTCTCCTATCATTCAGTTCGCCAAGGGCCCCGATCCAGGCCTGACCAAAATTCACAGCAACCTGGGATCGAAGACCGATGCATTTGACGACGGCGTCAGTTGGTCGATTACCGGTCCTGAAAACCCGAGGTGGGGCGAGGGTTACCTCGCTATGCCATTTACTCCGAAGGCAAATTCCACAGCCAAAGAAATCCTGATTGCGCTTGGCTACGTTACCGGCGGATTCAACAAGGGTTCCATCAGCATTTTCACAAGCACGCACGGTGCGCCGGGAAAATCGCTCAAGACCTGGGCAACCGGCAATTTCCCCCCTGAGGGTCAATGCTGCAAAATGATTTCGCTCAAAGACTCGACTGGCATTCCACTACAGGGTGGCACTCAATATTGGATCGTGGCCCACACCAGCCCACACTCAAAAGCCCAATTCCAATGGAACTTTGTTTGGAATGACGCTCTCGGCAAAGTCGCTTTCCTGAACGGCAATACCAAAGACAAGTGGCTGCCCTACCACGATAACGTGGCTGCATTTGCCGTCTACGGAACCGTCCCATAGCTCGCGAATGGCGGGGTGTTGCGTAAACCAGGTAGATTCCATTCCTCATTGTCACTTCGAGTGTGGAGTCGAGAAATCTGCTTTTCCGCTTGCCTCGTTTTGGAGTCGCACGCGCCAAGGGTTACACTAAATCGGAATGTCCGCATCCCCCGCCACCGCCCGGCGCACTCCCGACCTCACCGTGAACGTCGCCGGCATTGAATTCAAAAATCCCGTCGTCGCCGCCAGCGGCACTTTTGGCTACGGCATCGAATTCGAGGATGTCGTCCACCTCGACAAGCTCGGAGGCTTCGTGGTCAAGGGCCTCTCAAGAGAGCCCATGGCGGGCAATCCCCCGCCGCGTCTCTACGAGACTGCCGCCGGAATGCTCAACGCCATCGGATTGCAGAACATCGGCGCCCGCGCCTTCGTTGACGAAAAACTTCCCAAGCTTCGCGAGCTGAAAAATATTATCGTCATCGCCAACGTGTTTGGCTACACCCGCGAGGATTACGAGCGCACCATCGAAATCCTGAACGAAGGCGAGGGCATCGCCGCCTACGAACTCAACGTTTCCTGCCCCAACACCGCGCAAGGCGGTATGCAATTCGGCAGCGATCCCCGCTCCCTCGACGAAGTCGTGGCCACGGCCCGTCACTACACCCAGCGGCCGCTGATCGTGAAACTTTCTCCCAACGTAACCAGCATCGCCCAGATGGCCTACGTGGCCCAGGAGGCCGGCGCTGACGCGGTCTCGCTGGTCAATACTTTTGTGGCCATGGCCATCGACGCCGAAACCCGCAAGCCGCGCATCGCTAACGTCACCGCTGGCCTCTCCGGCCCGGCCATCAAGCCCATCGCCCTGCGCATGGTTTACGACGCGGCCAAAGCCGTGAAAATCCCCGTCATCGGCATGGGCGGCATTTCCACCGCAGTCGATATCGTCGAGTTCATGCTGGCAGGAGCCACCGCCGTGCAGATCGGAACGGCCAGCTACTGGGATCCCTGCGCCACGGAAAAGATCGTCGCCGAACTTCACGATTGGTGCGCCGAGCACCGCATCGAGCGCCTGGCCAGCCTCACCGGCGGCCTCGTTCTGGAGTAGGCCAACCCAAAACTAGGGTGCCCCATGCTTGCGTTCTGTGCAAGGGTCGGACGCGATGCCGTAGAGCGCCGCCCCGCCTACCACGGCCAGACCGCCAGAATCGCTCCCATCACCAGATAGCAAACCAGCTGATAGCCCGTATTGATCAAATAAAGTTTCGTCGGCTGCCGCGCAAACAGCACTCCGGTCAACTGCACCGTGGCGACAAAACCCAGCCACACCGCAAACCCGACTTTCATCCCGTAAAGCGCGGAGTTCACCGTCGTGATCGCGATGATCTTCGCCAACACAGCAGCCGAAACGAGGCTGGCGACGAAAGACAGGCTATACATTTTGCCCGCGCCCTGTTGCATTTCCGCCAGTTTGGCCTTGTCCTCGGGATCGTAGCCCATCAACACCATCCACGGCCGCGCAAACAAAAGCGGCGAGTACCAGAGAAATCCCACCACCATCGCGGCCACAGCCGCCGCCAGCACCGACCACAGATTGATCCCCATCACATACATGAAATCCCTCCCCACACAGGGCCGCTATCCTAAAGCCGCAAACGCCGTTTTGAAAAGCAAAATCTCAGCTAACAAAAAAGCAGAAAAAGATATTGATAAAGGAGACCCCGTGGCTGGCCCACCTTTGCGGTTTTGGCAAAGGTGGGAACTTATGCTCCAACAACGGCGTAGTCTTCGAATTCACTCCGTAGGCCGCGTAGACCAAATCGCGCAGCCCCGGACGCCTCGTCGGGACAGCCCGGAATCCCCAACAAACTCAAACAAGATTGATCGTCGACTGATCGGCCGCGCGCCGCGAACGCGGCAAATGCAAAACCGGCCGCGGCAAATGCCGGATATTTCCCAACCCAGCACCTGCCGCAGCCGTTGTTTTTTCAGGTTCGACTTGCGTTCCAGCCATCCGCCAGAACTACTTGAATGCGATCACCCCGAACAACCCATCCACATTGTTGCCCGGTCCCGCGGTAAAGAAGAGCTGGTTCGTCTTCCCGTTGACATTCTTCAGGGCCCCGCCGCCAAAATCGATTCCCCAAAGCTGGTTAATGGCAATCGCTTTGCCCGCGGAGTTCTTGATCGTTCCCACGAACTTCCCGGTTGTGAGATTGAATCCGTTGATGGTTCCGGTATTGGTGTTGTTCGAGATCAACAGGGTGTTGCTCAGCGGACCGAAATTCTTCGGAGCCACGGCAAATCCCCAAGGCTGGTTCAGCGGCTTCCCATGCGCAAACCGCTTCACGAATGCTCCCGCTTCCGTGAAGATGTCAATGTAGCCGCCTGCGCCACCCGTCGCGCTGGCGTAGGCGACATAAAGCTGGCCGCCTATATCCTGCACGTTAAACACGACAAAGCCCTTCGGAATTGTCGTGTCGGTGAACGATTGCACGAACTTGAAGGTCCCGTCATACATGTCAATTTTGTTGTTGTTAAAATCGGCCGCGTATACGAAATTCCCCGAGCTATGGCTGGTGACAGCCAGGCCGGTATAGCTGACCTTGTTGGCTGAGTTGTTCACCCCAATGAGAGTCGTCGACGGATCGAAATGGGACCATCCTTGAATGGTTCCATCCAGGGTTCCGTACATGAATTCGGATGGCCAACTGTCAATCTGGAACTCGCTCGAACCGTTGTAAACAATTCCCGTGGGCGAGCCTGGGCCGCTGCCACTGGCCGAAGGAACCACCACCTGCAAACTCTGCGGGACTCCGGCGCCGTTGTAAAGCGTGGACCACCCATTCCATTCATCGCTCACCCAGAACGGCGTGCCCGGACCGTAAACTAGTCCCCATGCATTCTGCAGCAAGGGATCCTGATTCTTGGCCTTGCCCGCCTGATTGGAGGTAAGGTTGGTCAATTTATATTGTGCCAGGGCTGGACTGGAAGCGAGTCCCAGCGCCAGCGTTAGCCACAAGGTCAGAGCAGTGGTGCGAATCAAAAGTCGTTGCATGCTGATTTCTCCTTAGATTGAAAGATTAGAGGGCGGGGTAGTGCCCAATATCCTACGCAGGCGAGAACCCGGACGTCTCTGACCTACGAGCGCCCCATATTAGGACCTATCTCACTCTGAATTGTCAATAGAATGTCAAATCTTGCACACTTTCCACAGCACACCCCCCGCCCAGAAAGCGAAGCCGCTCCAAGGCGTGAGCCGCAGGGAAAGCCTTAACCCCGGGGCGAGGGCGCGACCTACAAGCGACTGTTTCCACCGCTGGTCAGGACGATAAGTGGTTCAGTATCATGGCCTTCTCTAATATAGCTAATAGCTAACAAGATTAATGTTCCACGTGGAACACATCACGCTCATCCCGCCTCGACGCGATGTTACGATGCCAACCAGCATGCCTGACTTCTGCGACGTCGCGCTCCCCGTGCCGCTCGACACCGCCTTCACCTACCGCATCCCTGGCGGGATGCAGCCGGTGGTCGGCGGGCGCGTGCTCGTTCCCTTTCGCCAGCAGCGCATGTCCGGCGTGGTCACTGCGCTGCATGATCGCGCGCCGAAAGTGCAGGCGAAGAACATCTTAAGCGTGCTCGATGCCGCGCCGGTGCTTGATCAGCAACTCATTCAACTGGGCAAGTGGATTGCGAATTACTACCTCGCCCCCCTCGGCGAAGTGTTTCGCACCATGCTGCCGCTGGCCGCGGAATTCAAACGGACCATTGGCTATCGCATCACGAGCGAAGGACAAATGGCGTTGCACCGTGCAGGCACCTCAGGTTCATCCGCTCGTGCGCGCAAGACGCCCGACGAACAACTGGCGGAGGTTCGCGTCCTCGACTACCTAGTTGAACGCGAAACGGTGCGCGAAGAGAGCTTGCGCGCCGCGACTCGTGTTTCAAAATCTGTGCTGGCAGGCATGGTGCGCAAGAAATGGATCGCGCGGGAAGACTTGTCGGACGCGCGCGACGCTGTCCGCACCATGAAGGTTGCTCTGCTCAAGAACGCCGGCAAACTCAATTCCAATCAGCAGATCTTGATCGAAACCTTGGCCGCGGCGGGCGGACGGCTCGCCGTCGAGACTCTGCAGGCGCTCGACGTTCCTCGGACAGCACTGGGGACTCTTGCGAAGCGCGGGTTGGTCGAGATCGTCGACGAGCCAGTGGAGTTCACGGTCGCGAGAACAATGACGCGGCCTTCGCCGCTGGACTTTCAGTTCAATTCGGCGCAGCAGAATGCGCTGAAGCGGATCGACGAGAACGTGCGCGCTGGAAGGTTTTCTGGCATGCTCCTGCATGGTGTGACCGGGTCGGGTAAGACTGCGGTTTATCTTGCGGCCATGCGATCGGTTCTGGAGGCGGGGCGGTCGGCGATCCTTTTGGTTCCTGAGATTGGACTTACGCCTGCGGTGGCGGCTGATCTGCATCACGTGTTTGGAGACGAAGTTGCCATTCTGCACTCGGGGCTTTCTGATCAGGAGCGGGCGGAGCAGTGGCATCGCATCAAGCGCGGAGGGGCGCGGATGGTGGTGGGGACACGCTCGGCGGTGTTTGCGCCGGTGTCAAATCTGGCTTTGATGATCGTGGACGAAGAGCAGGATTCGAGCTACAAGCAGGAGGAGACGCCGCGCTATCACGCGCGCGATGTGGCCGTGATGCGGGCGAAGATGGCTGGCGCTGTGGTCGTGCTGGGATCGGCTACGCCTTCGCTGGAATCTTACTTCAACGCAAAGAAGAATAAGTATGCGCTGCTCGAATTGCAGGATCGGGTGGAGAATCGTCCGCTGCCTGAGGTTGAAATCGTTGACATGCGTCTGGAGTTTCAGGAGACCGGTAAAGAGCAGGTGGTTTCGCGAAAGCTGGTGGAGGAAATCAGGCAGCGACTGGATCGCAAGGAGCAAGCGATGGTGCTGCTCAACCGGCGTGGGTACTCGCCGGTCGCGCTTTGCCGTGCTTGTGGGAACCGGATGGAGTGCAGGAATTGTGCCATCGCGATGACGCATCATAAGCGCACGAATCGAATGGTGTGCCACTACTGCGGATTCATGGCGGCGGTGCCGAAGGTCTGCGGCGAGTGTGGCAGCGAGTACGTTTATTTTCTTGGGACGGGATCGGAGAAGCTGGAAGAATTGTTGCACGGGCTGTTTCCGCAGGCGCGGATTGGGCGTCTTGATCGGGATACAGTTCGCGGGAACGAAGATTTTGAGCGGGCGCTGAATGCGCTCAACGAAGGCGAACTTGATCTGCTGGTGGGGACACAGATGATCGCCAAGGGTCACGACATTCATGGGGTCACGCTGGTAGGGGTGGTCGGAGCGGATGCAGCCTTGGGGTTTCCGGATTTTCGTGCGGCGGAGCGTACCTTTCAATTGCTGACGCAGGTGGCGGGACGCGCGGGGCGTGGGCAG
>DATNHO010000026.1:0-11439 GCA_035604895.1 Terriglobales bacterium | reverse complement strand
GGATCGTGGGTGAACATGGTCAGCCAATTTTCCGGAATCGCCTGGGCGTAATAGCGCTTACGGCTTTCGATGGTTTGCAGCGGGAGCAGATCGAAGGCCATGCCCCAGGTCAGATCTAGGTGGGCGCTGGTGGGTATCAGGTCGGAGATGTAACAAGCTGTCCGGCATCCGCTTTTTATAATCACTGCCTGCATGTGCTGGGTGTGTCCGGGGAAAACTCTTACTGAGATTCCCGGGACAATCTCCTGATCTCCTTGCAGCAACTCCATTTGGCTGCTAGTGATCAGGGGATCGTAGTTGTCCGACATATAGCTGATCGCGTCGCGCTCGAGTTGCAGGCGTCCATGCTGCCACTCGCCGTCGGGGGCATAGTATTTGGCTTTCGGAAACGTCGGCACGATCTTGTTGCCTTGGAGCGTCGTGTTCCAGCCGCAGTGATCGAAGTGCAGGTGGGTGTTGATCACGATGTCAACGTCTTCCGGCGAAACGCCGGCGGCGGCCAGATTGTCCAGCAACTTTGCAGGTTGGCCGAAAATCTTAACCAATCGTTCAGGCAACTTGTTGCCGATCCCGGTTTCGATCAGGATCGTCTGCTTGCCAGTGCGGACCACGACGGAATTCAATCCCACCGGAACGTAGTTGTTCTCGTCGGCCTTTACTTTCTTGCCCCACATGACCTTGGGGATGACGCCGAAGAATGCTCCGCCGTCGAGCCGATAAATGCCGTCGGAGACGGCCATGAGTTCGAAGTCGCCAAGCGTCAAGCGGTGCATGAGGGAGCTTTGTGCCTCCACAATCTATTTTGCACCGCTTTATTTTGGAACACCAGACTCGGGGACCACTAGTTACTTTTCATTGATAGGCTTGAGCCAAGGAGTAGGCGTGAAAGTCGAGGTCAAATGGGGGAGAAATCGCGAGCCAACTCTAGCTTGTCACGCTGAGCGACGTTGCGGCAGTCTTCCAGAGCTAGCTGGTTTCCCTTCCCGATTCCGACTGAAACCCCGCCAGGGGAACTTGCAATTCCGGGCCCTCGGTAACGGCGACCGCCCGCTCGATCAAAGTCTCCAGTTGCCGGAGGTTGCCGGGCCAATCGCAGTTACTGAGAAAACTCATTGCCTCAGCCGGAATCCCTTCAATGTGTTTATTCATGCGGTGAGCGGACACCTGCACGAAATAGCGCACCAGAAGAGGGATGTCATCGCGTCGTTCCCGCAAAGGTGGAACCCGGATGGGGAAAACATTCAGCTGGTCGTAGAGATCGTCACGAAATGTTTGTTCCGCGACCCGCTCTCCCAGGTCATATTGCGTGGTCGCGATCAAACGCACATTCACTGGAATGCTGTACGCACTGCCGAGTCGTTCAAATTCGCGGTGTTCCAACAAGCGAAGCAATTTGGCCTGAAGATCGAGCGGGACGTGTGCGATTTTGTCCAGGAAAAGGATCCCGTTGTTAGCCAGTTCGACATGGCCAATCTTCCGCGTTCCAGCAGATCCCCTCTGATGCCCGAACAGTTCGCTGTCCAGCGTCCCGTCCATCGCCGTCGCACAGTTCACTTTCACGAAACTCTCGTTCCTTCTGATGCTCAGACGGTGGATGGCTCGGGCAATCAACTCCTTGCCGGATCCGGCCTCGCCGAGAATCAAAACCGGAGCTTCCTTTCGCGCCACTTTTATTGCCAACTTCAGCATTCGCCTCAGCCCCGGGCTCTCACCTACGATCTCTAGAAAACTGTTTTCCGGGCGCTCTTCTTCCGTTGATGGGTTCATTCCCGGCAATTGGTCCCACCTGGAAAGCGCGGATTCGTGATACGCCATAGCTTTTGACAACCGGTAAACTCACGGTTCAGGAGCGAAAGTAGCACTCGTGGGGTGAAGAATCCATTCGGCGTTCGTATCGGAGAGTTCGACGTTTGCAAAGAGGAGCTTTACAAAGGTTTAGGAGGGGTAGCAGATTGTTCTGTGAGATCGCGATACGTCATTGGGAATCTGCCTTTCCGTGAGTTCCGGTGCGAGTCCTTTCTGCGCGGGGGCAACGCCGACCGAGCCAAACCGCATCATGCGTCCGAACTAGGGTACGAACCCGGGTACGAACTGGGAGAAGAAATTCTTGACAACTCAAGCGTAAGGTGTAGATTAGCGGCACATTCTGTGGGCAGCCAAATGATTTGCGCACACCGTACTACGGTTCATCGGAAGGCAAGTCCATGTCACACATCGTCCAGCTGCCACGAGGGGGAGAATGGCTTCGGAACCATGTCAGCATTCGAAAAGGGTCAGCGGTCTGGTGAGGTTAGACTTTGCCCGTCCGGAGGCTCCTGACGGTCCTGCGTATACGGGAGCGGTCTCAGCGGGTGTATGTGAAGAGTGCGGACACATTGAAATGTACGCGAAGCTTCACCATTTGCTGTGTGATTGGCTACAAAAGACCTGAGAGTTGACACGTCAGTGCCACGGGAGCGGCAAAGGCGCGAGTGTGCCTGACGCTAGGAGGTCGCATGTCAACGCCCGCAAACACCTCTGAATGGTTCGAATCGCCCCAGTTCCCTAAGCGTCAAATTCTCGTTGGGATGGCTGTGCTGCTCACGATAGCGACCGGTCCATTCTTGTTTTGGCCGTCCCTGGCGAGGCGCATTCTGGCTACGAACTTCCTACCCCATCTGTTTTGCTACCTCGGCAAACCGGGATTGGTGTGGACCCATGTGATTGCCGACTCCCTGATTGGTATAGCCTACCTCGCGATTTGCGGAACGCTGGTTTATCTGGTTCGGAAGGGACGCCGCGACATCCCTTTTCACTGGATGTTTCTGGCGTTCGGCGCGTTTATTGTTGCCTGTGGTTGCACGCACTTCATGGAGGTGGTCACCGTCTGGATTCCGGTTTACGTGCTTTCCGGGAGCCTGAAGGTGGTCACGGCATTGGTATCGGTTGCGACCGCTGTGCTCCTTCCTTTTACCGTTCCACAAGTCCTTTCTCTGATTCAAACCGCGAAAGCTTCGGGCGCGGCAGAAGGCAGGTTCCGCGCGTTGCTGGAGGCCGCCCCCGACGCAATTTTTGTGGTAAGCGAAGAGCGCATCGTTTTTGTGAATCCTAGCGCGGTGAGGTTGTTGGGTGGGGAACGGCCGGAGCAGATCGTGGGCAAAAGGCTTTCCGAGTTCGTTCATCCAGGATCTCTGGCATCCGTAAGGAGTCGCATTCGAGATTCCTATCGGACAGGAGTCGCGGCTCCGCCCATTGAGCACGTGCTTGTTGCTCTCAACGGTTCGCCCGTGGAGATAGAATCGGCTGCAATTCCGATCAGTTGGAAAGGGTTGCCGGCCATCGAGGCGATCGCCCGCGACATCCGTCAACGAAAACGGACCGAGGAAAGGCTGCGGGAATACGAAAAGGCCGTGGAAGGCCTGGAGGAGATGATCGTGGTGGTTGACCGGGAATACCGCTATGTCCTCGCGAACCGTGCGTTCCTGAACTATCGAGGTGTAGAAAGAGAACAGCTCATAGGGCGTCCATCCCGGGAGATGTTGAACGAGGGTGTCTTCGATACGATCATCAAGGAAAAACTGGACGAATGCTTCCAAGGTAAAGTCGTCAAATACGAGTTGAAGTATAAGTATCCGAAACTGGGCGATAGGGACGTATCCATATCGTACTTTCCCATCGAGGGTCCGGACGGTATCGACCGGGTCGCCTGCGTTATTCAGGACATTACCGAGCAAAAGAAGGCGGAAGAAGCGTTGCAGCGGAACGAAGCCGAGGCCAAAGCCCGGGCTGAGGAATTGGAAGTCATTCTGGACGCTGTGCCCGGGATGGCACTTATTTCCCGAGACCCAACCGGTCAGAGGATCACCGGCAGCCGGGTCGCTTACGAGTTGCTGCGGTTGCCCTATGGCGCCAACATTTCCAAGTCCGCGCCCGCGGAGGAGCAGCCTTCGAGCTTCCGTATCATCAAGGACGGGCGGGAGCTTCCGCCCAGCGAGTTGCCGGTTCAAAAGGCTGCGGCCACGGGGCAGGAGATTCGCGATTCCGAAATCACTCTGGTATTTGACGATGGGACGTCGCGCGACATTTTCGGCAACGCTGCCCCATTCCTCGATCAACAGGGTAAGGTGCGCGGTGCGGTGGGAGTTTTTGTCGATATCACTGAGCGCAACCGGGTGGCAAAAGCGCTGCGCGAGAGCGAAGATCGATACCGCGACCTGGTCGAAAACAGCCAGGACTTGCTGTGCACCCACGATCTGAAGGGAAATCTGCTTTCGGCCAATGCCGCGTCTGCTCGAATTCTGGGATATGAAGTTGCCGAGCTATTGAAAATCCCGATGCGAGAATTCATCACTCCCGATTGTCAGCAACAGTTCGACCAATACCTGGTCCGAATTGAGAAACACGGCGCAGACAGGGGGCTGATGAGTGTCGTCACCCGGACCGGGGAGCGAAGGATATGGGAATATAACAACACGCTTCGCACCGAGGGGGTTACTTTGCCCGTCGTTCGAGGTCTGGCTCATGACATCACAGAACGGGTGCGGGCGGAAAGGGAATTGCGAGATAGTGAGCAGCTTTTCCGCCAACTGGCAGAGAACATTCGCGAAGTCTTCTACCTGACCGATGCGAAGAGCCTCGACCTCTTCTATGTGAGCCCCGCCTATGAACAAGTTTGGGGCCGGACTTGCCAGAGTCTCTACGAAACCCCCGACTCCTTTCTGAACGCGATCCATCCCGACGACCGCGAGAGGATTCGGAACGCCTATCTCAATCGCGACCTTTTCATGTACGAATATAGAATCGTTCGTCCTGACGGAAGCATACGCTGGATTCTGGATCGCGGGTTTCCAGTCCACGATGCCAAAGGCCATGTGTATCGACTCGCGGGCCTGGCCGAGGACATCACAGAAAACAAGCTGGCCGAACAGGCAGTGCAGGAATCGCAGGCAGATCTGGCTCGCGTCAGTCGAATCGCAACCATGGGCGAGTTGACTGCATCAATCGCGCATGAGATCAATCAGCCCCTGGCGGCAGTAGCCACGAATGCCAGCGCCTCGCTGCGCTGGCTCGCGATACACCCGCCGAACCTGGCCGAGGCGCGCGAGGCGATGACCAGCGCGATGCAGGAAGCCAATCGCGCCAGCTGTGTGATTGAGAGAATTCGAACTCTGCTGAAGAAGACGCCTCCCGAACTGCGGCCAGTGAATGTGAACGAAGTAATCCGAGAGGTGTTGGCCCTGCTCCACAACGAGCTCATGAGAAGCGTTGTTGCCGTACACGCGGAGCTGACGCCCGATACGCCCATTGTGATCGGCGACCGGGTTCAGTTGCAGCAGGTAATGCTGAACTTGATCATGAACGCCATTGACGCCATGCTTTCAATCAAGGACAGGCGAAAGACGCTGGTCATCAAGTCGGCGAGAGATACGGAGGGTGCCTTGATCACGGTTCAGGATTCCGGGAAAGGACTGGATCCGAAGCACGTGTCGCGTATCTTCGATTCGTTCTTTACGACTAAACCCGAGGGGATCGGAATGGGGCTCTCGATCAGCCGTAACATTGTGGAAGCGCACGGCGGGCGCCTGTGGGCTGGGCCCGCGCCTTTGCACGGAGCAGTTTTTCAGCTGATCCTCCCCGAGGCAGCTTAATGCATGAATGAACTGCAATCCATGGTGTTCGTCGTAGATGACGATGCCGAGGTGCGCAAGGCCATCGCGAGCCTGATCCGCTCGGTGGGCTTGCAAGTTCAACTCTTTGGCTCGGCGCAGGATTTTCTACGAGCGAAACAGGCGGAAGTGCCTGGTTGTCTAATCCTCGATATCAGATTGCCCGGAATCAGCGGGCTCGATTTCCAGCGCAAACTGGCTGAAGCCAACAATACCATCCCGATTATCTTCATCACCGGTCATGGCGACATCCCGATGTCGGTCCGGGCGATGAAGGCGGGAGCCGTCGAGTTCCTGACCAAACCATTCCGCGATCAGGATCTGCTGGATGCGATTCAACACGCGCTCGAACGGGACCGAGCTCGACGCCAGCGCGAGGCGGAAATTGCCACCCTGCGGGAACGCTTTGAATGGCTTACGCCGCGTGAGCGAGAGGTGCTGCCCCTGGTAGTTTCCGGCCTTCCCAATAAACAAATCGCTGCCGAAATCGGAACCAGCGAAACCACGGTTAAAGTCCATCGCGGGCAACTCATGCGAAAGATGGGTGCAGAGTCCCTGCCTGAGTTGGTGAGAATGGCTGAGAAAATGGGAGTTCCTGTTACAAAACCCTAAACCTTTGTAAGGTCTTCCGGCACGAAAGTAAACCCCATCCGGCTCATTGCACAATAGACTCGTGATCTTACAAGTAACAGAATGCTTGGCAAGCGAGAATAGCTCGCAGAAAGCGTCATGTTCGTCCCTCTGGCCCGCCGGGACCCCCTCTACGGTGGGCCTTTTTCTGGCTGGTTGTTGTGGACCTTCGCTTGGCGAAGGTCCCGCTTCCTCAAGCTGACAAATTGCCTTGAATTTATTTCAGTTCGCGCTCGAAGTGTTCTTCGATCAGGTGGAAGAGGTGATCGCGGTCGTCCGCTCCACGAATGCTGTGAGTTTTGTTGGGATAGACCATGAAGTGGAACTGCTTGCCTGCTTTGATTAGAGCTTCAACCATCTGGATGCTGTTCTGAAAATGCACGTTGTCGTCGCCGGTTCCGTGAGCAATAAGCAATGAGCCTTGCAACTTGTCGGCTACTGCGGGCAAATCCATGTCTACGTAGCTTGTGGTGTTCTTGTCCTTGGGCATGCCGTTGTTGCGTTCGGTATAGATGGAATCGTAGTCGCGCCAGTTAGTGACGGGGGCGACGGCGGCGCCGGCTTTGAACATGTTTGAATGCGTCATGGCATAAAGGGTCATTGAGGCACCATTGCTCCATCCCCATATGCCTACACGCGTGCGGTCAAGTTCGGGATACTTCACGAACAGCTGATCGAGAGCAGTGAGCTGATCTTTCAATTCAATCGCGCCGAATTGGTGACGGACTGCGGTCATGAACTTGCGATCGCGAGCGGGCGTGCCGCGATTGTCGACGGTAAAGATCGCAAACCCCTGCCGGGCTAGAACCTGATGGAAGAGACCAGAAGAACCGGTCCAGTTCTCGATCCAGCTATCGGTTACCAGTTGTGCGGCGGGGCCGCCGTAGATATTTACGATGAGCGGGATCTTGCTGGCCTGAGCACTTTCCGGCGGAAGCAGGAGTTGGCCGTAAAGAGTGGTCCCGTCGTCCGCTTTGAACTCTAGAAACTCGGGCTCAGTCAATCCGTAGTCGTCCACGCCACGTGAGTTCCATACGGTCTTGCAGGATCCGCTGCTGCTGCAAAGTGACGTTCGCGGCGGCGTCATGAGGTCGGAGAATTCATCCACGAAGTGCTTGCCGTCATCGGCGAAGGTGGCGTGATGGGTTCCATCATCCTCGGAGACTTGTTTGAAGCCCGAGCCATCCAGCTTGACCGCGTATATCTGTCGCTGACGGGGATCGTCCTTATTGCAGGTGAAATAGACCACGCCGGCGTCCTCGTCCACGGCCTCGACCCCTAGCATTTCGAAATCGCCTTTAGTGATCTGCCGTTCCAACTTGGCCTCGGCCGCCAGTGGATTCGTTTTGTCGAAGCTATAGAGATAAAGCTGGGTGGTCCCGTCGCGCCAGCTCGACCAGAGGAAACGGTCTCCCGACTTCAGGATTCTCATGTCATCGTTCACGTTTACCCAGGCGTCGGGGGTGGCCTCGGTCAAGACCTTGCGAGAGTGTCCGGAGTGAATATCGACGAAGTAAAGGTCGATGTTGTCCTGCGCGCGATTTAACACTTCGGCCCAGAGGACGCCATCGTTGACCCAGCCAAAACGGGGGAGGTAGGTGTCGCGGTCCTCGGTGAGCGATATCCACTTTGCGTCACCGCCGGACGTGCTGGCCACTCCGAGGCGAACGACCGGATTGGGGTCGCCGGCCTGAGGATACTTTTCCATGTCCAGCGTGGGATGCGTGGGCATCCAGTTGGTGATTGGATAGGTGGGCACATGCGTTTCATCCATGTGCAGGAACGCAATGTTCTTGCCGTCGGGCGACCAGAAGTAGTTGCTGCGCACGCCCAGTTCTTCGGCGTAGACCCAATCGACTTCACCGCTCAGCAGGTTGGGATGCTTGTCGGTTTCCTCTTTGTCCCGGGTGAGTTGCTTCTCGGTGTCGTCGGAGAGAGTGCGCACGTATAGATTGTGTTTGCGAACGTAGGCGAGGCGAGTGCTGTCGGGAGAGAACTTGGGATCGCCGCTGGCGTCGGGCGACGCGCTGAGTTGGACGGCGGTGCCGGTCTCGAGTGAGTACAGCCATAGCTGGCCTTGAGGAACAAAGAGCAAGTGCTTGGAATCCGGCGCCCAGTAGTAAGGGTCGACGTGATACCGAGTGATGCGTTCTACCTCGCGCTCATCTTTGATCCTCTCGACGGAGGGGGCGAGCGTCGCCAGTTTGCCTTCGCTCACCAGCAGAGTTTTTTGGCCCGTGACCGCGTCCACCGACAACAACTGGCCGTGTTCGCCGGAGTCGTCCCGCTGAATGAAAGAGAACTTTGTAAAGTCGGGAGTCCATTGGATGGTTTCTGGCGGACGTCCCGTGATGCCGCCTGGGGCGAAAATGGATTCAATGGTGAGGGGTTTTCGGGCAGGATTGTCAGCAGGATCTGACTGGGCAGCAGCAAACGGGATAATGAGCAGGCAGATGGATATCAGCTTGATCGGTCGATTCACGCGGCATCTCCGGGCATAAATTCAGTGTTAGGAGGTGAGGCTGGAAAGTGTACACCGGCGGGTCGGGTTCTTGCAGTCTGTCGCAAACGATCCTGCGCCATTCCGAGGAGCGCAGCGGGATAACAACAAGAGGCTGGGTAAGATACTGACTGCAACGCCTCTACAGAGGGCATGCTAAAATCAGGGCGGAGCTACTCTTAAAGATGCTTCCTGACGTACAAAACCTGATCGCACTGCAACTGGCGGATCGGGAAATCCTGCGTTTAAAGGAAGAAATCGCTGCCCTGCCCAAACGGGTTGCCGCGATTGAAGAGAGGCTGGCCGGGACCAGGGCAGTCTTGGAAAAGGCCAAAACCGCCGTAAAGGCCGACGAAGCGTCCCGCCGCAAGTACGAAAGCGCGATCTCGGACCAGCAACAGAAAATCTCCAAGTACCGCGACCAATCCCTCGCCGTTAAGACCAACGAACAATACAAAGCTCTGCTGCACGAAATTCAGTTTGCCGAGCAGGACATTCGTGCCAATGAAGACAAGATTCTGGAGTTGATGGTCAACGCCGAGATTCGCGAGAAAGACGTAAAAGCGGCCGAAGCAAAGTTGAAGGCCGAGACTGCGGAGATTGAAAAGGAAAAGATCGAAGCCCGGCAGCGCACGGCTGAAGACGAAAAGCAGTTGGCCGAGTGGAATGCCAAACGCGACAATGCGCGAGCCGGAGTGAATCCTGATCTGCTGCCGCAATATGACCGAGTCGCGCGGCACCGTGGGAGTGGGCTTTCGGAAGCCCGCGATCACAAGTGTTTGGCGTGCCAGGTCATGCTGCGTCCGCAGACTTACAATGAGGTGCGCGCAGCGACGCATGTGGTGGTCTGCGAGTCCTGCCAGCGAATTCTTTATTACGACCCGGCGCATGACGAGGAGCCGGATCCCGTCGTGGTTGCGCGGCGGCGCAGGGCCCACCCTAAGTTCGAATCCAGCCAGGCGTGGTATTACCGGCCCAGCTTCGAGGACCATGGGGAAGTATTTCTGGTTTACATGAACAGCAAAGGTATGTCCAGCCGCCACGTATACGATGGCTCGTCTGGGCGCGGAGTTGGCAATATTTTGGGTCGCGAAGGCGAATACCGGCTGGCTTTTCCTGAAGACTTTACCGACGATGTCATCCGTCTGAACGGAAGTTGGACCGAGTCAGAGATCGAGGAATGGGGAGGCGAACTGCCCACGGCAACCCTTGACGCCCTGCATCGAGACCTCGATCTGGCGCGGGTAGAAATGCGTAAACACAGTCACGCGAAGAGCCACGCGATGGCTACCGAGCATCCCGCCGCTAGTTGAAAGTCTGCCGCCGTTTTCCGCAATCGCATATTGAACAGCGACTCGAGGCGGCTGTAAGCAGCTTAATCTTTGAGGGACTCTGACGGTTGTGCTGGAACCGGGGCAGCTCCAGGCCTCCAGATCAGCAGAAGCAGCATCGCCAGTCCAAGCAAGACATTGACGAGCCACTCTGAACCCCCGAAGTAGTGAAGGACAAGTCCCCACAGGCCTACTGCCGTCGCACTGGAGAGACGCACAAAGTGTCCCGTTTTCCATCGGCCCATGGGTGTCGATCTCGATGACCTTTGAGGTCGAGTTGAAGCGTTGTTGATTCTGCGCTGCCCCGTGAACCCTGAAACAGCGGACCAGATCGCCGCCACGATGACAATCCAGTCGCGGACGGTGACAGTATCGTGGGTCTCAACGATTCCTATACGCTTAACAAAGAAGCACACCGCGACGAAAAGGATGTTGGCGAGCTGCACGAGACGTAGTTGGCGTTCGGGCCTCATTTTGGTCGCGCCCTTCGGTTCGTATGCTATCAGACGCGCCCGAGCGAAGGTCGTACTTACGTCCTGGCGCGTCCACTCGGAGCACGGCTCCAAGTGTGCATCAACCTCCGCAGGTCCAGATGCTCCTGACACTGTTGCACGGTTGCCCCGGGTTAGCCTCCAGCGCGGTAAGATTCCTTCATGCCCCCAAAAAAACTTAACCTCCACGGGCTTCCCGTGGTGAAAGTCTCTCGTCGCGGAGCCAACCGGCTCAAGGACGGACATGTGTGGGTTTATCGCTCCGACATCGCTCAGGCGGACGGTGTTGCTCCCGGTGCTTTGGTGGGAGTGGTCGACGAGCGTGAGAAATTTCTGGGCACGGCCCTCTACAGCAGTGCTTCGCAGATCGCGATCCGCATGATTTCGCGGGAAGCCGTCAAGGATCTCGATAGTCTGTTGCGCACACGCATCCAGGAGGCGATCGCTTATCGCGAACGAGTGGTGCGAGACACGGATGCCTATCGGATTGTCTTCAGCGAAGCGGATTTCCTGCCCGGCTTGATTGTAGATCGCTACAACGATCTGCTTTCCCTCCAGGTGCTGACGCAGGCGATGGATATCGAAGCGGTGCGCCAAGTAATCGTTTCTGAGCTTTCCCAGCGGTTGCATCCGGAGGCGATTGCCGAGCGCGTCGATCCCCGAGTGCGAGAGTTGGAGCAACTGCCCGCGCAATCCTCCGGCCTGTTGCAGGGCGAGAAGAAAAACACGGTGTTTGCCATGAATGGCGTCCGCTTTCACTATGACGTGCTCGGAGGCCAGAAGACGGGCGCGTTCCTTGACCAGCGCGAAAACTATGCTGCTGCTGCGCAATATGCTCGCGG